>JBIKYB010000215.1:0-8754 GCA_044355475.1 Prosthecobacter sp.
CACCCTACAAGGCGAGGCCACGGACGAGGCCGTGCTCAAAGCCGCCGGCATCAGCCGCGCCCGCGTACTGGCCACCGTGCTGCCAAACGACGCCGCGAATGTCTTTATCACGCTTAGCGCCCGCAACATGAACCCCGCCATCCAGATCATCGCCCGTGGCGAGGTGCCCTCCACCGAGCGCAAGCTGCTGCAAGCCGGAGCGAACCGCGTGGTGCTGCCCGCGCACATCGGCGCGGACCGCATCGCGCATCTCATCCTGCATCCCAATGCCCGCGAATTGCTCGGCACGCAGACGAAGTCCCGCGTCGAGTTCGAGCATCACCTCACCGAGTTGGGGCTCGACATGGAGGAGATCGAGGTCGGCCCCGATTCGCCCTGGGCGCACCGCCGCATTTCTGAGGTCGAGGCCGACTCCGCTGGCCGCCTGCTTGCCGTGGCCATCATGCGCAAAGAGGGAGGCACCGACTTGAATCCCAGCCCCACCTCCATGCTCATGCCTGGAGACGCCCTCGTGGTGATGAAACGCGCCCTGCGAAAGTGATAAAACATGGACTGCGGCAGCCATCTGCCGCTTTTCCGAGACAGACCGCTGCCGCCGCAGTCTCTCAGCCCACGAGAACGTCCATCGTTGGCAAAATGGACATCTGAACCTAGATCGAGTGCATTCTCACCCCTCGACGGCCAGCAGGCTGGCCTCCCAAGAGCGGCAGCAGGCTGCACGCAGTCCAAGTCGCCTCTCTCGATGCGGCAAAGAGGCACGATTCCCGAGGCCACCCGGCGCTCTACGGTGTGAGCCTCAGCGTGTCGCCCCACGCCAAGCCAGGATCCCGCACAGGCCGAAGCCAAACGCGTTCAGCGTTCCGTGGATCGCCCACATCTGCGGCATCGTCAGCGCCAGATTCGGGAAAACATACCGCAGGCCGAATCCAAGCGCCAAAAGCATCGCGGTCAGCAATGAAACGCCCGAGACGACAAAGCCCAGTCGCACCCATCCTCTGCGTTCCTTTTCCAAGCCACGCTGAATCTGCGAAACGGCCACGCCCAGCGCCCCGAGCACCAAAACCGTCACGCCAAACGGTTCCACGAATGGGAGTACGCCAAAATGCGTGCAGGTGATCCCTGCCGCCACCAGCGGCACACCGAGCAAGATCGCTACGCACGAAAATCGTGTCCAGCAGCCTGGCCTCGCCTTTGCATTCAGTCCCGCCATCAGTGGCAGCGTGAAACCCGCATGATGAAAATGCGCCGCCGTGAGAAGCACGATCAGTGGATCAAAGTTCCAGGGTGTCCAATTGGCTCGATGTGCGACGATCCATGCCGCGCCGATGGCGGGAAAAACAGTCGCCGCCTGAATGCAGCCCTCTGGCAGCGATGGCTGGCGATTCTTGCGCCACTCCATCACCACATCCCACGCTGCCAGTAAACGCACGACTAGCCACGGGAGCGCGAACAGCGCGGCTTCCCAGCCCGGTTCACGCAGAAACGATCCGGCCAGCACAATCACCGCTGCATCATTGAGCTTGCGTCGCCACAAGCTTGTCGGTTCGCCAAACCAAGATGGCATCAGCAACAGCGGCGAAAACAGAAGAAGAATCACCACCCACGATGACTCCATGGCTCGTGCCTTCAGCATCAAGACAACCGCGAGCCAAATCAGCAGCTTGATCCAGGAATTCGGTTTCATTGGGTTCATGGTTGAAGGGCTTGCTGCATCCTCCGCTGCGAATCCCGCACAAACCGACACTGCCACCACCGCGCCAGCGGAAACGCGATCCAGGCCATCCAGTGCCGCGGATGCGAAAAAGCGCGGATCACATACCACACGCTGCCATCCGGTCTTCTTTCGATCACAAACTGCTCCTCGCCGCATTCCGCGTGTTCCGGCAGCGTGCCATACACAAAGCCATGCGTGTGCTCGGAATCGCACCGCCGCAGAATCCGGCACGGATTGATCCACCACAGCCCGCAGATGCGCACCATCATCGCCACGATCTGCCCCGGCTCTTGACCTTTGACCGCTTGACGGCTGACCTCCGCCCATGCTGGAAACATCACCCACGCGTCCAAAGCCTCACATGCCTTTCGGTAGGTCGCTTCACCACTCCCTAGTCTCACCGCATGCTCATCCGCGATGAATCCGTTCTCCAGCGGCGGTGTGTAGCTGAGCGGCGCATCACTCCACGACTCCAGCAAGTTACGCAGACGTTCGGGTGACGGTTTTCGCAGGCTGAGCATCCGCCAGTATGGAGCGCCGACGATTCGTCGGCAAAAAAAGATGTTGGCTGGCCGACGATTCGTCGGCACTCCATAACACATGCTCCCACCCATCCGCGCCGTGATCTTCGACTTCGACGGCCTCATCGTTGACACTGAAAGCACCGGTTACCACACCTGGAGGGAAATTTTTGCCGAACACGGCCACGAACTGCCCGTGGAGCGCTACGCTCAGGTCGTTGGCACCGATTTCAACACTAGCTACGACCCGCGTCGTGACCTTGAACAGCTCACCGGTCGCGACTTCGACTGGGAGGCCGTCGAAGTCGAGCGCAAGACCCGTGAAGGCGAGCTGCGCCAGCATTTGCACCTTCTTCCCGGAGTGGCGGACCTCTTGCAAGAAGCCGACGCGCTCGGCCTGCGCATCGCCATCGCCTCCAGCAGTCCGCGTGTGTGGATCGACTCATGGATGGACCAGCTTGGCCTGCACGATCACTTCCATCACATCTCCACCGTCGATGACACCGGCAAGGTGAAGCCTGATCCTTCGCTCTTCCTCCACGCCGCCGAAAAACTCGGCGTGCAGCCCGAGGAGGCCGTCATCTTCGAAGACTCCCTCAACGGCCTCCGTGCCGCAATGGCTGCTGGCATCCGCTGCATCGTCGCGCCGGGGCCGATGACGCGGCATCTCGACTTCACTGGTGCATGGAAACGCGTTGAATCTCTCGCGCACGTTACGCTGGCCGATCTCATGACCTGAACAGCACTTCCACTCGGAGCTGGATGAGGGGCAAGCCTTGGACCGTCCCGGTTCAATCACGCCGCGACAAGAAAGAAGCATGGATGCTGGCGTTTACCCTCCGCCATGAAACTCTGGCTGACCTTCCTCCTCGCTGTTTTTGTCATCGCTGCTGCTCCGGTGGCAGAAAAGCCCGCCTGGAAGGCTGGTGCGGCCTCAGCGAAGATCACGCCAGAGAAATCCATGTGGATGGCGGGCTATGCGGGGCGGACGAAGCCGTCGGAAGGCGTGGAACTCGATCTATTCGCGAAGGCGTTTGTGCTCACGGATGAAGCCGGAGCACGGTTTGCGCTGGTGACGATGGATTTGATCGGCGTGCCGAGAAATCTCCGACTCGCCGTGGCCGAACGCGTGAAGAAAGAGCACGGCATCGAACCGGCGAATCTGGCGATCAACGCCTCGCACACGCACAGCGGCCCGGAACTGCGCACGAGCCGCATTCATGGTGCGGATGATGTGGCACTGCGTGAGAAGGAGGCGGCAGAGTACACGGCGAAGCTGGAGGACACGATTGTGCGTTTGATTGGCGATGCGATTCAGAAGTCGGTGCCCGCACATCTCGATTACAGCACCGCCCGCTGCGGTGTGTCGATGAACCGCCGCACGCCGGATGGCAAAGGCGGCTGGAACAATTTTCCGAATCCCAACGGCCCGGTGGATCAAATCGTGCCGGTGTTGAAGGCCAGCAGCGCTGAAGGCAAAGAGATCGCCATCATCTTCGGCTATGCGTGTCATTGCACGACCCTCGGCCATCAGAAGTTCAGTGGCGATTATGCCGGTTACGCGCAACAGGCGCTCGAACAAGCTCATCCCGATGCCGTGGCGATGTTTGCGAACGGTTGCAGTGGCGATCAGAACCCCTACCCGCGTCGCACAATGGAGCTGGCGCAGACGCACGGCAAATCACTCGCCACCTCGGTCGAAGCCGCGCTCACCACGAACATGAAGCGCCTCACCGGCCCGATCCGCGCTGCGTATCGCGAGATCCCGCTGGCCTACGACAAGCTGCCGACGCAGGAGCAGCTTCTCGAAGAGCAGAAGTCCACCGACAAGTGGCAGGCCACGCATGCCACGCGCGTCTTGCAGCGCATCGCTGACGAAGGCCCGATGAAACCGACCTATCCCTATCCTGTGCAGGTTGTCCGCCTCGGCAACGATCTCACCTGGGTCACACTCGGCGGTGAAGTCGTCGTGGATTACTCACTCCGCCTCAAACAGGACATCAAAGATCCGATCGTCTGGGTCAGCGGCTACACCAACGACGTGATGGCCTACATCCCCAGCCTGCGCATCTGGCAAGAGGGCGGCTACGAAGGCGGCGGCGCGATGATCTACGGCACGCATCCGACGCGCTGGAGCGACAAGGCGGAGGAGCACATCGTGGGCACGGCGATGGAGCTGCGGAAGGCCGTGGACTGAGAACAAAACGGGCCGGGAGATGATCCCGGCCCGTGTTGAAGATTGAATTGAGGCGGACAGGAGTGTCCGCGGTCCATTTGGTTTACTTGCTCGCCTCGGCGAACTGCGCGTCGAAGATGATCTTGCTCGGCGGGAAGTCGATCTTCTTGACGAAGGCGGCGGATTCGGTGGCACCGAACTCGCGGTCCATGGCACCGTCTTCCCATTCGACGGAGAGGGGGCCACCGTACTCGATGTCGTTGAGGGCGCGGATGATGAGTTCGAAGTTGATCTTGCCGCGGCCGACTGACTTGAAGTCCCAGTAACGGCTGGGCTTGTGGAAATCGACGTGGCCGCCGAAGACGCCCGCAGTGCCGTCACCGATGCCCCAGGAGACGTCCTTCATGTGGACGTGGAAGATGCGGTCGCTGAACTTGTAGAGGAACTTCACATAATCGACGCCCTGGTAGCCGAAGTGGCTGGGGTCGTAGTTGAAGCCGAAGGCCGGATGGTAGTCGATGGCCTGGAGTGCGCGCTCGGCGCTGGCGATGTCGAAAGCGATCTCGGTGGGATGCACTTCGAGCGCGTAGCGGATGCCGAGCTTCTGGTATTCATCGAGGATGGGCTTGAAGCGCTTGGCGAAGTCGGCGTAACCGGCTTCAATCTGGCCGGGAAGATTTGGCGGGAAGGAATAAACAAGGTGCCAGATGCTGCTGCCGGTGAAGCCGTTGACGACGCTGACACCGAAACGTTTGGCGGCGTGCGCGGTCTTGATGAGTTCCTCGGCGGCACGCTGGCGGACGCCTTCAGGATTGCCGTCGCCATAGATCGCGGGCGAGAGGATCTGCGCATGGCGGGCGTCTATGTTGTCGCACACAGCCTGGCCGACGAGGTGGGTGGAGATGGCATGGCACTGCATGCCTGCGGCTTTCAATTTCGCGCGCTTGGCATCGCAGTAGGCCTGATCGGCCTTTTCCACTTCAAAGTGGTCGCCCCAGCAGGCGAGTTCGACGCCGTCGTAGCCGAAGGACTTGGCCTTCTGGATCATCGTGTCGCAGGAGAGATCGGCCCACTGGCCGGTGAAGAGGGTGACGGGGCGTGGCATGGCGTGTGTGTGGTTGGGTTGAGGTGAAACTATGTCGAAAGAATGGCCGCCGCAGGAAGCGGCCCGAAAGGGTGAACGGAGTGAATCAAATGTCGAATGTGGAATGACGAATTTTTGCAGGGTACTCCTGCCAGGCCGCCTCCCAGGTAATTTCAGGCTTGGCGAATGCCCGGCGCTTATTCCATGATGCACGGATGATCCGCTTATTTTTGTTTTGCCTGCTTGCCGCAAGTTCCCATGCCCAGTGGAACACCTCCCGCATTCACGGCTCCCCGGAAGCTCCGAAGCCGTATGTGCCCGAGCAGGTCTTCACGCAGATCGCGCTCAATGATGCGCTGGAGATGATCGCCGTGCCCGGTGCGCATCGTTTTGTCGCAGTCGAGAAGGGCGGCAAGATCTGGAGCTTCAAGGATGCCCCAGACGCGGCATCGAAGGATCTGCTCATCGACCTCAAGCCTGATCATCCTGCGCTGAATTATGCTTATGGCATCGCGTTCCACCCGAAGTGGCGGGAAAACGGCCTCGTCTTCATCACCTACGTCTATGGCGACAAGGTTCCGGACGGCAGCAAGCTCTCGCGCTTCAAACTCACCCAGCAGGAGCCGCCGGTGCTTGATCCCAAGTCGGAAACGGTCCTGCTGACCTGGCAAAGCGGCGGTCACAACGGCGCTTCGATTCAGTTCGGTCCCGACGGCATGCTGTACTGCTCCACCGGCGACGCCACCGCGCCCTCGCCGCCGGATTCACTGAAGACGGGGCAGGATTTGAGCGACTTCTTGTCCTCCATCCTGCGCATCGACGTGGATCATGAGGAGAACGGCAAGGCGTATGCCATTCCGAACGACAACCCGTTTCTCCAGACGCCGAATGCTCGTCCTGAGATCTATGCCTTCGGCTTCCGCAATCCGTGGAAGATCAGCTTCGACCCAAAAGGCCGCCTATGGTGCGGCGATGTTGGCTGGGAGCTGTGGGAGATGATTCATCTCGTCCCGAAAGGTGGCAATCACGGCTGGAGTGCCATGGAGGCCAGCCAGCCGATCATGCCAGAGACCAAAGGCCCCGGCGACATCATCCCGCCGGTCGCCGCGCACCCACACACGGAGGCTGCGAGCATCACCGGCGGTTATGTCTATCATGGAAGCCGCTTTCCCGAGCTGCGTGACGCCTACATCTACGGCGACTACGAGACGGGAAAAATCTGGGCGCTCTGGCATGACGGCACGCAAGTCACACGCCGCGAGGAAATCGCCGACACGCCGCACAAGATCGTCAGCTTCGGTCAAAGCGAGGACGGCGAAGTGTACTGGATGAACTGGGAAAAAGACACGCGCATCTTTCGCCTCACGAAAAATCCCGCCATCGGCAAGCCGAGTCAGTTCCCACGCAAACTCAGCGAAACCGGCCTCTTCACCGACACGACCGCCCAAACACCTGCCGCTGGCGTTCTGCCCTTCGAGATCGTCGAGCCGATGTGGCAGGATGGAGCCAGCGCGAGCCGCTTCGTGGCCCTTCCCGAAGGAAAAAGCATCAAGACCACCACCAGCGGCAATTCAGCGAAGCCGAACTATAATGTCGAATGGCCCGCCGAGTCTGTTCTCGCCCGCACGATCACGCTGAAGAAGAAAATCGAGACGCAGGTGCTGCACTTTGATGGCGAGACATGGAACGGCTACTCCTACCGATGGAACGACAAGGGCACCGACGCCGAACTCGTCGGTGCTGATGGCGAAGAGTTCACCATCGACAAACAACCCTGGCGCATCCACGGCCGCGCCGAATGCGCCCGCTGCCACAACAATTGGAGTGGCTTCGCGCTCGGCTTCCAGCCGGATCAGCTCGTCAGCATCAGCGACAAGAAACCCGATGAGCATGCGGAACTCTTCAACGGGCCGTTCTTCGAGCGCTTGAAGAACCGCCTCGTCTCCAGTCATGATGAGAAGGCAGAGCTTGAACCCAAAGCACGCGCCTGGCTTCACGCCAACTGCGCGCATTGCCATCGCCGCCACGGCGGCGGCAGTGTGCAACTCATGGTGAACGCGGATTTGCCCATGGCGGAGACGCTGATGCTGGATGAGAGGCCAGTGCGCGGCGACCTTGGTCTTGCCGACGCGCGGGTGATTTCACCACGCAAGCCGGAGCAGAGTGTGCTGCTGGCCCGCATTGCGAGAAGTGGCAACGGCCATATGCCGATGATCGGAGCACGCGAAGTCGATCCACACGGCTTCCGCCTGCTGTGGGATTGGATTTCAGGAGAGGCGACGACTCGTCGCCCCTCCAAAGTTGAATCGCCCTCCGAGGCTCTTCTTCTCGCCAATTCCATTGCGAAAAACGAGGCCAAGTTCGACGCCGCGCTTGCCAAACACCCGAATCCCGAGATTGCCTGTTACTTCGAGCGCTTCCTGCCGCACGACCAGCGCCTCAAAACGCTCGGCATGAATTTCGACGCCAAGAAGCTCCTCGCGGTGAAGGGCGATGCGAAACGTGGTGCCGAACTCGTCAGCATGACCGGCAAAATGGCCGCCTGCCTCGCCTGCCACATCGTGAACGGCACCGGCCGCGATTTTGGACCCGATTTGAGCAAAGTGGGCGCACGACTCACTCGCGAGCAGATTCTCGAAAGCATGCATCAGCCTTCCAAGACCATCGCGAAGGGGTATGAGACGTGGATGCTGACCTTGAAGGACGGTAGCGTGCAAACCGGCTTCGTCGTGAATCCCGGCGATACCGCAGTCACGCTGAAGCTCCCCACCGGCCAGCCGCAGACCTTTGAACGCGCTCAAATCAGAAGTCAGAAAGTCGAACACCTGTCCTTGATGCCAGAAGGTCTGCTGCAAGCGATGACCGAGCAAGAGGCGGCGGACGTGATCGCGTTTCTGGCGGGATTAAAGTAGCCCAGTTGCGCCGCAACTGGAGCAAAAAGATGCCGCGCTAGCCCGATTGGTGCTGGAGGAGTTGATTCTCACTTTGACGGAGAAGCTGGCTTCTTCCCGAGGTTCTTCAGCTCGGTCTCGGTCCACATCATCATGCGGCTTTTTTCCTGCTCGCGGATTTTCGTGACGCTGGCGGTTTCGACGGCGCTGGAGGTGTGTTCCCATTCGCGGCGGATGTAGGTGAGCACGCCGGCGATGTCTTCATCGGTGAGTTGGGGCAAAGGCGGCATGGCGAGGTTGTAGGTGCGGCCGCTGACTTTCACGGGGCCGGCGAGGCCGTGCATGACGATGCGGGCGAGCACGTCGGT
>JBIKYB010000216.1:0-8710 GCA_044355475.1 Prosthecobacter sp.
GAGAACCTCAAAACCATCTGCTATTGGATGGCTGGCCGTCTCGACCTCCAAATCCCATCAGCTTTCACCCATCCAGCATAGCGGAGCGCCTCTTTTAGACGCCAAATCATTCACCTGGCTTTCTTTCAAGAAATCCTTTTCTCCGGTGCTGTCCTCCGCCCGCAGCAGACCGGTGGGAGCGTCGGCAGCACTCGTTGCCACCTTCTTGTGGATTCCTCCGCTTCCGAAACTTTCACGTGTCACGCCGACGAAAGCTTCATCATCATCTATTCTATGCCCGCCCATCCAATCCGGCGTAAATTCCGCGATGTTGATTTCGATGCGAGGCGCCTGACCAAGTATGGCCAGCGTGGCTTGCTGGCCCACGCTTTTTGGCTCCATCATAAGCTGGTTGTGGATCAAAAAACCGACCTCAACTTTGCCGTCGGCATTAGGTTGACCGCTCATCTGGACTTTTAGAGCGCTCGGGTCCACCGCGTGTTCGGCCAGTGCCGCAAATCTCGCCACGCTATCGGGGCCCGGACTGTGTTTTATGGACTCAAAGAGTGTCTTGAGCTCCGATTCTTTGGGCCCGCCCGTGAAAAAAATTTTAAACGATTCAAAGGATCCTAATGTGGTGGCGCCCTTTTCATCACCAGCAAGGAAAGCTTCAATTCTCTGCTGGCTGACCTGAACTTGCCTATTGTTGATGTTAAAGTTTACGCTAGACATAGGTCGAAATTTGAAACGCCTTTTGCCTGAGGTCAAATTTTAAATAAGCTTTACCAAGGTGATAGCGGCGCGAGTTCGGAGCTTCCCAAGCTTTAGAGATTTCTAGGCAAACGGCCGAGGACGGGGCGGCGACCGACGAGACGACCAAAGGGTGAGAGGGCGCGGCTGGCTGGGCCTGCCCTCGAACCAGATGTCTTCGGCGCTGCCGGGAATCTCATAGAAGCACTCCTCCAGCAACGGCAAGACCCGGAGGAACCGCTCGCGCTCATCGGGCTGCGCTGAAGGAAGCTGATGGTGGATGGCCTGGAGACAACGATGGACGATGCGGGGATCATTCCGGCTCAACTGCAGGCAGGCGAGGATGGTCGTCAGGCTGGGCGGTGGTGAAACAAGGGTAACATGGCGGTAGAGCCTATCAGACCCCCTCACACCCCGTCTCCGCTCCACGTCCACGGCCAACATGACCCGGCCTACTGAAGAGCAATTTCTCCGCCGATCAACTCGGCTGAAACCCAATCCTTCTACGACTCTTGCCACTCTCCCCCGAGTGCTCGGCCTTCGCCTTCCTCACCTTCGCAATCTCCCGCTCCAGCATCCCCTGCGTCACCTGCCACTTTGCCGTGTCCGCATCGGTGCTACCCGCGTGAATCGCATTCACACACACATTCAGGATGTCCCCACCGCAGAGACTGCGCGATAGCTCCGCGAGAACCGCGAAATCCGCCTTCACCCGATCTGGGTTGGGGAGATGAAGGACGAACAGCTCCCTGCGCATGGAAGCATCGGGAAGCCTGAATTTGATGTGGCGCTGGATGCGGCGGAGCAGCGCGGGGTCGTAGTTCTCGAAAAGGTTGGTGGTCACGATCACCACGCCGTCAAAGCGGTCGAGTTCCTGCATCAGGCAGGTGCGGTTCTGGTTGATGCTGGTGGAGCAGGATTCGCTGGTTGATACGCGCTTGGAAAGCAGGCTGTCGGCTTCATCGAAGAACAGCACCGCGTTGTGATCGCGTGCAACGGCGAAGGCCGCTTTGATGTGCTTGGCGGTGTCACCGAGGTATTTCGAGATGACCGCGCTATAGTCCACCTGATACAGCGGCTTGCTGAGGCGCAGCGCGATGCCAAGGGCTGCACGCGTCTTGCCGGTGCCGGGCGGGCCGTAGAAGTTGAGGATACAACGGCCCCGCTGCGGTTGGATACTGCTCAGGTTCCAGATGCGGTCCAGATCAGCGCGGATCTCCAGCGCTCGCAGGCCAGCGTGGATGTCCGTCTTCACCTCAGGATGCAGGATCATCTTGTCGAGATCATGACGAGGCTCCGGCTGCACGAGCATCCCCACATCAGGGGGCGGTTCATCTTCATCGCGATCCCTCCTGCGGCGGCGTGGGTTGCGATGATCCTCAGCGGTAGCGGCATCGGGCGGCAGTTCGATTTCAGGAGAGGACGTAGTGGGCATGGTGGTGGGGTGTTTGGGTTCAGGCACTGAGGTCCGCAGCTTGCGTAGTTGCAGTGGTCGAAAAAGCCGCCTCAAGACGCGTGGTGTCGCTGCCTTGCACGATCTGGCGTGCATAGGCGGGGATGCGGCGGCGCAGGATGATCATCTGCCGTTCACTCAGGCCACCGCGTCGCTGATACTGGCGGGCGAAGCTGGTGAGGATTTCTGCATCAGGTCCGGTGAACCCGATACCGTTGCGCTCGATGGTGGTTTCGCGGCATTGTTCGTCGGCGGTCTGGTTCTGGTAGATGCGTATCAGGGCGCGCAAGGCCCAGCGATCATTGCTGGCGAGACGGTGGCGCAGTTGTTCGATCATGTCTTTCTTGCTCATGGGTAGGTGGGTTCAGGTTCATTGCCCTTGCGGGCCGTCTCCTTGCCTCGTCACCGTGCCTTCCGTTGTCGCACCGTTTGCAGCACCATATTGGCGCTGGAACACGGCCATAAACCCCTGCTGCTTAATATTGATGTCCCACTGTTTGGCGAAGCTGCGCAGTTCCTTCATCCACGGTGACTGCTTCACCTTGATCAAGCCCTCGCGGCTCGCCTCAGCCACGACTTGATAGGCTCCGAGGTAACTGTTCTCATAGGTGAGCGGTGTCCATGTCGTGCCCTCTGTCGAAGGCACCACGAGGAACGTAATCTCGGGATCACGCATGGCATCACCGTTCTGTTCAGAGTAATGCGCGATGCTCAGTTCATACGCGCCGTTTGGATACGGGCCACCGATGACCTCGATCACTAGCCGCATGAACGGCGGGTTCTCAAGGCGGAGGTAGCGGGTGCGGACGGCTTCAAAGCCGCCGTGTTGATCAATCATGGTCTGGATGTTTTGCATGGTCGTTCGTTGGTTCGGGTTCAGGGTTGGGGGTCACCACTCGAAGAGCGGTAGGTCCGAAAAGGTTTCGCCATCGGCGTCGAGGCGCGCATAGGCGTAGCCACGGGCCTTGATGGCCAAGAGCACACCGCGCAGGTGCGGGAACGTCGTCATTTCATCGGCATCGAGGTCTTCGATGAGGAACAGATGACCCACGCCATCGAGGAGGTGGGCCAACAGGGGCGGATCATCCGGTGCACGACACTCCAGCGGACGAAGACGGAGCAACGCCTCAGCCTCGCTGGGTGGGATGTGCCGCGTGGACACCACGGGCACATGCATGATCCATGGGCCGGGGTTATCGTGAAGGATGGGGATTTGGGCGGTGGTGAACAGGCTCATGAAGGTTGGTGGTCGAGGTAGGATTCGAGGTCAGCGAGCGCGGCCCGCACGCAGCCGCCGCTGCCCACGGCGATTTGATTCGCGGTGACTGATGGCACGGCCCAGTGAGCGCTCAGGAACGCCGCCAGTTCCTCCGTGGTCGGTGGCAGCAGTTTAATGGCTTGGAACCGCGTCTGGAACCGCTCGGTGAGCAGATCGAGCTGCAGGTTGCTCGTGCCGAGGAACGCCCGGCCCGGTGGCAGTCGGTCCAGGTAGGTGAGCAGCAGGTCCTGCGCTTCACGGGAGCAGCGGTCCAGTTCGTTAACGATTTTCACCGACCAAGCACTGAACAAGCTCCCATAAGGAAGCTGCTTCATCCATTCGCGCACGAGGTCCACCGTCACCTCACGCCCGTTGTAGTCTTCAATCGACAGCGGCGTGCCTGCGAGCTGCAAGGCCACCAACTCCACCACGCTGGTCTTGCCCACGCCCGGCGGGCCATAGAGCAACAGCTTCATCGTGGCGCTTGGATCACTGGCAAGCCGCTTCGCTTTGTTCGCCTGCGCCAACGCCACACGCCGTGCCTGGCCGATCAGATCCTCCGCCGTGCGCGGTCGCCAGTTCATCGGGGAAGCCGGAGCTTGTTTAAGCGCACGTTCACGCGGCTTGGATGCCATGATGGACCTCCTTCCCGTGATGCGTGGAGAGCGTCGTAATCGCGGCCGTGATGGCCCGTGCGCCCTTCTTGTAGAGCGTCACTGCGAGCAGTTCGCCGTCGAGCCACACGGCCCAATACCGCTGGCCATACTTGGTGATGGAAAGGCGCTCACTCATGGGTCCAACCCTCCCGGCGGATACGCGCCTTCACGGAGTTGATCGACAGCTCGAACTGCACCGCCGTCTGCTTGATGGAACCAGTGCGGCGATACAACCGCTTCACCGCCTTCCAATCCACCAGCGTGCCATTGGTGGTCACGCTGACGCGCTTGCGCCGTGGCTTCATCGTTGGCGTGGTCGTGCCAATGATCTGGTCCGCAGGCGTGAACGCGTCGAAACGCTGCGGCCCTGCGGGCGGATCATCCGGCTGCACCGTGCGCAACGTGGCGAGTTGCTCCCGGACTGCCGCACTCGCAATGGGACGTATCATCTGCTCCATGCTGGCCGGTGGCTGGCCGCTGCGCACCCGCTGCAGGGCTTCCGCCAGTTTCGCATCGACGATGCTCTGGATGAGCTCGATGGGGATTTCGGTGATCGCATAGACCACCCCAGTCAGTGATTGCAGCCCGAGCAGGGCTTTCATCTGCTCGCGGGCCTCACGCGGGGAGTCAGCCTCCACACGGTCATCGAAGAGCACTTGGCCAGCACGGCTGGCGATCAGTTTGAACAGTTTCATATCGGTTTCGTTTTGGGTTTGGGTTTGAGTTAGCAGGTAAAGAGGCAGGATTGGTGGCGTGGTCGGTGATCCGCAGTCTGCGTCGCCTTGCGGCGTGCTTGAGCAGACCGCAGGCGTGGAACGAAGAACGTGTTGCTCACCTGCATGCCGCCCCACGCCTCCCATGGACCAAACAGCCGCGTCTCAGCGTGGTTCATCCACACCCAGCGCCCTGGCAGCTTGTGCAGCGAATCAGGACCGGTGGTATGGACCACGAGCGCCGCTGCGCGAGTGTCGCTCATCGGTCCTACAGGAAGGGGTTCCTTGCGGTGCTGCGCCAACCGCTTGAGCGCGTCTTCATACCCGCTCCACGTGCCGTTGTGGAACAGCACCGTTTCCGCCATGCCGCTCAGGCTGGTGGATGCCTTAGGGGTGACAGGGAACGGATGGCACAGCCGCGCATCCACCCCGCCCACGCTGGCCCAGCGGAAGTGGATGACCACTTCGCCCTCCAACTTCTTGAGCAGGGTGACGAGTTCGCCGGTATTGAGGTTCTTCTGCCAGCGCACGCGGCCACCTTCGCGCCACGCCACGCCCGCACCATGCGGGTTGGCTTCATGGCAGGCATACAGCACCTCGGACTTCGGGCGCACATTTTGAGGACATATCAGGATCACACACATATCAGTTTCAGTTGGGTTCAGGTTCGTTGTTCTTGGTTTGGCCCGACTATCCGCAGACTGCGTATAGTTTGGGCAAAGGCTTAAAGGTTGGCATCGGGGTAGCGTTCATCGAACTGCTGGCAGAGCCGTTGCGCATGCTTGCGGTAGTGGCGGAACTCCGAGTGCAGCTTGCCGAAGAGGCCAAGGGCGACGGGGCGCGCACTGCCGGTCCACCCGAGGTAGTCCCACAGGAAGCGCAGACCATCCGACGCCGTGGCGGTGCGCTTGGCTTGGATCTTGTTCTTGCCGAACCCGCCAAGGCAGCGGACCTCGCAGGCGCGGCGACACAGCCCAAGCACACTGGCAAGGTGATGCATGATCTTCTCGATGTTCAGTGTGCCGGCAAAGACGCGGAACTCCACCACGCCGATGAACCGGCCATCGCGGTCACGCTTGAACGCTTTTCTAAAATTCACCATGCCGCGTCCGCATTGCTCGGCGCACTCGGCTTTGACCCGCTCCTGCTCGCAGGTGACGATCTTGCGCATGTGCTCGGCGGTCTGCTCATAGAGCGGGTGGCTGTAGTGGTTCAGGTGGCGGTCCGTTCCCGTCTGGCCGTAGAGGCTGCGTGCGTGCCAGCGTGCAATGTGGGCAAGCTTGCGGATGAACTCGCTCACTGCTTTCGTGTCGGACGTGCCGATGATCGACTCAATGCCCACGGTGATGTGGCAGCCGCATGAGCGGTCCACCGTGGCACCGAGAGCATTGAGCCATTCAACGAATCCGATCAGATGCTCTACCCCCTGCTCACCATGGAGGATGGGCGACACAAATTCACAGGGTATCTGCCCGGCGTCGCAGCGGATGGAGCCATCGCGCTCGGCCTTCCACGTACCAGTGTTGAAGGCAGGCGCGTTGCTGCGGGCACCGGCAGTAGTGCGACCGGTGGTGACTGGATGACCGGCGTGGTAACTGCCCACCACCACTTGGCTGGTGGCAGGCAGGCGCGTTTCGAGTTCAATGCCCCACTGGATGATGGCGGCTTTAGGATCAGCGGTTTTCATGAGGATGGAATGGGTGCGGGTGATTGAAGTCCATGCGGACTTCCCCTTGGCCTCGTCACCGTGGCTGCGTGTGTCGCACCGTTTTGAGCACCATTTTGCGAACCGCTTATGAGAGGTCCCACGGCTCGCGGAACCCGATGAACTTCGGGAACCTGGGCGCTTCCTTCGCCCCGCTGGGCTGGTGCATGTACTTCACCATCCTGCCAATGAGCGCGTCGCGCTGCTGCCACAGAGTGATGCGGTCCACACCCCCGACGACGTGGTTGTAGCCCACGCGGAACTCGATGCCCGTCTCCACCTGCTTGACGACAAAGCCGCCGAGTTCACCGCGACCAACCATGCCGGACTGCGCCATGCTGCGCTTGGTTCGCCCAAACGCGTCCTTCTCAGCCGCGTTGTGATTGCTCATGCCCTCGTAGGTATCGAGCACCACCGCCTCAGCGTCCTCGAAGCGCTTGATCTTGAGCAGGTAACCCTCACGCTCCGTGGAGCGGCCACACTTGTAAGGGGAACCCGGCGTGCGGATCATCACGCCCTCGTAACCCTCAGCCACGCAGCGCTCCTCATAGGCCATGAGGTCATCAAGCGAATGCATCTCCTCAGGCAGCACTTTATCGACGCGCTCGTAGTCCGGCAGTCGCGCGAGTTCCTGCATCCGGCAGGCATAGGGCACATCCAGCACGTCACTCACATAGTCGAAGACGGCGAAGGTGAAGTCGGGTTCACCGCTCTCGCGGCCCACATGACCGGCGGTTTCATTGAACGTGGTGCCTTTCACGATCAACTCGCCATCCAGCCCATCGGGCAGGTTGGTTTCAATCCACTCGCGGATGAAGCGGTTCGAAACCGGCTTGAAGCTGCGCGTCAGGGCGCGGCCATTGATCTTGAGGCAGCGGATGCCATCGAGCTTGGGCGTGGCCAGCAGCGGGAAGCTGAGGGCATGGAGACGCTCGCATTTGTCGGCGAGCATGGGTTTGGTGATGGGGGACGAGGCGGTAGTAGTGGTGTTCATGGCTTGGAGTGCCCATGTGGGCATCCTGAGGGCCTCGTCACCGTGCCTGCGTGTGTCGCACCGATTTGATCACCATTTATCGGATTCAAAAATGCCGACTCACCTGCATGCACATAACCAGCCTCCGTTGTTGCCGCGTTGGAGGCGTTTTACAGGCTCAGAGGCACCGCAAGGTATGAGTATATTCCAACCCCCGACATGCACTTGTTGCGACCATCAACGCGCTTGTTGCGACCATCACGTCAGCCTTCAATCAAGTGATCGAACAACCCCGGCTGCAACGGCTGCAATGCCGCCTGTTCTGCCTTGAAGAAGTCCGCCTTGGTCTTGCCGCGCTTCTTGCCCTCGCGCGTGTGGCAGTCATACGCATATTCGGGGATGGCAACGTAGTCACCGCTGTTGCGCAACTCCAGCGCCAGCGTGTCAGGATCAAGACCCGCCGTCTGGTCATAGACGTAATTTTGCAGGTGATCGGGATCGCGGCTCTTCTTCGACAAGCACAGCAAGATGACCGCCTTGCTAATGAAGATGCGGCCCTTCGCTTGCTTTGGCGGGATGCCATCGTTGATGACGAGGTAGCTGTCATGGAGCGCCTTCACCTCCTGCGTGAGGATGCCCCAGCAGTCCTCCGCGCTGATGGTGAGCAGACGCTTCCACACATACTTGCCGAAGCCGCTCTGCCACAGTTCCAAGGCCCAGTATCCGGCCAACGCCGCATCTCCCCGGCGAATGGCCTTCTGCATCGCGGAGGACACCTCGCTGAAGTTGTAATGACGAATCGTGCGCAGTTGCATGGGGTTGGCGGGAAAGAGATCTGGGAGGTCCATGAATGGAGGCCTCGTCACCGTGACTTCAGGATTCCATCCGTTTGCATCACCAAATGATGCCGTGAGGTTTGAGTAGGTCGCAGGGTTTGGAAGGTGCCTTGAGGTGCCTGCGCAATCTTGACGTCACTCCGCTTTCTGCGTAGTCCTGCTGCATGCCCATGAAACTGCCCAAAGGGGTGACTCCAAGAAAATTCGCCCGCGCTCTCCAAGAATGGCGTGAACGCAAGGCGTTCAGCCAGCGGGATGCGGCAAAGTTCCTCGGCATCAGCAAACGCACCCTGGAAAACTGGGAGCAGGAGCGGGCCACGCCGCGTGGCTATGCTATCCAAATGCTCTTGAAGTTGATTTGTCCGGTGCAGGGCAAGTCGAGCAGGC
>JBIKYB010000217.1:0-8706 GCA_044355475.1 Prosthecobacter sp.
TGAGCGTTCGACCCGAGGCGATGACCTTCGCCAACCTCACCGACTCCACGAATCGTTTCCCCGGCCACATCATCGACACCACTTACCTCGGCCCCACCGTGCAATACCTCCTTCAGGTGCAGAACGGGCCGCTCATGAAGGTGTGTGAAATTAACCCGCAGGAAATCCGCACGCCTTCTGAAGAGGAAGCCCGCGCCATGGCGGGAATGAACGACGTGGTGATCCTGCGCAAATGAAAGACGTGCTTCAACATCCGCGCTCGCAGGCCGTGCTCGCATGGGCGCGGCAGTGGCGCAAGGAACTCGTCGTCGTGCTGGCGATGCTGCTCACCATGATCGGACCGTTTCTGCTCAAACCGGCGCAGAGCACCGCTCCGGCGCGTTATGACCGTCGCCTCGTCATCATCTCGCCGCATCATGACCGCATTCGTGAGGAGTTTGGTCATGCCTTCTCCCAGCATTGGAAGCAGAGCACCGGACAGACGCTTTACATCGACTGGCGCGTCCCCGGCGGCACTTCCGAGATCGCCATGCTCATCAAATCCGAAGCCACCGCCGCGTTTCAGCAGCATTGGCAGTGTGATTTGAAAAAAGCATGGTCTCCCGCTGTGGCGCAGGCTTGTTTGAATCCCAAGGCTGCGCCCGAAGATGAGGCACGCCAAGCCTACCTCGCCTCCAACGTCAGCACCGGCATGGATGTGTTTTTTGGCGGAGGTGCTTACGATTTCGAGCAGCAGGCCAAGGCCGGCACGCTGGTGGCCGGTGATGGCGAAAAAACGGGAATCAGCGGCTTGATGAAAAAACATCCCGACTGGTTCGGCGTGAGCGGCATTCCCGAAAAACTCAGCGGTGAGCCGTTCCGCGACCCTCAGGGCCGCTGGTGCGGCACATGCCTTTCAAGCAGCGGCATCGTCTTCAATCGCGATGTGCTCCGCCGCATCGGCATCGCCGACGATCCTGACGCCTGGGAAGATCTCGCTGATCCGCGCTACTACGGCCAGATCGCCCTCAGTGACCCCGGCAAGAGTGGTTCCGTCACCAAGGCGTTCGAAATGCTCATCCAACAGCAGATGCAGATCGCGATTGATCGGCTCAAAGCGCTGCCAAACCCCAAACTCACGCCCGAACAACTCGAAGCCCAAGGTGTGGCTGAAGGGTGGAATGAAGGCTTGCGCCTCATTCTTCGCATCAGCGCCAATGCGCGCTACTTCACCGACTTTTCCACGAAAATCCCGCTCGAAGTCGCTCGTGGCGATGCCGGAGCAGGCATGTGCATCGACTTCTATGGTCGTTCCGCTGAAGAAGACGTGCGCAGGGACGACGGCACCTCACGCGTCGGTTTCATCGCCCCACTCGGCGGAACTTCGATCAGCGTCGATCCCATCGGTCTGCTGCGCGGTGCGCCCGATCCTGAGCTTGCCACAGCGTTCATCGAATTTGTGCTCGGTGAGCCAGGTCAGAGGCTCTGGAGCTATCGCGCCGGTGAAATCGGTGGCCCGCGTCAGCATGCGCTGCGCCGTTTGCCTGTACGTCATGACCTTTACACCCCAGAAAACATCGCACGCATGAGCGATGGCAAAGAAGCGCCTTTCGACAAGGCCAAGGCCTTCACTTACCACCCCGAACGCACGGGTGCCGCGTTCAACGCCATCCGTTTCCTTGTCCGCGTCATCTGCGTCGATTCACACAACGAACTGCATGAGGCCTGGAAGCAGATCATCGACAACGGCATGCCTGAACGTGCCATCACCGTCCTCGAAGACCTCACCCGCGTGAAATACGAGGCCGCCACTGGCAGCGTCGCCAAAATCCTCGCCGCACGCGACAAAACCCAGGAAACCCGCCTCGCCCGCGAACTAGGCGACGCCTTCCGCACCCAATTCATCCGTGCCGGCACCATGGCAAGGCGCGGCTCTTAGCCCTTTGAAGCGATCCAAACGTGAACCCGTCGCAAATGACGAAACCAGAATAACGAATGACGAAGGAATGCCCAATGACGAAATGTTCAAAGCTCGTGAAACCCTTTGGGTTCGTCGTTCGAGCTTCGGGCTTCATTCGTCATTCTGAATTCGTCATTCGTCATTGATCCCATCCCCATGTCCAAATCGCTCTCCATCTTGATCTTCCTGGTGATGACCGCGTTCTTCGCGTGCTTCTTCGCCTATCCGATCTGGGCGGCACTGGAATCGGCGTTTCGAGGGCCGGATCAAAAGTTCACGCTGGAATACATCACGGAAGTCTTCCTCAACGAGCTGTATCGCGAAGGCTTGTGGAACTCGTTCATCATCGCGGTTTGGACGACGCTCGGATCGCTCGTCATCGCGCTGCCACTGGCGGTTTGTTATGTGCGTTTCGCGTTTCCAGGCCGTGCGCTACTGAATTCGCTCGTGCTCATGCCAATGATTCTGCCGCCGTTCGTCGGTGCCATCGGTATCAAGGCCATGCTGGGCCAGGCGGGAGCTTTGAACAGCTTCTTGATCCATCTCGGCCTCATGGATGCGATGCATCCGACCGACTGGCTCGGTCAGCAGCGCATGCTGGGCATCATCCTCATGGAGGTGCTGCATCTTTACCCGATCATTTACCTCAACGCCGCCGCCGCGCTGTCGAATCTCGACCCGGCCATGGAAGAGGCCGCCGCCAACCTCGGCTGCAACGCGTGGAGCCGCTTCTGGCGCGTGACGCTGCCGCTCATCATGCCCGGCGTGTTCGCGGGCGGCACGATCGTGTTTGTGTGGTCGTTCACCGAGATGGGCGTGCCGCTGCTGTTTGATTACGACCGCGTCACCGCCGTGCAGGTGTTTCGCAGCATCAATGATCTCAGCGGGAATCCGTTTCCTTATGCCTTGGTGACGGTGATGCTCGTTTTCAGCACGCTGTTCTACCTCACGAGCAATCTGCTCTTTGGCAGCTCGAGCTCCAGCGGTGGCGGACGGGCCACGACAGGCCGCGAGACGATTCAATTACCCCCTTGGCTCGGCTGGGCCTGCACCGCGTTCTTCGCTGGTGTCACCTTCCTCGCGGTGCTGCCGCATCTCGGTGTCGTGTTGCTGTCATTCTCCAAAGACTGGTATGGCACGGTCATTCCGCATTCGCTCACCCTTTCTCACTACCACGACGCGCTCGGCCATGAACTCACGCTGTCCTCCATCGCCAACAGTTTGAAATACTCCGCGCTGGCGATGCTCGTGGCGCTCGTCCTTGGCATCGGGGTGGCCTATGTTTCTGTTCGCACCCGCATCTGGGGCCGCCAAATTCTTGATGCGATGGCGATGCTGCCGCTCGCCGTGCCGGGCATCGTCATGGCCTTCGGTTATCTCGCCATGACGCGTGAAGGCCAGCCTTTCCACTGGCTCATGCTCGGCGAAGATCCGATTCTGCTGCTCGTCATCGCGTATGCGGTGCGAAGACTGCCCTACGTCGTGCGTTCCGCCGCCGCTGGCTTCCAACAAGTCAGCCCCACGCTTGAGGAAGCCGCGCAAAACCTTGGTGCACGTCCCGAAAAAGCCCTCTGGCGCATCACGCTGCCGCTCGTGGCTCCCAATCTCGTCGCCGGTGGCTTGCTGGCCTTTTCCTTCGCCATGCTCGAAGTCAGTGACTCGATGATCCTCGCGCAACAAGCCGCTCACTTCCCAATCACCAAGGCAATTTACTCACTGGTGCTCTCGCTCGGTAGTGGGCCAAATCTCGCATCCGCCCTCGGCGTGTGGGCGATGATCTTCCTCGCGGTGACGATTCTCGGTGCAGGCGTGATCTTGGGGAAGAAGCTGGGCGCGTTGTTCCGGGGTTAGTGGAGCGCGGATTTTTTAATCCGCAGCACTCCGCCGGAAGCTTCGACGCTTCAGACCTAAAAGTGAGATGATCGTGTTTGAGTGGCTGCTGCGGATTATAAATCAGCGCTCCTCGAAGCCCTTGCTCCATCTGAATGCGCGCTGGTCTTTTCACGCCAGCGATAACGGGAAGCCCAAGCATTTGGCTTTCGCTCGACGACATCAGCGATGATTTCGCCCATCACAGGCGTGAACTTGAACGCATGGCCGGAATCACCGGCGGCAACGATGAGTCCAGGGTGAGCAGGATCGTGGTCGATCCAGAAGGCACCGTCGAAGGTGTCGCAGTAAAGGCAGACACGGGAGGAATGCAGTGGGGCTTCGGCGAGTGAAGGGAACGTTTCGCGCAGAAAGGTGCGGTAACGTTCTTCCTCGCCAGCGGGCATCGAACGCGGCTCGTTGGCGTTCACGCGACGGCCTGGGCCGTGATTGGCGACTTTGACGAGGCCATCCGCGTTGGCGGGAAAGCCGTACCAGCCGGTTTTGCCGATGTCAGCTCCCCAGACGGGAAACTGCGGCGGTGTGAAGAGCTTAGGATCTTGTGGCTTGAATTGAAATACGGTCTGCGCTGTAGCCCACATCACGTCTTGCAGGTGCGGCAGCAGTGCGGGCGTCCACGCACCTGCGGCGATGAGCACGTTGTCTGCTTTCCATTGAATGCCGTTGCTGGAGGCGATGCCGATGCAGCGTTCTCCCTCGAAACGTGGGCGAGGGGCTGCGACATCTTCTATGATCTCGATGCCGATAGTGCGTGCTTCAGCGGCGAGTTTGGCGATGACACGCCCGCTTTCGACCCAGCCGCCGAGGGGATTGAGATAACCATCGCGATAGGCGCGGTGATTCCACGCGGGATGTATCTCGCGCAACATCTCGGCGGATGTTCGGCGCAGCTTGTGGCCGCGCGCGGTGAGAAACTCGCGGCTGTCGTGTTCGAAGCAGCCAGGCTGCATTTCATTCCGCGACATGACGAGGAAACCGTCCTCATGATACAGCTTCTCGCCCCATTTCGCGTTCCAGACCCGCCAGCGTGTGAGACTGCGCTCGCCCATGGCGGTGTGCTGCTCGTCTTTGCCGTAGTCCATCCGCACGACTTTGCTGATGTCCGTGGAGGCGGCGTCTGGATGTGGCAGGCGGCCTTGGTCGATCACCGTGACCTTCCAACCGCGTGTGCGGAGTTCGAGCGCGGCGGTAAGACCGAAACAACCGCCGCCGAGGATGAGGATGGAAGATGAAGTCATGAGTAGGAAGTATGTGCCGTAGGGGCTGGCGTGAGCCTGCCGATCTCCGGAACTCTCACGAGTTCCGCTACGCGATCATTCGTGCTGGATGGATTCAAACACCGCTCCGCCGAGCAAGCGCTCACCATCATACAACGCGCAGATCTGTCCCGGCGTGAGCGCACGCTGCGGCTCGGTGTATTCGAGTTCGGCACGGCCCTCGCCAAGCGGACGGAAGATGGCATCACCAGCAGGGCAGCGATAGCGTGGCTGGGCCTGGAGCAGGCGCTCGTGATTGAAAGGCTCTCCGGTACTCGAAATCGAGTGCAGCACGGCTTTGCGCGCCCACAACAGCGGTGTGTCGGCGCTTTCGATGGCAACGACGAGTTCGTTCGTCGGCTGACGCTTGGCGACGACGACGTATGCCTGCTTGTGCAGCGGACTGGCGACGCCATGCCCTTTGCGCTGGCCGAGGGTGTAAAGATGCAGTCCCCGATGCTCGCCGAGCACCTTGCCTTCGAGATTGACGATGGGGCCGGGCTTGTCCGGCACGAAGGTGCGCAGGAAGTCCTCCATCTTCACCTGGCCGATGAAGCAGATGCCCTGGCTGTCTTTTTTCTCCGCTGTTTTGAGGCCAAACTCACGCGCCAGATCGCGCAGTTCCGGCTTGAGCATGTGCCCGATGGGAAATTGCGCGATGCGCACCTGATGCGGCTGCATCATGGCGAGGAAGTAGGTCTGATCCTTGTTCTGATCGGCTCCGCGATAGATCGATGCTGGATGCTGGATGCTGGATGCTGGATCTAGCATCAAGGATCGAGCCTCTAGCATCGTCTTGCGTGCGTAATGTCCGGTCGCGATGGCTTCGAAGCCGTGTTCGCTCGCCCAGTCCCACAGCACGCCAAATTTCATCTCGCGGTTGCACATCACGTCAGGATTCGGCGTAATGCCGGCCTGATAGCCTTCGAGGAGGTATTTCACCACCTTCTCGCGGTATTCGGTCATGAGATTGACGACGCGGAACGGGATGCCGAGCTGCTTGGCGACGGCCTCCGCGTCCACGATGTCCTCCTCCCATGGGCAATGGCCGATGATGTTCTCCTCGTTGATCCAGTTCTTCATGTACACGCCGGACACGTCATGCCCTGCGCGGACGAGCTGCGCGGCGGCCACGCTGCTGTCCACGCCACCGGACATGGCTGCGAGAATTTTCATGCGAAGATGTTCAAGGTTCGAGGTTCAGAGTTCAAGGTTGCGTGTTTGAGGGCGGTCAGGCTTTGTTGGGATCTTTGTTGTCTTTGAGGTAGCGGATGAGAGCGGCGATCTTGGCCTTGGTTTGGCGGATGAGAGCGTATAGCTCGTCAAATTTGATCCGGGAGCAGTATTGGCGATCCAAAGCCCGGTAAAGTTGACTTTGGAGTTCAGTGCCGGAGCGTTTGGCATACCAAAGGAACCGCACGAACTCAGGGTTGCTGCCGGCATCGAAGCCTTCGGCGATATTGTCCATAATGGAGCCAGCGGAGCGTGACATCTGGTCGCGCAGTGGAAAATCACTGCCCAGGCCGGTTTTCTTGACCATTTCGTCGATGTGCGTGGAGATGACTCGCCCAAGCTTCCAACTTTCAATGTCTTCAAGGCGTTCGATTGCCATGCGTGCAATCTAGGCGCTGAATCGCTGCCGCAACCCAGAACGGTGCAATAAAACCTTGAACTTCAAACTTTGAACCTTGAACTTCGACCTTTGAACCTTGAACTACCCCGCATGGCAAAGATCGAAAAAGTTCCAACCGCCGAGTTTCATTCCGGCTACGGCTGCATCATCATGACGGCGGTGGTGGCGGTGGTCGCTTTCATCGTTTGGTGGTCTTGGTACTCACTGGTGACGATGGACAAGGAAATCGGCCTCCTCACGCAGTCGACGTCGGTGGTGATGCCGCAGGTCGCCCCGCAGCCGGGGCTGGAGCAAAGGCTCGCCGACTTTGCCAAGGCCGCGAACGCGGGCCAGACGGTGGCTTTGACGCTCACGGTGGCTGAGTTGA
Organism: Prosthecobacter sp.; assembly: GCA_044355475.1. GTDB lineage: Bacteria > Verrucomicrobiota > Verrucomicrobiia > Verrucomicrobiales > Verrucomicrobiaceae > Prosthecobacter. The sequence goes on from JBIKYB010000217.1 coordinate 7,086, forward strand.
ACGCACTCCTGCTGCTGGCACCGGATGGCGGCAACGGCACCTACAAGGACATGCTGCGGGTGAAGTCGCTCGACGCCGCCAAGAGCCTCATCGTCACCGATGCCAGCCTACCCATGAACACCGCCAAGTTCTGGGAGGATACGAAGCGTTACCTCGTCGGCGAGATCGACTTCGCCGTCGAAATGACCGCTCTGGGGCCTGATACGAAAGTCAGCGCCGTGCGCATTCCCGGCAAAACGGTGCCAGAGGGCATGCTCAAAGGTATGCAGATGTACGGCTATCTCGGTCCTTACCAGACACACCCGACGATCGGGCCGGTGCTGAAAGCGATCAAGCAGGTCAAAATCGAAGCCAACGGACTGCGGCTCTCCACCGAACCTTGAACTTTGAAAACTGAACTTCCCCAACATCCCAATCCTTGGAAGACCGTCTCCACGCGTGAGACTTATGCGAATCCGTGGATTCGCGTGCGCGAAGACCAGGTCATCAAACCGACGGGTGGCCCCGGCATTTACGGCGTCGTCGAATACAAGAATACCGCCGTCGGCGTGATTCCCTTGGATGACGAGGGCTTCACCTGGCTCGTGGGCCAATGGCGTTACTGCCACCAGCGTTACGAGTGGGAAATCCCCGAGGGAGGCTGTCCGGCGGGTGAATCCACCGAGGATGCCGCACGTCGTGAGCTACTGGAGGAAACCGGCATCATGGCGGAAAAAATCGAGCCGCTGCTCTCTGGCATTCAGCTTTCCAATTCCACCAGTAACGAGAGCTGCGACATCTTCATCGCCACGGGTCTCACATTTGCGCAGGCGCAGCCAGAGGATACGGAGGAGCTGGAAGTGCTGCGTTTGCCAGTCGTTGAGGCGATTCAGATGGCGCGTGACGGCAGGATTCGCGACAGCGTGAGCGTTTTGGCGCTGCTAGCGGTGGATGCGCGGCTGGGATGAGCCGGTTTTCACAGCCACAGTCAGCAGTGAGTGTCTCTGTTTTGGGCGTGTGCTTGTAGCTCGTTTTTTTTCCTGCCGCTCCTGCATCAGGGGCTCGATAACTGCTTCCTCTTTCGGCAAAGGTGTGGCTGCTTGTGAAGATGTTTGTTTGTCGTCGGGGGCATGCTTGATTGCGAGATGCCATCCGCCACACATCATGTCAGCATCTTCGGTCTCGGTTACGTCGGGGCGGTGACGGCGGGCTGTCTCGCGGAGCAGGGGCATCACATCATCGGGGCCGACGTGCAGCAGGCGAAGGTGGATGCCTTCAAGGCGGGCATCTCGCCCATCATCGAGCCCGAACTTGAGGCGTTGCTTCAATCGGCCAGGCGTGAGGGCCGCCTCGACGCCACGACGGATGCCACCGCCGCCGTCAAAGCCTCGCAGGTCAGCATCATCTGCGTCGGCACTCCCTCGCAGGCTGCGGGTAGGCTCAATCTCGATTTCGTGCGCAAAGTCTCCGCGCAGATCGCCACCGCGATCCGTGAGAAGAACCAACCACACACGATCTGTTCCGCAGCACGATGCTTCCAGGCAGCACACGCGCCATTGTGGGCGAGTTCTTTGCCGATCTCATCGGTTCCGGCCTGCTGTGTGTCTATTACTGCCCCGAGTTCCTGCGCGAAGGCACCGCT
>JBIKYB010000031.1:0-26377 GCA_044355475.1 Prosthecobacter sp.
GTAAAAAGGCACCGTGAAACACATCGCCGCAGCCGGTGGTGTCGATCAGCGGCTCCGCTTGGAACGCTGGCTGATGAAAATGCGTGCCGTCTGGCCTCCACACATGGCTGCCGCGTGTTCCTTCGGTGATGACGAGCAGCTTGGCTGGCCGTTGGAGGAGTTTGGCGGCCATTGCAGTCAGATCCGTGCTCCCGGAGCACTTTTCAGCGAAATCACGCGAGACGATGCGCACATGGCTGGCCTCGAACAAATCACGAATAGACTCGCGAAAGCGTCCGGCGCCGCCATCGAAGGAAATTTCGATGTTCCGGGCCTGCGCATGCCGCAGGGCATCACGACAGGTATTTTCATGACGGCCGTTGATGTGGAGCAGTCGCGCACCTTCGAGCAGTTTCGGCTCAAACACTGGCTCAGGAGTCGATGAGGGCATGAAAACGATCTGTCGTGCCCCGTCATGCTGGCGCACCAGAATCACCGCGTGAGCGGGTTCTCCATCCGCGAGCCTGCATTCATGCCCATGCGCTTTCAAAACGGCCAGCGCCGTCGCTACCGGGCCGCCTTTGTCTTCCGCATGTGCGGCGGCCTCCGCCACACACTCCTGTGCGCTGAATTCCGGCACGATGAAGAACTCGTCCCGTGTTTCCGCGCCGATGCCGATCACCTTGAAAGAATCTGCGTTCATGTGGCGGCATGATTCGCGTGATTTCGTGATTGTCATCCTCGGGCATGTCATTCAACATCCGCGCTTCTCATGAGCACCACGAACGCACCCAATCCCGAACTGCCCTGGCACAAGCAACTCAATCCCTACCACTGGTTTGTTTTCTTTGTCGCTTCTGCTGCTTGGTGCTTCGACTGCCTCGACCAGCAGCTTTTCATTTTGGCACGTGACAACGCGCTCAAGGCGCTCGATCCGACGGGGGATCAGGCGAAGCTGAGCGGCATGGCGATGGCTGTCTTCGTGGCAGGCTGGGCCACCGGCGGTCTTATTTTTGGTGCCGTCGGTGACCGTATCGGCCGCGCGAAGACCCTGGCGCTGACGGTGCTCATTTATTCGGTTTTCACCGGTCTGTCCTCCTTCGCGGCGAACGCGGATCAGTTCATGATTTATCGTGCGCTCACCGGTCTGGGCGTTGGTGGCGTGTTTGGCCTCGCCGTTGCCCTCGTGGCGGATTCTCTGCCTGACACTGCCCGTGCGAAGGGTCTGGGAATGCTCCAGGCGCTCTCCGCCGTCGGCAACGTGACCGCTGGCCTGTGCGCCATGGCGGTTTCTGACGTCGATCCGAACGTGTCATGGAAATACCTGTTCTGGATCGGCTCCGTGCCCGCCTTTCTGTGCATCTTCATCATGCTGCGGCTGAAAGAGCCGGAAAAATGGGTCGCCGCTAAGGCCGCGAGCCGTGAGGTCGGTGGTAAGGCGATGGGATCTTACGCCAGCCTGTTTGGCGAGGCACGCTGGCGCACACCAGCCCTGTTTGGCATGCTGCTGTGCGTCTCCGCCGTGATCGGCCTGTGGGGCATCGGCTTCTTCAGCAACAAGCTCACCGCGCCAGCCATCGCCGCCGCGCTGGCGGAGCAGAATGTGCCTGCTGACAAGGTGCAGGCCGCCAAGCAGTGGTGGGCCGCCGCGAATCTCATCGTGCAAAACGTGGGCGCTTTCTTCGGCATGCTCTGTTTCAGCAAGGCCGCGTCCCACTTCGGTCGGAAGCCGGTTTTCGCCGTGGCCTTCATCGCCGCGATGGCCTCCACCATCTTTTTCTACCAGTGCTTCAAGACCACCACGGACATCTGGATGAGCTTTGTGATGGGCTTCTGCCAGCTTTCGATCTTCGCCGGCTTTGCCATTTACCTGCCGGAGCTTTTCCCCACACGTCTGCGCAGCACGGGCACGAGCTTCTGCTACAACGTCGGCCGCTTCATTGCCGCCAGCGGTCCCATCACGCTCGGCGTGCTGGCATCCAACCTCGCCAAAGACGCGAAAGCAGCGCTCCCCGCCATCCCTGAGGAAGCCGTGCGCAAAGTCGCCGAGGCAGCCGCCGAGCTGGAGGCCTTCCGCAGCGCCGGCACCTGGATGAGCCTCATCTTCTTGCTCGGCCTCTTCGCGCTGTTCTTCCTGCCAGAAACCAAAGGCCGCCCGCTGCCGGAGGATTGAGGCGCGGGAATTGCCGTTTGCCGGATCAGGGCGAAGCCGTTACTTTCACTTCATGCAAACCAAAGCTGAACCATGCCTGGAAACGAAGCCGTAACAGGCGGCGAAGCCCCGCAAGGTCTTCCAGCCGATCAAGCCGTGGACCACCCGCGAAGAAATGGCTGCCCTGGTTTCCAGGCAGCCCTTGATGTCCTGGGAGGAGAAGGTGGCGCAGATCAACCGCAGCCTTGGAGTTTCGTAGGCCGGATGTGTTCGGCGCAAAAAAAGTCGCCAACAGCTTGGACTGATTCGCCGAACTATCCGGCCCAAACGTGACGTATCGCCTCCACGCTCCGAATAGCCGGATAGTTTGGCGGCGGAGTCTTGAAAGCTATCGCGCTTGCTCCGCCAAACACATCCGGCCTACGGCCTGATTCGCTGAAAAGAACGCTCCGAACTGCGCCACCCCATGACACCCGCCGAACTCATTGCTCTCAAAGACCCGTCCACCCTTTCGCCGGAGGCACAGGCTCTCTGGCAGATCAAAAACGGCTCCTGGGAGGCCTCGCATAACATCGCCCAGGACATTCACACTAAGATGGGATCGTGGATTCATGCGCTCCTGCATGTGATCGAGGGCGATCAATGGAACGCGGACTACTGGTTCTCGAAGGCCGGTAAACCCTCGCACGGACCGAAGGAGATCGACAAACTTTGGGACGAAATCGCCACAGTTGTGCTGCGTTGAGGGCAGGGCTCAAGTCGCCAGCATCACCACGGTGTTGTAAGCCATGTGAAGGGCCACGCAGGCACCCAGGTGGCCGGTTTTCTTGAAGAGCCAGGCGTTGGCGAGGCCCACGGCGAAGACCGGTGGCCAGGCGAGCGGTGGATGATAGATGGCAAAGAAGGCCGCGCTGCCGATCAGCGCCGCACGTCCGCCCCATTCGCGGTCGAGCGCCCGGAACAGCAGCCCGCGGAAGAAAAACTCCTCTGCCACCGGTGCAAAGCCCACAGCCATCAGGAACATCCACCACCAGTTTCCTTCCGTGTGCAGCTTGTCGTGCATCTGGCTCATTTGCTCCTGCACAGAGGGAAAAAACTGCGCGATGAACAGGTAGAGCATCGCCACACCGCCGAGCACCACGCCTGCGGCCACGGCACAGGAGACGGAGATGAGCGAAGGCACGGCTTGGCCGCCATCCCGAGTCCAGCGCCAGATGTCTTTCTGAGACACACCGCGTCCATCAAGGAAACTCACCATCCCACCCCATGCGAGCAGGCCCACGAGGCCATACGAGATGGCTCGCGCCTTCCACAGCGCATCCACTCCGCCGATGCCGAGGGCGATGCCAGTGATCAACGCCATCACCTCCACCATGATCGTCACACCGATCATCGAATGCATGAGCGTGGGTGCCTGCGGCAGTTTTTCCGACCACGGATCGTAAAGGAAGGGCAGCCGCGCACGGAGGTTCTGCCACATCGCTGCGGCGGTGAGGGATGAAAAGACCACGCCGAGGACGGCGGCGTGCCAGTTTTGCATCATCACCCCACTGCCAAAGGCCAGCGTGCCCAGCATCGCCGCCCATTGCCTGCCAGCAGGCGGCCTTTCGACCTCGCCGGAAGAAGACGGAGCCATCACCAGCGTGACCGATTTCTCCGCAAGGCTGCGGCTGAAAGCGATCCAGCCGAGAGCGACGAGCAGGATCTTCCACCAGTCCGCCGGGAAAAGCACCAGCGTGGCCGCGAAGGCGATGCCGACGATGCCATTGGCGAGCATCCACCAGAGCTGCGCTTTGGCCTTCAGCAGGTTTTCGAGCCCCTGCGGCCAGGTGAGCGTCATCCACAGCGCGGAGCCCTCCGAGGCCAGTGAGCGCGGCCCGAGAATGAGCAGGAAGTAAGTGCCGCAGATGATGCCGAAGCCGCAGATGCCGTTCCAATAACCGGCGGCCATCTCGGCGAGTCCACGCAGATTGAAGGCCTGCATCGCGCCGATGGTCAGCGGGATCAAAACGGCTTGCACCACCGCGCCTTTGTCCCGCCAGAACCAAAGGAGTTCTTTTCGGTAGAGAGGGTGGCGGCTCAAGAAGCCGTTTCCACCCGCTTGGAGCGTGCGCGGTGCCGCCGTGGCCGTCGCATTGCTGGCCTGCATGCCGATTTGCGTCCCCCACCATGACACAACCACCGCTGCGATCAGCATCAGCACACTCAAACCAAGCACCATGACCACCGCCTGCCACAGCGCAGGCGTCTCCGACCATCCGCTCAAAATCATCCGCGCAGGCCACGAAGGCAGCCACTCGCCCAGCGGCATCGTCACATGCAGCAGCGCCCGTTTGATCATCGGCATGCTGAACATGAACAGCGGCAGCATCATGAGACAGTAGCCCGCCCATGACAGGAGACCCAACGCCGCACCCCGCGTGCGCGAGGGCAGCCGCAGCAGCGCCGCGATCTCCAGTCCTTTGTGCAAACACGAGGCCGCCACCGCCAGCGGCACGCCTACGAGCACCGCGCCTGCCAGCGCCTCCCAGCCAAAGCCATGCGCCGAGCTCCACACGACCAACCAGAAGAGCGGAGCACCCCAATAGACGGGATTCGCCATGAACGCGGCCAACATCTCCGCTGAGAACGCCGCTACCGGCCGCACCGGATGACTCGCCAGCCATTCCCACATCGGATGCCGCCGCCGTTGAAAATCCATCTCCAGCCCTTCACCCTGAAACACCAGCATCAAAAACCACCACAGGAACATCACGCCAATAAACGGCCACATCGTGGCTGGAAGCTCGCTCGGCCTCTTCAGCGAGAACTTCACTGCATCATCCTCGCTGATAAACCCTTCGCGACCATGCTGGCGGGCATGTTCGAGCACTTTGGCGCGTTGCACGACCTTGGTTCCGCCAAATTCACGACTCCGCCAGGAATCGGCCCTATCAGCCAATCGTTCCATCCAGTCAGGCTGCGCTCCGGCATACTTGTTTGCGGGGTCCAGGTAACGATTGAGGTAATCTGGCACCACCAGCTTTCCTCGCTGCTCGTGCTCCATCATTTGCGCCTGCTCCAGCGTATCGACGAGCGTGTAGCCGAGGCCGAGATGTACAAAACTGGTGAGCAAAATCATCAACAGCACACCGAGCCCGGCTAGCGGATTGGATTCGCTGCCCGTCTTGCGCTTCATCATCTGCGCCTGTCGTTTCGCACGGCCACGCGCACGCTGCCGCACCGCCTTCCACAGGCTGCGCAGCACCTGCCCGTTCGGCGTGGGAGGTTGGTGGACGTTGGAATTCATCATGCCCCCAATGTGGTCAGTTCGACGAAGACCTCCTCCAATGGCCTGCCGCCGCAGATTTCCGCCAGCGAGCCGGTTTTGACCAATTTGCCGCTGCAAATCACTGCCGCGTGGCTGCACAGGCGCTCCACTTGATCCATCAGATGTGTCGAGAACACGATCGTTGTGCCCGCAGCGGCCTGCTCACGCATCAAATCGAAGAACAGGCGTGTTGATTCCACATCGAGGCCGTTCGTGGGCTCGTCCAGAATGAGGAGCGGCGGCTGATGGAGCAAGGCGAGCAGCAGTCCGAGCTTCTTTTTCATGCCGCGGGAGTAGTCGTCCGCATATTGGTTCATCGCCTCCTGCATGTTTAGCCGCTGGATCAGCGGCACCAATCGGGTGAGTGCCTCTTTCACCTCCAGTCCATGCATGCCGGCGCTCAGTTCCAGCACCTCCGTGCCGCTCAGGTAGGAGTAAAACACCGGCTCATCCGGCAGGAAGCCCACCAGTCGCTTCACGACCACACGATCTTCAAAGCAATCCTTGCCGGCGATGCTCATGCTACCACCGCTGGCCTTCAGGATACCCATCAGAAGGCGGAAGAGTGTCGTCTTGCCTGCTCCATTGGGCCCCAGCAGCCCGCTGATCTGCCCGCGTGGCAGTGACCACGTCACATCAGTGAGAGCATTCTTGTTGCCGAATGACTTGGAGACATTTTTGATGATCACCAGCGGCGGCTCAGGAGAGGGCGTTTCGGGTTCCAGACTCATGCGCCTCCGATGCTGGCAGAACCACGCAAAGCGGCAATCCCTTTGTTGCCGAACCAAAGCTGAAACTTTGGGACGAAATCGCCACAGTTGTGCTATCGTGACGGCTCACCTGTGAACAACGACCCAGCCAAACCCCAGCAACGCTTTGAAGATCTGCGCGGCATCCTGCGCTATGTGCCGCAGTTTCGGCAGCGAGTTTTTGTCATCGCCATCGACGGTGCTTTGATGACGCAGCCAGTGTTTGCCAGCTTGTTGCAGGATGTGGCGGTGCTGCAATCGCTCAACATTGAGGTCATTCTGGTTTTCGGTGCTCGGGCACAGGTCCGTGCTCTTGCGGAGCAACGGGGCATCTCGCTTTACAATGACGACGGCATGGGCCGCACGGATGCGGCAGGCATTGAGATCGCCAAGGATGCCATCATGCGCCAGTGCAGTGACTTGGCGGCTGAACTTACCGCGTTGGAGATGCCCGTGGCGGTTTCCAACGCTCTGGCGGTGCATCCAGCGGGTGTGATCGATGGCGTGGACCAGGAATTCACCGGACGGATTGAGCGTGTCGATGAAGAATCGCTGCGCGCACTGCTCAAAGCCGACATCATCCCGATTTTGCCGCCGCTGGGTTATGACGGCAAAGGCACCACGCTGCGTTTGAACTCGGACGCCGTGGCTGTTGAAGTAGCCATCGCCCTCCAAGCCGCGAAAGTCATCTTTGTGGCCGAATCCGGCCTCAGCGCTACCGATGGAACGCGCCTAGCGCAGCTCTCCGTTGCGGACGCGAAGGAGATGTACAAGACCAAAGACCCGAAGTATGACGTGAGCATGCTTTCAAAGCTGCGCTACGCCGCGCTGGCCTGCCAGGAAGGCGTGCCGCGTGTCCACATCGTCGATGGCACGCAGGATGAGGCGCTGCTGGCCGAACTGTTCTCCAATGAGGGCGTCGGCACCATGATTCATGGCGATGAATACCAGCAGATCCGCAAAGCCCGCGCCAGTGACGTGCCGGCGCTGCTTTCCATGATGCAGCAGAGCGTGGATGATGCCGCGCTCGTACCGCGCTCGCGCGATCAGATTCAATCCAAGATCAAAGACTTCTTTGTGCTGGAACTCGACGGCAATCCGGTCGGCTCCGTCGCGGTTCACACTTACGAGGAGGAAGGCCGCAAGATCGCCGAGCTGGCCTGCCTCTTCGTGCGGCGCTCGCACAAAAACAAAAATCACGGTCGCAAGCTCGTGGCCTTTGCCGAGGAAACGGCGAGGCAGCGCGGCTGCGAGGTGCTTTTTGCCCTCAGCACGCAGGCCTTCCGGTTCTTCGAGGAAAAGATGGGCTACATCGTCTCTGACCCCGATGCTTTGCCGCCAAGCCGCCGCGAAAAATACGACAAGAGCGGTCGAAACTCGAAAGTGCTGATCAAGCCGCTGAAATAAGCGCCTTTCATCCCATCTGCGCGATGATTTGTGCCGCGACGATGCGCAGGAGCATCGTGAGCGGATACACCGCCGCATAGGCGATGGCGGGCGAGTCACAACGCCCCATGCTCGTGGCGAATGCCAGGGCAGGGGGATCGGTCATGCCGCCGGAAAGCAGGCCGCAGAGGGACATGAAATTCATGCGGTGCCATTTGCGAGCCACGAAGCCGACAGCGAGCAGCGGCAGCATGGTCACGACAAGGCCGAGCAGCACCCATTGCAGCCCCTGCATGGAGAACACGGTCGTCATGAACTTTTCTCCCGAGAGCAAGCCGACGTTGGCGAGGAAGAGGATGATGCCGAGCTCGCGCAGGGCGCGGTTCGCGTTGATGGGCATGTGCATGACCATCGGGCCGATGCGGCCCAGATGGCTCAGCAGGATAGCCATGACGAGCGGCCCACCGGCTAGCCCGAGGCGCACCGGCGCGGGCAGGCCTTCGATGCGGAACGGATACAGCCCCAGCAGCACGCCGAGTAGGATACCAGCAAAGATAGCGGCGAATTTGGTCTCCTGGAGCATGTGGACGGCATTGCCGAGCGCCTTGGTGGCGGTGTTGAGGGATTCTTCATCGCCGACAAGCTGAAGCATGTCGCCAAATTGCAGTCGCAGGTCTGGCAGCGCGGTGAAGATGAGATCACCACGGCTCACACGCGTGACGGTGACGCCGTGCAGGTGCTCCAGGCCAAGTTCTCGCACCGTTTTGCCCAGCATGCGCTTGTTGGTCAAAACAACACGGCGGTAGGTGACGCTGCCGGCTGCTTTCATGAGGTTTTCCTCGCTCACGCTACCGATGACGAGGCGGAACTGCTCCAGATGGGCCTGCGTGCCCACCGCCATGATGACATCACCTAGGTGCAGCCGCGTTTCAGGGCTCGCGGCCTTTACCTCACCACCAGAGGCCGCGCGATAGCGCGAAATGACCACGCCCGCCTCGTGAACGCCCGGTACGTCAGCGATGGCGATGCCGTCGAGGTTGGTGTTTCCCACGCAGATGTTCATGCGCTGGAGGGCTTGGATCCCCGCGCCCTGCTCTTGGCGGAATAGCTCCGCTTCAGCGGTCACATCCACTTTGAAAAACACCCGCAGGATGATCAGGGACAAGATGATGCCCACGATGGCCAGCGGATACGTCGCCGCATAAGACAAAGCGGGCAGGGTGACGTGCGCGGGATCCGCATGCGCGGAAAGCAGCGCCTGCTGGGCGGCACCGAGCGCAGGGGTGTTGGTGGTGGCCCCGGCAAAGAGGCCTGAGATCGCGGGTGGTGACATGCCGAGCATCCAACCGCCGAACACGGCCACCAAAGCGCCCCCAGCGACCAGGGCGAAGGCGTAACCATTCAAGACGCGCCCCTGCTGCCGCAGCGAGGCGAAAAATCCCGGTCCCATCTGCATGCCGAGCGCAAAGACGAATAGAACGAGGCCAAAGTCTTTCAAAAAATGCGTCACCTCGGCGGCTGGCCGCATGCCAAAATGCGCGGCTGCCAGACCAGTAAACAACACACCCGCCACCCCCAGCTTCACGCCTGCGACACGGATGTTTCCCAGCCCGATGCCGCTCAGGATGACGATGCTGAGCACTAGTAGATCATGGGCCACGGCGGATGTCTCATGCAACTGCTGAAGAAGGGTCATGCCGCTTCAATTGCACGAACGGTGCCACTTGCGCACGGCTTTTGTGCGTCATTCTTGTGCCTGCATCATGCGTTCACTGGCTTTCACTGCGCCTGATTTGAGAGGCGTGAATCGCAGCTTCAAAGTCGGTCGGTTTTGTGCTCTAAAGAATGGCATGAACCCTCCACCTTCTTCTCTCTATGAAAGGCTCGGCGGCGAGGACATGATCTCCGTGCTCATTCCCGCCTTTTACGTCCGCGTGCTGGCCGATCCAGGTCTGGCACCGTTTTTCAGCCACACCGCGCTGGACAAGCTGCACGCGATGCAGCGCGAGTTCTTCGTCATGGCGACCGGCGGGCCGATACAGTACTCCGGTCGGCCACTGGCGCATGCGCATCATGGGCGCGGCATCACGCGGCGGCATTTTTCGCAGTTTACCGGCCACCTGGTGGAGACGCTGCTCGATATGGGCGTGACTCAGGAGGAAGCCGATGAGGTCATTGAGCGCATCAATCTGATGGCCAACGAGATCACCGGCACCTCGTATTGACAGCCTGTTCAAAAAATCCCCGCGTGAGAAGTCAGAGGTGAGAAATGAGAAGTGTCGCCTACAGCAGCACCACATCTGACATCTCACGCCTTACTTGCTGCCTCATGAGTTTTTCAAGAGGCTGCCAATAATCACTCCTCGGAGCGCGGCACCTTGATCGCGCTCAGCGCGTTTTCACTGATGGCGATGGCCTTGTCCTGCAAGGCCTCGCCGATGTGGCGCTGCTGAAAACTCACGCGGCATTTGCGACCGTCCTTGGCGAAGGAGATCCAGAATCCAGTCGATTTGATGCGTTCGGAGGCTTTGTCAGCGTCTTCCCAGGCATAGCGAGTGGTCTCGTCGTGGTGTGTTTCGATCAACCCTGCGGCATTCAAGGTCATGGAATACCCCATGAGCTGCCAGCCAGCGTAAGCAGAGGCGAAACCCAGCAGCAGCATCGCCGAGCCGAGCACGAGATGAGGGGAAATGGCCTTCAGGCGACCGAAGAATGAGCCGTTGCCAAATTCCATCGTGAAGAACTTCACGCCCGCGTATTTGACCTTCACCAGAATGAGCGCCGCAACGATCAACACCGGTCCGCCGATGAGAAGCCCCCAGACATAGAGCGGGTCCACGGCAAGACTGACGCCGTTGCCGACATCACTGCCAACCGTCAGAAGACTGGAAACATCCAGGTAGAGTGAGCCAGCGGGAGTGTGGGTGGGCAAATTCATAGAACTAGTTTGAGATTAAACCAAGCCGCTGCCCTGAACGTCAAGCATTCGTTCCGTGACGAGTGTGTTCCCGGATGAATGCCTTCACCTCGGCCACGTCCGCGTTGAGCGGCCAGGTTTGCAGCGTTTTGGATTTCAGCGCCTCCAGCGTCGGATGCGTCGGTTCACTGCCGGTGGCCCTCTGCACCACTTCAGGAAACTTCGCCGGGCTGGCGGTGGCCAGCACCACGCTGACGCGGTCCTGCGCCATGTCGGTGAAGGCGCAGGCCGTATGCGGATCGAGCACATACTGCCAGTCCTGCCACATCTGGGCGATGACGCGCTCGATTTGATCATCATCCATCCGCGTGGAGCGCAGGCTGGTCTTGGGCAGGTCGATCTTGAAGGGCGCGCCCGATTTGATCTGCGTCATCACCTCGCGCACACGCTCGGTGTTCTGACCGAGGATGTAATACAGGAAGCGCTCGAAGTTCGAGGCGGCCTGGATGTCCATGCTCGGCGCATGGCTCGGATGCACGTCACTTTGATGGTAATCGCCGCTGGTAAAGAAGCGGTGCAGGATGTCGTTCTGGTTCGTCGCCACGCGGAAACCACCGGCGGGCATGCCCATCTGCTGCGCCAGCCAGCCGGCCAACACGTTGCCGAAGTTTCCGGTGGGTACGACGTATTCTGCCGTGGCGCGGGCGCTCTCCGGCAGTTTCAAACAGGCCCAAAGGTAATAAACACACTGCGCCAGCACGCGCGCGATGTTGATCGAGTTCACGGCGGAGAGATTCACCGAGTTCGCGAAGGCGGTGTCGCCAAAAGTGTCCTTCACCACGCGCTGCGCGTCGTCAAAGGTGCCGGGCACGGGAATGGCGAAGACGTTGTCCGCCCCCGTGCAGGCCATCTGGCGCTCTTGCAGCGGAGCCACGCGGCCGTTTGGGTAGAGAATGAAAATCGTGATGCCATCGCGCCCCAGGCAGCCATGAATCGCGGCCGAACCGGTGTCGCCCGAGGTCGCGCCCAGCACAGCCAGGCGTTTGCCGGTCTTTTCGACCTGCCGTTTGTAGAGCAGGCCCAGCAGTTGCAGCGCGAAGTCTTTGAAGGCCAGCGTCGGGCCGTGAAACAGCTCCAGCACATAGGTTTGGTCCGTGATCTTCTTCAGCGGAGCCACGTCCGGCGAATCAAAGCGCCGATATGCCTCCGCCGTGAGCTGATGCCACTCCGCGTTGCTGATCTCCGGCGCGAACAACGTGAAAAACTCCGCCGCAAGCTGCGGATACGTCAGCTTCGACCAAGCAGGCAGCTTGTCGGCGATGCTCGGCAGCGTTTGGGGCAAAAACAGGCCGCCATCCGGTGCCAGCCCGGCTTCAACGGCTTCAGAAAACGTGTGCGGCTTCGTCTGGCCGCGGGTGGAGAGGTAATGCATGGTCGGGAACAATCAGGACACGCATCCATGCGTGGGATTTGGCATTGCTCAAGTAGTCCAGTTGCGCCGCAACTGGATTGTGGCCTGGAACGCCCTGTTGCAGCATGCTAGGCATACGCTAGCTTCGAGCCGCATGAGCCAGACCGTTCAACTCACAGTGCCAATGCCCTCCAGGCTGGCCCGCTTGCGTTTTCCCAAGGCGCTGGACGCCCGTTTGCAGTTTTTGCTCGATGAACAAGGCCGCAGGGGTAAACTTTCCTCCGAGGAGAAAAAGGAGGCCGAGGGACTTGCCCAGATGGCCGCTACTTTGTCGATCCTGAAGCTGGGTGCCCAGGTCAAAATGTTGAAAGCCTGATCGAATGGCCGTTCCCGCCAGCTTGCGCAAGCGTGTGGCCCGCAGGGCGAAACATCGCTGCGAATATTGCGGGCTTTCAAAGGCCGGACAGGCGGCCACCTTTCATGTGGATCACATTGTGCCCCAAGTGGCCGGTGGTGAGTCCAGCCTGGATAATCTGGCGCTGGCCTGCGTTTATTGTTCGCTGCGCAAGGGGGCGCGGCAGACTGCTCGTGACCCGAAGAGCGGTCGTTCCGCGCGGTTGTTTCATCCCCGGGAGCATTCGTGGAATCATCATTTCCGTTGGATGGACTGCCGACTGAACGGCATTACGGCCATAGGAAGGTCCACGATTGGAGCGTTGAACCTGAACAGCGCCGAGCATCTGGTTATCCGTGTTTTCGAAAAGAGATTGGGACGGCACCCGCCTCCTGGGCAGTTGTGAGCTTGCCGTCCGAGTTTCGCTGACGTTGTTTTTTCCTCCTCGAGATGCGGCGCGATGGGACTACTTTCCTTTCCGCGCGATAAACACATCCACCTGCTGCCCGACGTAGAGGTTCTCGCCTTTGGGTTTCTCGAGCTCGTAGATGATCTGGAGCACGCGGGTGTCCACGCGCTCGGTGCTGGCGCCGGTGAGGGAGACCTTGGGGATGACGTAGGGCTCGATGCGGACGAATTTCACGGCGAACTTCCGCGTGGAGTCGCTTTTGAGCGACATGGTGGCGGGGCGGCCGGGGGCGACGCCCATGGCGTTTTGCTCATCGACGTCGGCGCGGACGTGAAGGGTGGAGATGTCGCCGAGGACGAGGGCGGGTAGGCGGTTCTGGGGGGAGGCGTATTCACCGGCGCGGATGTTCACCTGGAGGATGGTGCCGTCTCGCGGGGCTTTGACGGTGAGGCGGTCGATGAGCAGCGCGGTCTGCTGCACGTCGGCCTTGGCGGCGGCAAGCTGGGCCTCGGCGGCCTGCATCTGCGCTTTGGCGACGAGGACGTCGTTGCTGCGGTTCCGCAAATCGTCCTGGCTGATGGCGCGCTGGTCGGTCACGGATTTGAGGCGGTCGAGCATGTCCTGCACCTTGGCGAGTTCGGCGCGGCTGACTTCCAAGTTTGCCTGCGCGACGGCGATGGCGGCCTCCTGCTTGAGCTGGGAGGCGCGCAGTTCGCGGTCATCAAGGATGAGCAGCGGGGCACCGGCCTTGACCACTTCATTGACCTCAATCTTGACCTCTTTCACCAACCCGGCCACGGGCACGCCGATGGCGACATTCTCCCCCTTCGCTTCCAGAATGCCGGTGGCGGCGATGTCGTCGGGCGCGTTTTTTTGTGGGGGTGCCACGGGCGGCGGCGGAATGGCCGTCTCCTGGCTGCGGAGCTGTTGCAGCACCGATCCCATGGCCAGGACTCCGGCGATGGCGAGGATGAAGGTGGAGTAGCGGATCGCGGTGGAGACGAGATTCATGCGGGAGAGTAAATGACGAATGTGGAATGCGGAATGACGAATGTGCGCAGGTTTACGTCTGGCGGGCGTGTTTGGAGCAGCTTGCACGATGAACAGGGCGCTCTAGGCTGCGCCCATGGACCGACCCGCCGCCATCGCCCAGATCCGCGAATCCTGCAAAAACATCGCCCTTCAATTCATGAAGATTCATCCCGCCGTGCCCGGCTTGGCGGATGAGGAGACGCAGAAGGAGTGCTTCCGCTGCGTACATGAAATGACCGTGCTGCTGGAGACGATCAAAAAGAAGATCGGCCGCCTGGAGCGCTCTGACGACAGCACCCTTCTCTGACCTACGGCTTACTTGCCCCGCCTGCGGCCCCCACGACCTTTCCCCATGAAACGCCTCCTTTTTTCCTGCCTTTTGCTGACCTCCGGCTTGCATGCCGAGGTGAAACTGCCTGCCGTGTTTTCTGACGGCATGGTGCTGCAGCAGCTTCAGCTCACACGCATCTGGGGCACGGCAGACGTCGGCGAGGAGGTCAAATTGACCTTTGGAGAGCAGACGCACAGCATTTTGACCGACTCCACGGGAAAATGGTCCATCACACTGAATCCGATGAACGCGAATGCAGTTCCCGTGGACCTTGTGGTGGCCGGGAAGAACACGATCACGGTCAAAAATGTGCTAGTGGGTGAGGTGTGGATCTGCTCCGGCCAGTCGAACATGCAGTGGACGGTCAAACAGGCGGGCAAGGCCGAGGCTGAGATCGCTGCCGCGAACCATCCGCAGATTCGCATGTTCAATGTGGAGCGAACACCGAGCCTGACGCCGCAGGCCGACTGCAAAGGCGCGTGGAAAGAAGCCTCGAGTGCAAACGTGGGCGACTTTTCCGCCGTCGGTTACTTCTTTGGCCGCCACCTGCATCAAGTGCTCAAAGTGCCCGTGGGCCTGATCAACACCTCCTGGGGCGGCACACGCATTGAGGCATGGACAAGCACTGAGGCTCTCGAAGAACGTCCCTGCGCCAGCGAAATACTCGCCGACTGGAAAGACCACGCCAGCAAGTGGGATGCCGCGAAGGAGCAGGCCGCGTTTGAGAAGCGCAAGGCTGACTGGCAGACGCTGGTGAAGCAGATCGACGCCGAAAACGCCAACCTGCCTGCCGACAAGAAGAAAACCAAGCCGCAGGCTCCTCGCCCGCCCGATGACCCGAACACGACGCCGCATCGTCCAAGCGTGCTTTTCAACGGCATGGTCGCGCCGCTGGTGTCCTACGGCATCAAGGGAGCCATTTGGTATCAGGGGGAGTCGAACCAGAAGCGGGCCTTCCAGTATCAGGAGCTGCTGCCCACCATGATCAACGACTGGCGCAAGCAGTGGGTGGACGCCTTTTCTTTCTACATCGTGCAACTGGCGAACTACGGCAATCGCCTGCCGGTGGCGAAGGACGCCGGCGTGCCGGACACCTGGGCCGAACTGCAGGAAGCGCAGACGCTCACCGCCCAGACGCTCGACAAATGCGGCATCGCCATCATCAACGACATCGGGGAGCAGAACGACATCCATCCCAAGAACAAGCAGGAGGTCGGCCGCCGACTCGCGCTCTGGGCGCTGGCAAAGGACTACGGCAAGAACGGCACCGAATACTGCGGCCCGTTGTATCTTTCCTCCGTGGTGCAGGGGGACAAAGTGCGCGTGCAGTTCACCCACACCGGCACCGGTTTGAAGACCCGCGATGGCGGTGAGCCAAAGCACTTCCAGATCGCAGGCGCGGACAAAAAATGGGTGTGGGCCACGGCGAAGATTGAGGGGAGCGAGGTCGTGGTCTGGAGCGAGTCCGTGCCGCAGCCCATCGGTGTGCGCTATGCCTGGGCCGCGTGGCCGGAAGGCGCGAACCTCATGAATGCCGAGGGCTTGCCCGCGTCCTGTTTCCGCACGGATGATTTCATTCCGTCCACGATTGGCGTCGTCTCGCCCTTCAAGGAAAACACCCCTGCTCCGGTGAAACCTTGATCGTCCGACCTGCTCGTGTCTCTTTTCCTCGCCGACTCCGATTCTCTCACGTTCCTCGCGGATGAACTGCGCCGCAGCGCCCCGGAAGCGGCTCAAACGGAGATCGAGGGCCTCGGCATCGCCGCCGAGGTGAAGCTCGACGGCCTTTGGCTCGCTTTTGCCCGGCAGTCGCTGCCAGACGCGGTCGAAGTCAGCGCCGCGTCGATCAATGCCTGGGCGGATCGCATCATCGACGCCGTCGCCGGTCATTTCCCGGATGACCAGCCCTGGCGTCTCCATCTCTGGCCGCACTATGGCGAGGGCAGGGCAGGGCTGAACCGCTGCGAGCTGATCCGCGCGAGCGTGGTCGAGCGCCTGAAGAAAAAGCGCCGGCATCTGCTGCGGTCCATGATCGACTCAGACGCCGTGTTTGATGCGCAAACCTCCCTCGCACAGTGCCTTCTTACCTCGCCTGAAACCGGCTGGCTCTCCACCAGCCTCGCGCCGCTGCCGCACACGCACCGCCATCTGATTTCGAGCTTCCCACGCGGCGAGGTGCCGCTGGCAGATGACAAAAGCGCCCCCTCTCGCGCCTTCACGAAGCTGGTCGAGTCCGAGCAGCGCCTGGGACGCCGCATTGAGCGCGGCCAAATCTGCGTCGATCTCGGCGCGTCGCCAGGAAGCTGGAGCTATGTCGCGATTCAACGTGGCGCGCACGTCATCGCCGTGGACCGCTCCGAATTGCGCGAGGACTTGATGCGCAGCCCGCGCCTGCGCTTTGAGGCCGCCGACGCCTTCAAATACCAGCCGCCGCAGACCGTGGACTGGCTTGTGTGCGATGTCATCGCCGCCCCGCAGCGCAGCATCGACCTCCTGCTCGAATGGCTACGCGGCAAACGCATGCGGAACTTCGTGGTCACCCTCAAATTCAAAGGCCACGACGAGTACCCGCTGCTCGAAACCCTCAAACGCGACGCCCCGCCGCTCTGCGCCGAGTTTCATCTGACCCGTCTCTGCGCGAACAAAAACGAAGTCTGCGCCTTCGGGGTAGTGTGAGCGTGTGAGGCGTTGCATCAAACGCATCGACAAAACAGTAGGAGTTCTGGCATGATCTCGGGAAAAGCAGGTGTTAACTTTCTCAACGATGACTTTTGCGCCACCACCAACTGAGATCTTTGCTGCTGCATTCAGGCGGTCGCAGCGGCGTGTTTGGCCATTTGTCGTGGGAACGACTGTTTTATTCGGTGCCTTCAGCGTCTGGTTCTGTCACGACCTCTGGACAGCCCCGACTCCAGACACGATCAGCTACGAATCCAGTGCGATGGGAGAAATGATTGTGCTGTTCCTCATGGGAGTCCGCGTGATCGTCTGCACCGTGATTGGCGCGTTGCTTGGGTGGCTGATCAGATGGATCGTTCGTACGCGGTCTTTGTCTAGCAGTCCGTGAAACACTTGAGTCAATCTCCACTTGCTCCTCAACATAGCCCTTTATGAAGACAACCGTTTTCATCGCCTTGCTTGCCGCTGTGACCATCGGTACTCAGGTCTTTGCAGACAGTCCTGCTGCACCGGTTGCTTGGGTCACAACTTCTGCGCGTGGTGACTTCTTGTTCAAGATGATCCCTGCGAAGTGGGGTAAACAAGGTGAAAACTATGTTGTTGATCAGCAAGCCTTCGGGGTGGCCTATGCAGTCAGTGAAGAGGGTGAGTTCAATGAAGTCTGGCGGACCAATGGCTGGTACACCTTTGAAGGTTACCTCTCAGAGGAAGGGCGCTATTTTGTCAGGATGGGGCCATGGGCCAGTGATCAGGCTAACCACACAGACTTGGCGATAGCATTTTATGACCGTGGGAAGTTGCTGAAGCAATACCAAGTCAGAAAACTCATCAAGAAGCCAGATCTCATCGAGAATTCAGTCAGCCACTATAGTTGGCGTCCTCAGATTCAAACAGAGCCGAATGGCTTCAAGGGAGGAACCTTTCATTTGGTGATGATCGACAAGACCGCTTACAGCTTTGAGGTCGCTACCGGAAAACTGCTGGCCACAGAAATTGACGCTGGAGCAAAAAGTTCCCAGGAGATTTGGAAAGAGGAGCGGGTGGCTGCGGTCAAAAAAGGCAAAGCCCTTTATGATGCGAGTTCCTTCAAGAAAGAATATCAGCATCATTTCCATGTTGAGGACATTGAGGCCGAAAATGGGAAGATTTCTGGAGTCTGGTTCAAAGGTCCCGAGTGGAGGGCTGATTTAACGCCCAAGAAAAAATACACACAGCAATGTGAAGTTAGTGCAGTATTTCCCATTGCTGACCCCGAGAAGCTGGATGCTTCGATTTCATTTGAGGAGATCGACACCGCTTTGCAGACGGCCTTAAGCCATCCTTTTGTAGCAAAACGGTTCAAGATCGGGGGCGCAACCGGACTTCGACTGCGGATCACAGGAGACCGGCTGCATTGGGACACGGAGGAACTGTGGGGGCATCTTGCGAAGGTCAAAAAGAGTGAGGCCAAGACTGAAAATCTTCGCTACTGGGCGGAACTCATCATTGATGCGCAAAAGCCGCAATACATCTCGATGTTTCTGAATACGCAGACAAAAGAATTGATCTATGAGGATCAATCAAAGTGGCCGTGGGAACCAGTTCTGCTGGGTGCCGACAATGCCGGGCCAGACAAGATCAACGTCGATTCGCCGCTTGATGGAATCGAAGTCAAATAATCACCTCTACACATACTCCAGCAACGCCTTGATCACCTTCCGCTCGCTCACGGCTTTGAATGCGTCGGAGATGTGATCCAATGGGAAGCGGTGGGTGATGAAGTCGGTGGAGGTGAGCTTGCCTTCGCGAATCCACTGGCAGAGCGTGGTCTGGGATTCCTTCTCGTAACGCCGCGTCGGCCACTGGTGGACGAAGAGGTTGAAGTTGAAGTCGGCCTTCGATTTGTCGATGTGCAGGACGCCATGCGTCAGCACGCCGTAGATACAGTGCGATCCGCCGCGACGCAGCAGCGGCAGGCCCTGCTGCACGATGTCGGGATGGCCGACAGCGTCGATGACGGCATCGAGCTTCTTGCCGCGAATCTTGGCGAGCTCGCCGATCTCCAGATCACCGGGTTTGAAGGCCGCGTCGGCTCCGAAAGCGAGCGCCTTGGCCTGTTTGTCGGCGTGGCGGTCCACGATGCCGATCCAGCCGAGTCCGAACAAGCGACCAAGCTTCACGAAGCTCAAACCGACCGGTCCGGCGCCGTAGATGAGCACGTCATCGCCGGGCTGGAGGTGGAAATCGCGAAACGCGCCCAAGACCTCGCGCCAGGTGCAGAGTAGCACGGCTTGCTCGGGTGGAATGTCGGCATCAACGCGGGTTTGAATCTCAAACACCTCGACCCAGCCATGCGCTTCATCCGCCACACCATCGGCGACCATCGCGTCGTGGTCATTGGCCAGCGTGAACTCGCCAAAGCCACCCCAGCCGGAATCTACACCCTCTTTTTGCAGATCAAGCACGAGTCCGCCCACGGCGCGGTCTCCCACTTGGAAGTTTTTCACCTTCTCCCCGACCTCGACCACGATGCCGACGCTTTCATGGCCGAGGGCGAAGGGGAATTTGTCCTCCATGCCGGGAAACTTGCCGCCGAGCAGCTCAGAGTCGGTGCGGTTGCACAGGCAGGCGCATTCCGTGCGCACCAGCGCCTGATACGGCCCCGGTTGCGGCTGCGGCGTGTCGAGGATGGCGAGTTCTCCGGGTGAAATGGCGATGACGGACTTCATGGGCGGGCATCGAACACTTCGGCGGTGGGAGTGCAAGCAATGAGATAGGTTTCGCCATATCCGGGCTGGAATCCCGCCCGTTTCTTGCTTTGAAAAAGGCTGCCCATGCTCCGCACCCTGCTCGACTACCTGCTCTGGCCCCTGATTCTCATCGCCGCCCTGATCCCGACCGGAATCGGCATCGCCAACGGTCATGGGCCACTGGCCTTCAACCTCACTTATTTCAGTCTCGCAGCCTTGCTGTTCGTTGTGGAGAAGCTGCATCCGCATGAGAAGCAGTGGCTGCACTCGGACGGGCAGGAACTCCCCGATCTCGCGCACACGGCCTTCACCAAGTCTTTTGTGCAGTTGCTCATCATCTCGATGACCTGGCTCGGACTGGCCAGCGTGGTCGGGGGTGATCAAGGCACCGGCTTCTGGCCGAATCACTGGCCGATGTTCTTCCAAGTGGTGCTGGGCCTCGTCGTCGCCGAGTTCGGCCTCTACTGGGCGCACCGCATCGCGCATGAGTGGATGCCGCTGTGGTGGTTCCATGCGGTGCATCACAGCTCGAAGAAGCTCTGGTTCTTCAACACTGGACGCTTCCACATCATCGACACACTCAAAAGCGCGGCTTTCTCCGCCCCGCTGCTAGCGCTTGCCGGTGCGCCCAAGGATGTGGTGCTCTGGTTCGGTGCCATCACGGCCTACATCGGCTTCCTGACGCACGCGAACATCCAGATGCGCTTCGGCTGGCTGAACTACATTTTTAACACGCCCGCCCTGCATCGCTGGCACCACTCCATGGACCTGCGCGAGGGGAACAAAAACTACGGCGAGAACCTCATGCTCTGGGATTTGATCTTCGGCACCTTCTACGACGACGTGAACCGTCGCCCACCCGTTGAGATCGGCATCAAATCCGCGATGCCGAAGTCCTTCTGGGGCCAGATCGTGGAGCCCTTTCGCTGGAACAAGTTCCAAGCCGCCGCCAAGGCGGGCGAGGTGAAGCGCGAATTGCTCTGATCTCCACACCAAGAGGCGGCGCACATCGGCCCGAAAACGACTTGCCGCCTTACGCCGCTCATGCGAAGCATCGCCTCCGAACAAAGCGCCCGTAGTTCAACGGATAGAATGGTGGTCTCCGAAGCCGCATATCCAGGTTCGATTCCTGGCGGGCGCACCAGCCGGAAAACGGCTGAATCCCTTGTGAATCAAAGGGTTAAGAGTCAAAAGTGCCCTGCACGGCTAATTGTTCAAATGAGCATGTGAATGCGCTGAAATGCACCGAAACGCGGTCAAAAACCATTACAAAACCATTACAGATTTGAGAGTGAGAGATTCTCAAATTGTTCGAGCGGATTGTGACTGTGCCCGGAACGCGAGGCGCATCAGGCTCTCAAACTCCGGCCAGGGCATGTTCTCTTCACGATGGTGAGCATCCCATTAAGTCGCTTTCAGACGTTTAAGACGCTTTCAGACGGTTAAGACACTTTAAGACAAAAGTAATTCCCGCTGATGCAGAATCTATCCCTCTCATGATTGAGAATCTCGCCGGTCCCCAATAAAGCAGCCTTGGAATCGCTCGTTAGCCTCAAAACACCCGAGGGTTTGGAATCAGCCGCCTACCTTTCGGGGCCGATTCTCTCGCTCTCGCTGTGAGTCTCGCTGAACTGGCTCTCCAGATGGCCGAACATCTCCTCCGGTGGCAGGTTCTCCGGCATCGGATCGAGCAGGTTGTCCAGCAGGAACACGAACATCGACCACGTCTCCTTGTTCCGGCTTCCGCTCGCCAGTTGTTCGAGTTGTTCGAGATGTTCCTGAGAGTCTGGAGAGTTTTCCAGCCAGTTGGTCAACGTCGTCGCGTAGCTCAGATTCTTTGAGTGCTTCGATGCGGTCGGTGTCTGTGCGGTCGAGTTCATTGGCGAGTTCCCCCACGCTTTTTTTGCTGATTTAATGTTTGTTCACGACTGTGATCAAGCCCTGCTGTGACATTGACTCGAAGAACTCTGGATCTTCCATTGCGTGCTCCATGACAAACTGGCAGGCGGATTTGCGCACGCTCGCATTCAGCACCGGGGTAAGGATGAAGAGCGATGCTGCCGCCCAATACCATCGGGTGAAATACCAGAGCACAAACGCCCCTGGAACGGAGAGAATCAAGATCGTTGTCCAGAATGCATGGGCATGTTGGTATCGCTTGGGCAGATACTCGATGAGACGCAGAGCCACAGAGGCGTTGACGCCCATTTGCACAAGTCCCTCAGCTCGCAGCTCGATGAAGTCTGAATGCGTCATGCCACCATCCTCCTGATTTCCTTGTTCATCGCGAAAGCCGACGAGATCGTGACGCCGTGCTCTTGGAGAACACTGCTGGCCTTCGACCGCAGGCGGAATACCATGATGAGGTTCCCAAGCGGGATGAAGGCAGCCACAAACGACCACCATGCATTCTTTTCCTTCATGGCTAGGGCCAGCATGAGAAAGGCGGTGCCTGTGCCGCCCCAGATGGCAAGTTGAAGGACGAACAGAGCTTGCGGACTGTTCACGAACTTGGGGATGATCACGGCGGAAACCACTGCCATCAGGAAGATGGTGACGATGTTCTCGCGATGAGAAACGACCTTGAGAAGTTCCTCTTGAGTAAATCGCCCGTTCGCAACGCGGACATGCCTGCTGGTCGGTGGCAACGCATTAGTTGCCCGACGAGGTAAAGGAGGCTGGTGTGGATTGCTTTTATCTTCTGTGGTGGGCAAATGCGTGAAACCGCTGCTTTTCATTGTCGAATCGCTTTCGAGCGATTGATTTACCTGCTGATCCCTACCCCTTGGCGCAACTGGCGGCGGCACTGTGGTTTCACGCTGAAACATCGGACGCGGTTCATCTGGATCGCCGACGAGGCGTAAATGGATCGTGACAGCTTGGGACAGATCATATTTAATCGCGTCAGCTTCGCTAAATTCCTGTGTGCTCTGCCCGCTTAAGCCAGTGCCACCTGCAAAGCCACCGGAAGGAGCAAGAGGTTGTGGTGGAGCACGGAGAACCCATTCAATCCGCTCTGGCTTAAACACCACGGTGAGCAAACCAAGCTGGTCCGATTCAGAAATACCTGCCTTACCCGCTTCACGCGAGCCGACTTCGTAGAACGTGAACCGCCCCGTATCGTGGACAGGGCGTTCAACAACCACAGTCTCCTGCGCCGGAACCCTCCATGCGCCAACTTCACGTCCGTCAATCCGCACTTCGGCATCACAGCGGGTGTGGGCCAGATTCGTGAGCAAGAGTGTGTACTGGGTGTTGTGCCTCAAATAGACGTATCCTTCGGACTCTCTGCCTTCGGGGACTTTTACTTCGTATGGCTCTAGTTTCATAAGGATGATCAAATGGGCATTTTAATGCCCGTGCAAAGCCGGTAGCAATCTGAATTTTCAGGGGTGTCTCAAAGCTCCCAGTTAGACCCCACCGAGCGGCGGCTTGTGCTGCTTCTGAGGGATGAGCGTTTGCGGCAGCAAATTTCAGCCACAGCGCTCGCGGCCTCCATCAGGGTGAGCCGGACAACCATCACGCATATCGAAAACGACGAATCGCGGCCCACCCTGTGGGTGCTTCTCAAAATCGCGGAAGGGCTTGGGATCAACTTGGCGGACTACATGGATCAGGCTCTCGAAAAGGGAAAAAAGCCGAAGCAGCGGTGAAAATCATGTCCAAATGGCAGCTAGGGAACAGGTAGCACGATCAAGCCCTCCGCACTGGCTGCCTGCCGCTGACGGTTGTCGAGGCTCAAGAAGTCAGCGGCTCCGAGTTCGAGAGCGGTGGCGATGTGGATCAAATCGAGACTGCGTGTGCCCGTGGTGGCCGTGTGCTTCTGCGTGAGTGCCAGCGTGCGGATAAGCACGGCTGCATGGTCAATGGTGGCGATCTCGAAACGGCCTGTGTTGATGTCGTCGGTGAAGTCCTGCCAGAGCAGCGCGGCCTGTGCGGCGGCGATGCGGCCATTTTTCACGGCGCGTTGAAATGCATTGGCGATCTCCACCCGATGCCAGTCGGTCAGTTGTATGGGCGGCGGCACGGCAGCGCATGCGGCATCAGCGCGGGCGGAATCCACCTCTGCCAGATACAACGCCACGATGAGGCTGCTGTCAGCGGTGGCACTCATGCGCCGCGATCCTCATTCACCAGAGCCGCAGCGGTGCCAGCGGGAAGAACGACATCCCCAAACACGGCACGGCGACGGGCGGCGAAATCAGGCCAGCGCACCGGCGCGACGGCAGGTGAAGGCTTGGCTTGGGCTTCTTCCGGTGGCACGAGACGCGCCACCTCGCGCCCGCCATCCATAATGGCGACGGTTTCACCACGCTGGACGAGTGCCACCCATGACGGGAGGCTCTGGCCGAATTGCTGGAGGGTGGCGACGCTCATGAGCGGAGAATACCCGGCGCAGGCAGACGCGGCAAGGAGCAAGTAGAGGCAGAGCTTGGGCATGGAATGCAGTTTGAAAAGGTTGCCGGGAGGCACTGCCGAAACTGCCAAAACACGGTTTCGGCGGTTTCGGCAGCTCATCCGGCTGAGAGTGTGGAGTTTTTTGCGAGGGGATTCAGGCGATAGATGGAAGTCGGGCGGCCTCCCTGCGCGGTCGTGGGCTGTGGGGTGGCGATGAGCCAGCGATGGTCTGCCAGAAGCTCACAGGCGGCCTCTACGTCGTCCGGGCGGTTGAGTCCTGCCCAGCCCTTCCGCCGCACGTCGCGTGCTCTGAAATCGGCTGGTAGCGCGGCGGAGCCGTCGCGGAGCTTTCGCAGCAGTGTCCGGGCTGCATCACATTCCGCCACGATGGCGGAGCCGAAGACACGGGCCGCATGGCTCTCCAGACAGTCCGCCCATGCCAACGCCCTTTCGAGGGCGGAGAGTGTGACGGGGCCAGTCTGCCACTCGGCAACATGAATGAGCACGGCGAGGGCAGGGACGAGTTTCCGATACTTCCCCAGATGCGCTTCAAAAGCCGGGGGCATGCTGCCGCCACGCAGGCGATGCTCAAATGCATAGCGCCACTCGCTGAATCTCTCCTGTGCCTCGGGTGCAAAGTGAAAGGTGGGGATGCCGTCGCGGCCTGGCTGCACGCCTGCTTTGAGCAACTGCTCTGTGGTGAGAGATTCAATGGTGTGGAAGACTTCGGCGGCTTCTGCTTCGGCCTTGCGATCAAGCGGGCGGTCGATGTCCTGCCAGTTCGGACTCACATCCGGCCAGACCATGAGGGAGAAGCGCTGCAAGAAGCCATCCGCGCCTTCGCTGTGTCCATTGGCAGCGCGGACATGCGCGGCGATGACTCCGGGCTGGATACTGCCCAAGACGCTGATGGCGCATGCTTCAATGCGACGGCGGCCCCGGCCAATGCGGTCGAACGTGAAGCCCTCCTTCCCGCTCCATGCTTGTAGCAGAAAGGAGCGCAGGGATTGATTGCCGTCCTTCTCCAGCAAGGCCAGCAATCCCGCCAGCTCGTCCTGATATAGCAGTGTGCCGGTGAGGTTGTCGCGCAGCACTTCGCCAAGCGCCTCGATGCTGGCATCATTGACGATGAAGCGGCGGCAGGGGGCCGACTCGCCATTTTCTTCGATCAATGAGGCGTAGTCGAAGCTGTCACCTTTCTCGTCGGCCTTCTTGGCTTTCTTCTCCAGATTGCCACGCTTGATCTTCGCGGCGATCTCGGCGGCCTTGCGTTCTCGCTCCATGCTTTCGTATGCCTTGTAAGCCTCGCTTTCCATCGCCCGCAAGGGACGCATGGCGGCCTGCATGGCGGGGGATTTCATCAGGGAGGGATTACCGATGAGCATCGCCCAAAGGTGAGGGAACTCCGTGTAGGATTCATCATGCGCCTTAGGCTGGATGCAGAACCGCCTGCCTGCCACACTGGAAAGCGCGGCCATTGCCGCGATAGCGGGAAACTCCGGCGGGCATTGCATGCGCTCTGCGATGTCTGAAATCCACGGGCGGAAGGATGACGGCAGCCATGCCGGATTGAATGCCTTCACAGGTGACAGCGTAGCTGCAAGCGGCAACGGCTCCGGTGTGTCCTGCCCCGTGGCATAGGCGATGCGTTCCAGCGTCTCCAGCTTGGCACGCAAGGCAGCGGCCATCTCCTTCGGCCCGGTGTCGGCATTCTCGGCAAGTTGTCCCGCGTCTGCAATGAGTCGGCGGGCGTGTGCATAGGCGATCTGCTGCGCATGCCACTCCGCCGCTGGCAGACTGAGGATGGCGTGTGTCTCGATCAAGAGGAGCAACCGCTTGTCTGCATCCGTGATGGATCTATCACGTCGCAAGACAACGGCCACAGTGTCAATGCTGATGGCTTCCTTCTGGCTGTGCATCGCCAGCATCGTTTCCCAAACGCTGCGACGATCTGGATCAACAAAAGCATCGGGGCTTTGAATGATGCGGCAGAGGATGGGCAGCCAGTCGGCATGTCCCTCCAGCAAGACGGCGATGAGCTGTTTTTCGCTGTCCGGCGTGGAAGGCGTTGCCCCGGTTGAATCAGAGGGGAGATGCATGGCTGCTTCCTCCTTTCAAGTTGGTCATCAGTTCACCGGCAAAGGCATCAAACACGCTTTGCATCGTTCGCACTCCTGGCGGCAAAGGTGGAGATTTCAGATTGAGATTCGCGGGGCCATGTGTAGCCTGATGCCGTTCCAGTTCCTCAAATGGGCGGGCGTTGCTACGGCAGCCCCGCCCTTTTGTTTGGGCGAGTGTCTGCATGGCGGTTTACGCGGTGGTTGAAGGGGCGCGGGTTCCAGTGCTGGCGGGTTTTTTCGCCTTGGGTTGGACGTGGAAGCGTTCGCGCAAGGCGGCGTTCAATTCGTCGATGTCGTAGCGGATGCTTTTTCCGATTCGGAAAAATGGAAGGATTCCATTGGCCGTAAGCTGATCCAAATATCGCAGTGAAAGCGATGTGT
>JBIKYB010000221.1:0-8648 GCA_044355475.1 Prosthecobacter sp.
ACCACGCCTTGACATGCTTGACCACTTCTTGACCGGGCGGAACGAGGGGATCGAGGACGAGTTCGAGTAGGAGAACGAGGACGATCTATTTTGCAGCAGGCGTGATAACGAGCGTCACCTTCGTCTCTTCCGCCGGGATATTCGCTGGCATACTGATCCAGAGATCGTCGCGGTGGTTGCCTTTGGCGGGGGAGTTGATGATGGCGTGGCGATCCACATAGGTGGAGATGATGGAACCGGTCTGCTCGGCGGTGAAGCCACCGGCGTCGATCTGAGAGCCATTAAAGATCCAGGTGTCGAGATCGGGCGGAGTTTTGCGTTCGTCGATGTTCTGGATGAAGTCGGAGAGAGGAACGTTGCGGGTTTTGTCGCCGTCTTTCCACTCGCAGCGGATCTGCAGGCGGTTGGCTCCGGGTTTCTCAGGTGAGGTCTCGTCTTTTTCAGCGTAGGGGCGCTCTTCTTTGGGATCGAGTTTGTCGAGGATGCCCTTGGTCGCGGGCTGGTAGTTGGCCAGCAGGAGGGCGAGCTGGACCTGAATGGGCTTCACCGTGGTCTGGAGGATGGTCTCGTGAACTTTTTCTCCGGTCTCATGGCAGAGAGCGTACTCGATGGGTAGCTTCTGGTGGAGGATGGAACACGGGATGCGCAGCTCACGCGTGGCGGCAGTGATCTGGATGCCGTTGAGGTCGTAAATACCCGGCGAGGTCTCTTTGAGGAGCTTTTTGGCGTCTTCGAGCTGAGTTTTCACCTCCACCTTGGGAGTGGCAGCTTCTTGGGCGGCCAAGCATGGCAGGAGGGCGAGGAATGCGAAGAATGAGAGACGCATGGACGGGAGTGGTGGCGGATTAGAGCTTGGGAAGCCTGTAGGTGCCTGTGCGAAGGGACTTTTCGACGTTTTTGGGGGTGATGGCGACGGGTTCGACCTCGTAGGCGGGCAGGGGCTTGAAGTTTTTGTCGGTGCGCAGCCGAAGGACGATCTGGAGGGCGAGATCGACGAGTGCGGGCTGGACGATGGTTGCATCGAGATCGCCTTGGCGGACCAGTTCGATGCCCTTTTTCTGTCCAGGAATGCCGTCGGTGCCGATGACGAAGATGTTTTCACGCTGACCGGCGTCGCTGGCCGCTTTGGCCGCACCGACGGCGAGGGCGTCGTTGTGGGCGAAGATGACATCGAACTGTTTTTGCAGTTGGAATGCCTCAGCGGTGCGCTGCGTGGCGTTTTCTGGCTTCCAGTCGGCAAAGGCATCGTGAACCTGAATGACGCCGGGCTGTGTGCTCAGCGCCTCGGTGAAACCGCTGGCGAGGTCGTTCGTGGAAGCGCTGTCTTCGACGCCTCGGATTTGGATCACACGCCCTGTCACCTCGGCACGGCCTTCTTCAGTGGCCTTGCGTTTGAGCGCTTCGAGAGTGGTCTCGCCAGCCAGACGACCGACACGGCGCTGGTCGCTGTAAACGATGCTGGCGCAGCCTTCGTTGAGCATGCGTTTGTCGAGTCCGATCACGATGATGCCTGCGGTGGTCGCCTCGACGATGAGGGCGGCTAGGGCAGGGGGATCAATCGGGCTGACAAAAATGGCGGCGGGTTTGGCGTCGATGGCCTGACGGAATTGCGCCGCCTGCTTTGCTGCATCGCCTGCCGCCTCGTGGGTGGCAAGCTTGTAACCGGCCTGGCGGCTGATGAGCATGGCGAGACCGTTGCGCTGAAACTCCTGGAGCGGGACGCGGGTGTCTGGCAGCAGCAGGATGATTTCAACACGTTCGTCCTTCGCGGCAAGGCCGGTAGCCTGGACGATTTCGGAGATGGGCGAGGACTCGCCTGGGGCAGAGGGGCTGGCCGGTGCTGGGCTGGCGGCTTTCTCTTGTTCTGGACCGGTCGCAGGGCGGCAGGCGGTCATCAAAAGGGTTCCAATCAGGAAAACCAGGATTCGGTGGGTGAGGTGCATGGTTGAAATAGAATCAAGTTTAGCCCGGAAAGCAGCCTTCGCACAAGCCACGATGACGATGAAAAATGAGATGCAGGCTTTTGCTTGCAGAATAAACGGATTGCCACAGACTCCGCGCCTGTTTGCCCGGCCCCCTCCCTTTTTTCACATGAGTCACACACTAAACGACGGACGTTTTCCCGAATCCTCTGGATTCTGGACTCCCGCTCTTTCGGGATGTTGGCAAATGGAGAGTCAAACGCGCTGGGAGGAGTCGATTTCGCTCTTGGCTGAGTATTTTCGCGAGTTTCTGAGATTCCCTGCTTGATGCGGGGGCCGTTTTGCTGATAAAACAAAAAAATACCAAGAACAACCTGTCACACCTCATGAGATCATCAGCATTGACCTTTGCGTTTATTTTCATCGCCTCCGCGCTCAGTGCGCAGGCTCCAGCAGACGGCAAAGCACGCATCATTGTGGACATCAAGAAGGTGGACGTCAAAGAACAGCAGACCCCGATTTTTACTGCTGGAAATGTGAATGAGAAACGCTGGCGGCCGAAAAACTGGATTGAAGTGGATGTGGAGTTCGACATCAAGCTGCCACCAGAGGCTGGCGGCAGGGAGGGAACTTTTCCCGCCATGCAGATGAACATTTATCTGCCATTGCAGCACATTGGCAAAGACGGTAAGCGAACAGTCCTGCAAGGAACGCTCGATCTGATCAACATTCCAGCGGACGGTGCCTGCCATGCTCTGGCCTATGTCTCCCCCGCCACAATGAAGCTAATCACGCAAAAGGCCAACATGACCGTCTCCACGGATGTTCAGGGCTGGGGGGCGGAAGTCGTCATCGACGCCGAGCGTAGGGCGCACAAAGCCAGCATCGGCAAAGATCCATGGTGGGAAAAAACCGATGGCTTCACTTTCATGAATGGAACGGTTTTGAGCAAAGCTCAGACACCCTTCGCCATTCTTTGGGGTGATTATGATGTGCAGGTCAAACCTAAGTGAGATCCCAGGGTTCATTCGCTAAGCCTTCAACACAATCCAGCATGGCAGATTCCAATAGCATTACGGTCATCAATCTTGGCTCCCAGCGCGTGGGGGGCGCGGTGTTTTCAAAAACATCGGGCGGTGATCTCATTTTAAAGCGGTATGATTTTGTGCAGTTGGATGGTGACCCGTCTGTTGACGTCAGCCGCCTGCCTCAGCTCAAAGTGGCCCTCAGTGAGCTTGTTGCGAGGCTCAAAATCAAAGGTCAAAAAGTTTTTTGCTCAGTTCCTGGCCATCCAGTTTTCAGCCGTTTTGTGAAATTGCCCCCCGTCCAAGGGGATAAGCTCGCGCAAATCGTCGAGTTTGAGGCGCGCCAGAATGTGCCATGGCAGCTTGATGAAGTGTCATGGGATTACGAGGTGGTGGCCAAAAGTGACATCGGTGAGGTCGAGGTGATCCTGGCCGCCATGAAAGTGGAGCCACTCAACGAGATGCACTCGGAAGTGGTTTCCTGTGGTGTGAATGTGTCTGGAGTGGGGGTTGGCCCGCTGGCTCTCTACAACGCTTTCCGCTACAGTTACCCTGATGTCGATGAGCCTGCTCTCGTGATCGACCTTGGAGCAAGATCCACCAATCTGGTTTTCGTCGAGGGCGAGCGATTCTTCACGCGCAACCTACTTGTTGGCGGTGCGGCAGTGACCAACGCTATTGCTAAAGAGTTTGGCATTTCCTTCGCAGAGGCGGAGCGGCAAAAATGCTCTCAAGGTTTTGTGGCACTGGGCGGGGCGGTCGAAGATCACCCTGACGAGGGTGTCAATGCCATGTCCAAAGTCATGCGGAACTCAATGACTCGCCTGCATTCCGAGGTCATGAGAACGATCACATTCTATCGTAGCCAGCAGGGTGGCGGTGCGCCCAAGCGTGTGTTCCTGGCAGGTGGCGGATCGGCGGCAGGTTACATTGCTGAATTTTTCACGGAAAAACTCAAACTGCCTGTGGAGGTCTTCAATGGCCTGCGCGGAATTCAGACGGATCGCGGGGTGAATCCGGAGTCGGGGCAGGTTGACGCTCCGGCGCTGGGTGAATTGGCGGGCCTCGCATTGCAAGGCGTGGGTTCTTGCCCCTGCGAAATCGAACTGGTGCCAGATGCCTTGTCCAATGCGCGAGACGCTGCGCGTCGTGCGCCCGCCCTGATCATGTCTGGCTTGTGTGTGTTTGCTGCCTTGGGGGCGGCTATTTTTTGGTTCAAGCATGCCGAGGCATCGGTTCAGCAGCGTTCTGTTCAAATCCAAAACGATGCGGCCCAACTTGGCAGGTTGGCTGGTGAAATACGCCTTTTGGATGCCAAACAGGAGGAGCTTCGAGCTCGCAGTTCTCAGCTCGAGCAGGCTGTCACTAACCGTTCTTGGTGGGTGCGTTTGCTGAATGAACTCAATCAGCAGTTCGACAATGATCTGTTATGGCTGACACTTGTGGAGCCGATTAAGGATGGCAAGCCTGTCACCAGCCCTCTTTGGAGTAGTTCCGTCAATGATGGAAAGGCTGCACAGGCAGCCAAAGCTGGGAGTGCAGCTCCAGTTTATGAACTGAGGCTTGTGGGTTTGTACCGTCGCAACAACGAAGGAGAGCAAAAAGTCGTTTATGATTTTGCTGCCAAGATTGCCAAATTAGATTCATTCGGTGTGACAGATTTCGATGCCAACCGTGACAAATATGTCATCAAGGTGGACTCCGGGACAGAGGAAGACCGCTATGCCTATCAATTTGAAATCAAACTTCCTCTGCGCAAGCCTCTGCAATTTTAAGTAAAGATCATGGACTGGATTCGCGAAAATAAACCTCTGGCCGCCATTCTTGGCGTCATCATTGCCGGGTCTTTGGCTCTTGGCTACCTCTTGTTCGGCGCTTGGAGTAGCTACTCTGAAGCCAAGGAAAACTTTCTGGCCCAAGGCACTCAGGTGGCCGCGCTGAAAAGTGCACGGCTTTCTCCCTCCGATGCGAATTTGCAGGCCAAGCGAGCTTTGGTTGAGGAGTATGCCGCTAATGTGAACAGGCTAGGCGGTGCGCTGCTTATTTTGCAGCCGCCTGTTCTTCCGATCAAAGACATTGAATTCCAGACCAAACTCAAAGCAAAGATTGCCGAGGCGCGACAGTCCGCCACAAATTCAAAGCTTTCACTGCCCGCTGAATTTGCCTTTGGCTTCGATGAATACACCTCAAGCCTGCCTAAAGCAGAGGCCGCAGCCGAGCTTTCCAATTACCTGGACGCGATGGTGGAGTTGGTGAAGTTGTTCATGCTCTGCGGTGTCCAGTCGTTGGATGTCTTGGAACGCTCCAAAC
Organism: Prosthecobacter sp.; assembly: GCA_044355475.1. GTDB lineage: Bacteria > Verrucomicrobiota > Verrucomicrobiia > Verrucomicrobiales > Verrucomicrobiaceae > Prosthecobacter. Next base: position 5,258 of record JBIKYB010000221.1, read on the forward strand.
TTCCCATGGAGCAAGAATCGGCGGTAGCATCCCCCCAGCAGCGGGCAATTCGGCCCGGCGCGAGACAGCCGACAATGGCAATGGCAATGGCTGCGCCGTCGATATATGAATCCCGCAGGGTCTCGATTATTCTGACCTTGGACCAGGGGCCGCTGCAGTTGCTCGTTAGCCGTCTTGCGAATCCGTCTGACATGCCATTTTTTACCAGCCTTAAGGTGCTGCGCATTGAAAACGAGATGCAGGAAGGTCCTATAAGGTCTGATATCAGTGTACCCCAGGCTGAGGTGCCAACCGCCGAGGGGGCGGCTGTGACGCCTGCGGCATCGACTCCTAGCAACGAGATCAAGGCACCGCCGCCTGCGCCGGTCGATTCCATCCCTGTAATCGGGCGGGAGCGCTTGAAAGTCAGGATGGAGATCGATCTTCTGAAGTTCCTTGACGCCGCCAGGGGGGTGGCCGCACAGCAGTCTGCCCCGGGGCGCTGATCGAATAAATATTTTCAATTAACCGCAGTTTTCACCCATCATGCAGAACAGCCAGGGCAACTACGAAAAAGTCATTCTGACTATCTCCTCTCTCCTCGCCATCGGGGCGGCGGGCTTTCTCATTTTTCAATCGTCTGCCTTTGAGGACAGCCTTTTGTTGGCCCAGGGGGCGTCTCGCAACGATTTGAATCCACCAGACAACGCGGCGGTCGTCACAGCCATTGACACCATCAAGAAAAAATACGCATGGTTGTCACCCGACAGGAGCGGCAAACCTGTGCCGCTGAACAAATCCGTTCTGCTGGTGATGAAAGGTGGCGAGCTTTTTGACCTCTTGCTGCCTGAGCCGCAACTGCGCCCGCCGATGACGAACATTTTTCTCACGGGTGATCGCACCAAAAACCCGCCAGAGGCCGAATTGCCAAACATTTACTCACCAAATGTCGGTGATTTGGATGCGGACAATGATGGCTTTACAAACTTGGAGGAATTCAATGCCAAGACTGATCCGCGTAGCGAGTCAAGCATGCCACCGCTCACGAACAAGCTCGTGCTACGTCAACGTATCAGCCACGATTATGTTTTAGTGCTCAAAGGAGGCAGTGATGGCACCTTTCAGATCCAGAGATTGCAGCCTTCCAAGGGAAGCGTGTTCAAGCCGCTCAATGAGGAGTTTGGCTTCGACAAGGGGGTGACACGTTTTAAATTGTTAGAAGCTCAAAAACAAACGATTCAGCATCCTACGCTTGGCCCCATGGAAGCGTATGTGGTGAAGGCTCTGGACCTCTCCACGAATAAGCAATTTGAACTGGTGCAGGGCAAAGAAACGAATCTTGCGGAATATGAGGCCGAGCTGGAATTCCGTTGGAAACAACGTCAGCCGATCCCCGGAGTAAAAGAGGGCAAAACATTCCAACTCCCAGGCTTGGGCAAAACATACCACATTTGGAAACTGGAGGAAAACAAGGCTGTCATTTCCCCGCTGGGAAGTGATGGCAGGCCAACTCCGGAGAAAATCGAAATTCAACTAGGATGATGAGGACTCATTTTTTCACCTGACTCAAAATTTGTCTCGCCAAACCTCGCTTTCGTCTGTTAGAAATCTTACTTTACCACAAAACACGCTGCTAGTCCGCATATGACCATCCACTCCCGTCCGGTCTTCAAACTTCCTCTTATCGCATTGGTTGCCATCTCGCCGCATCTGATGGCACAAAATTCTGTGTCAGGCATGGCCAGCCGAGAAATCGCACGTCGCTATGCCCGCATTGAAGATGCCCGCACCGCCATGGACCGCGGTGACAAAATGTTCAGCGAAGGGGATTATGAGGGCGCACTTGGCTCATACAAAGCTGCGATGGACGCACTCCCAAGCGCTCCCTTGACCCGTGACTGGCTGAATTTGGCACAACTTAAGCATGCTGATTGCAGTGTCGTTGTAGCTCGTGAAAAAGCCAAGCTTGGTAAATACGATGAAGCTCGTCAGCTTCTTGAAGGCGCAATGCTTGCTGTGCCTGGGCATAAAGAAGCTGCGCTTTTTCTTTCGCAGTTGGATGATCCAGACCGTTGGCCGCCAGCTTTGACTGCCCAGCATGTTGAGAACGTCGATAAGGTGAAAAAAGGCCTTTTGATGAGCAACAGTGCGGTTGAATTGGGAAAATATGACGAAGCTCTCAGTGGCTACCAGGATGTTCTTCGGACAGACCCGTACAACAGTGCGGCCCGCCGTGGCATGGAGAACGCGGAGCGCAAAAAAATGGAGTATTACAAGACCGCTTACGATCACATGCGTGCCAAGATGCTCTCTCAGGTTGATGAAGCATGGGAGGATAAGGTGCCAGTGCAGGGGGCTGCGGTCACATTTGATTATGGCATCGGTCGCAGCCCTGGGGCCTATCTCACGGAGAAGATGAATAAAATCATTTTCCCGACTGTTCAGTTCCAGGGAGCCACCATTGACGAGGCTATTGAATACCTGCGTGTGAAAAGCCGCGACCTTGATACTTTCACTGACGCTTCTGGGGTCAAAGGGGTGAACATCATCCTTCGCACTGGCGACGCTCCCAGCAATGCCTCCATTAGCTTGGACTTGAAAGATGTGCCCATGTCAGAAGCTCTTCGATATATAACTGAACTCGCTCAGATGAAATACAAGGTGGAGGCCCACGCAGTTCTTGTTGTGCCTCTTTCGGAAGATGCAAATCAGCAATACACTCGTAGCTACCGTGTCCCGCCCGACTTCCTCAGTGCAGGTGGTGGTGACGCTGGTGGTGGGGCCGCGCCTGCGGCACCCGCAGATCCTTTCGCCGCAGGTGGCGCTGCTGCCGGTGGTAGTAATCTGATCACCAAAAAAACAGCCAAGCAGATTCTTGAAGCGCAGGGCATTACCTTTCCAGAAGGTTCATCCGCCAGCTTCAATCCTGCGACTTCACAGCTCATGGTTCGCAACACACAGCCAAATCTGGATGTGGTTGAAGCCTTTGTGGAGAGCCTGATTAACCAGGGACCTAAAATGGTGGTTATCACTTCTAAATTCGTGGAGATCACTCAAAATAACACTGAAGAATTAGGTTTCGATTGGTTGTTAGGTGGCGTGGGCTTCAATGGTAACAATGTGTTCGCGGGTGGTGGGAACACTGGAAGCGGTAACGCTTTTAACACGACCGATTTTCCATTTCAGGGCACAGCTACGATTCCTGGAATCACAGGCGCGGGCGGTGCTGTGATTTTCCCTACGCAATCTCTTAATACAGCATTGGCTGGGCCGGTTCCTTCAGGTCTGCCTGCAGGTTCAATTATTAATGGGGGCGGTAGTGGGCCGGTCACTTCTGGTTTGAGGACTGGTTCCTATGCCATCAACAATAATAGCATCGACACATTGTTGGCAACTGGGGCCACCACTGGTG
>JBIKYB010000032.1:0-26177 GCA_044355475.1 Prosthecobacter sp.
CAAGGGCTCGACTTCATGCTCGCTCTCACCAAGCGCGACCCTCACAACGCCAACTGGCAGCGCGAGTTGTCCGTGAGCTACAACCAAGTGGGCAGCGTGAAGCGAGCCCAGGGCGATCTGACGGGCGCGGAGCAGGCCTACCAGCAAGGGCTCGACATAATGCTCGCTCTCACCAAGCGCGACCCTCACAACGCCGACTGGCAGCGCGACTTATCCGTGAGCTACAACCAAGTGGGTATCGTGAAGCAAGCCCAGGGTGATCTGGCTGGCGCAGAGCAGGCCTACCAGCAACACAACGCCATCATGCTCGCTCTCACCCAACGTGCCCCCGACAACGCCAACTGGCAGCGCGGGTTGTATGTCAGTCACTGGAACTTCGGCAATTTGCGCGAGCAACAAAACGACTGGAACGCAGCCGCTGAAAAGTATGCCCAGGCTCTCGCCGTCGCGGAAAAGCTGCAACGGGCGGACAAGCTCAATTCCGAAGATAAGGACCATGTGGACCTCATTCGCTCCCTCCTTCAGCGCGTGCGGGCAAAATAGCCTGTTGAGCCGGAACTGGAGTTTCCTCTGGCCTCACCACGCCGACACCCTGAACCGGATGCACCCGTTGCGGCGCAACTGGGCTACTTGTGAAGCGCAACCACCTTTCACCGCACCTCCCACGCGGGCGGCAGATCCTTCGACTCCGGCCCATAGGTCTGCGAAACGACGAAGCCACTCGCCTGCGAAGTGTAAAAGATGCGTCCATTGCTCACGACAGCGCCCAAACACTCGCGGGAATCGATGGCAGGGCCGGTGGAGACGAGTTTGCCTTCCTGGCTGAGGTCGATCATGTCCATGTTCGCGCCGAGGACATACGGCTCGCTCATGGTGAAGCGGCAGCAGGCGTAGTTGGTGAGAATGCTGAAGGTCACCTTGCCGGTCTCGCGGTCGAAGATGTTGCCTTTGCCGCGCAGGGCGTTGGAGAACATGAAGCGCTCGCCGACGCTGACGACGTTGAGCGCGGAGGTCACGGCGTCAGATTTCCAGACGAGCTTGCCAGTGTTGGCATCCAGGCACCAGACGAAACGGTCGTCCGTGCCCTGCTGCGCGCGGTTGAAGCCGCCGATGTAGAGCTTGCCATCGCGGGCGCTCAGCGTGCATTTGGCGGTGACGTAGTAGTCGTTGGTCTGCCAGAGGATGTTCCCGGTTTTCGGATCGATGCAGCAGGTGAGGCCGTTGTTTTTCACGGGAAGACCGCGCCGGGCGCGCTGATCGGCGTCGTAGCCGAAGAAGACGCTGTAGTAGAGCTTGCCGTCGAGAATGCAGATGCCGCAGTCGTTGCCACCGCGACCCTGGTCATAAAAATCCTTCTCCCACACGACCTTGCCCGTTTCCAAATCCCAGGCCCACACGCGCGGGTGGTGGTTCTTTGGGTAATACGGGTTGTCGTTCGAGTAGATGAAGCTCATCACCTCGCTGCCGTCCGCAGGTTTCACCGGCTCGCCACCGAAGGTGTAGGGCTTCTCGCTGCCCTGAGGCGCGTAATCGCCGGAACCGCTCGCATAGATGGCGATCTTGCCCGCGACCACCGGCGGGAACTGCCGGCTCCAGCTCGGACTGCCCGTGAAGGGCGCTTCCCACAGCATGTTGCCCGTGGCGGCATCCAGACAACGCACAAACGACTTCTTCATGCCCGCCTGCGGAATGAGCAGCTTGCCGTCGATGTAGAGCGGCGAGGTGAAACTCAAATACACATCCGGCCACCAGCGCCGCCACAGCAGGCGGCCGGTGTCCTGTTCCACCGCGATGATCTGGCCCTCTGCCGTGTGCGTGTAGAGCCGCCCGCCGCCGCAGACCGGCAGATGCTTCACCGTGCCTTCCAGACGCCGTGCCCAGCGCATACGTAACGGTGGCTTGAGTTCCTGGTTGTTCGAGTTCTGTCCCGCGAAGTTGCCGTAGTTCGTGTACCAGTCGTATTTCGCGTCGGCGAGTTTGCCGGTGAGCGGGGAGCGGATGGTTGTGTTGGAATCCAAACGCGGAGGAGTCGCTTTGTTTGCCGCTCCATACACATAGAGACGCCCGTTCTCGCTTGGAACAAACACTCGACCATCAGCTACAGCCACGGGGGCGGTAACAGACGAGCCTTTGCCTGCATACAAATCTGAGGACCAGAGTTCTTCGACTGCACCACCTTTTTTAGGAATGAGCTTGCCCGGACCGATGCTCTGAATGTGTAGGGTGCCTGACAAATCCCCAAAGATGGCATAATCACGGATTAGCACAGGGGGGGCAATTGCACCTGCTTCACAGAGCGTTTCCTGTCCTTTTGTTTTCAAATTATGCCGGATCAATCCACGCCCGCTTTCCGGCTTCACGCGAAACACATCACTCCCACGAATCGCCACGGGTGAAAAGCTCAGTAGGCCGTCCATGCGGATGTTCGTGTCGGTGCCTGCGACGAAGTCGCCGGTTTTCAGCGTGTCGCCTTCAAGGCGCATGATGTCCACACGACCGGCGTTGTCGCGGCGGTGCCATTGCACATAGACATTGCCGTCGTCATCGGCGCTCTGGCCGAAGGTGGCCGGATACTCTTTGCCAGACCACTCCGGGATCTCGCCCGTGGCCTTCAGTTTCGGCGCAGCGCCCGTGTCTTCGAGGAAGAGCGTTCTGCCGCCTGCGGGAATGACAACGACGTTGCCCTTGATGAGGCAGATGTCGCGCGAGCACACGAAATGGTCCTTCCAGTTCACACGGCCATCACTCGACGTCGGCTTCGTGCCGGGTTTGAGCGTGGCAAGCATGCGCTTCTCGCAAAACGCCGCCCAGGACTCGCCGCTCCAGCGGTTGCCATCAAAGCCAACGACTTCCTTCACGAAATCCCACTTCCACTGCTGTTCGCCTTCAAATGTGAGCGCCAGCACCTGCGCTCCGAGCGTGGCGACATACACGCGGTCCTTTGCCACGACCGGCGTGCTGAAGATCGGCTCGCCGCAGTCGATCTCCTTCACCACCGCGCCGGTCTCGCGATCCAGCACATAATGGATGCCCGCCGTGGTGCCGAAGTGCAGGTGTTTGCCCGCGATGGCCGGTGAGGAGACGTTGTTTACGTTTTGCTTGCCGCCCTTGCTTTGAAAGCGCCAGACCTCCTTCAGTGTCGCCGCGTCAAAACAAGCCGCGCAGCCCGAGCCATCGACGACATACACCTTACCGCCCGCGACCACGGGGGAGGTGTAAATGCCATCCGTCATCGCCACCGCGCCTTGCAGGCCGAGTTTTTCGACATCCAGGTCGATCTGGGCCGCATTGCCCGAATGCGCTGCGTTGAACATGAACTGCGGCCAGTCTTCGGCGAGAGCGGCGGTGGCGAAAAAGAGGAGGGCGAGGCGAAACATGCCTGCTAATACGAGCGCCACGCGTGTTCCTCGCAGCGACGGTCACATGCGCGTATGGGTTCCGCACCAAAGCTTGTTGCGCTCAGGAATCTGATGGATTGCCACAGATTCAGGAAACCCGCAGATTTTCAGAGAAGAAACAATCTGTGGCTTACCTGAATCTGTGGTTAGAACAAACTCAGGGGTGTGAGCCAGAATCATCAGGTTCTACTTTTTATGCGTGAGTCCTGGCCACACGCGCAGATCAGTCAGATGTCAAAAAACTCGCATCGACCGCTTCAAGCGGCTCACCGAAGAAGAGAGCGCTAAAATCATCACCATACGGCAGTTTCTCAGCCGGCGGCCAGAAGGCGCGATCACGGATGGCAGCGATGACGCCCTCGGCGCAGGCAAGGGCGCTGTCGAGCAGCGGGCCGTCGAGGCCTGACCATTCGTCGAGACCGATCTCTGGCTTCGTCTTGCTCAGCGTGACGTGCGCGGTGGTGATTTTTTCGCCGGGGAAGCGGCGTTCCATCGCCAGGCGGTAAAGCGGCAGTTGCAGATCGACCCAGCGTGAGGCGGTGCCGTCGCTGCTCGTCACCAGCGACCATTCGGGATGGGTCTCCGGCTCCTCGCCGCGCTTCAGCGGCGTGAGGTGGTAGTTCTCGACCGTCTTGCGCATCTTCCTCTGCACATCGAAGGCGGAGCGCGTTTTGAAGTCGATCAAGCGCACGCCTAGCTGCGCGTGACGCTCCACGCGGTCCACGGTGCCGTTGATGGTCATGCCCGCGAGCGTCCACGGAGCATCTTCGGGACTGATGCGCGTCTCGGCGGCGATGATCTGCCAGCCTTGCAGCCTCTGCTCCGCCTCCTTCTCCGCCCACCAGCCGAGACGCTGCCGCGCGGACTCGCGCTGGATGGTCATAGGCACGGTGAGACGTGCGCCGTAGATGCCGTGCAGCCGGCGGTCGAGGATGGCGTGAAACGCGGCGCGGATTTTTTCCGGGTCGGTCAAAACGACCGCATCGGGATCTTGTGCGAAGGTTTCCAGCACGCCGTGCAGCAGGCTGCCAAACTCCATCGCGTCCATCTCCGTGCGCGTGGCGTCGATCTCGCTCATGCGCAGGCCGTGGCGCAGGTAAAAGCGGAACGGGCATTGCAGGTAGTCGCGGAACTGTGTGACGCGCAGCTTGTGGAAAACGCTGTTGTCATCCGGCAGCGGTCGCGGGCGCAGACGCCAGGCGAGCTGCCACGGCATGGGATCGGCGCGGCGCGGCGGCTTGTTGAAGAAATGCAGCGTGCGCACGGGCAGGTCGGCGTCAGCGCATTGAAACAGCAGGCGCGAGGGGCGCAGCGGCTCCTCCGCCGAGCCGGTGCGGCCGAAGATGAAATCGACGCGACCGCCGTTGTGACGACGCGACTCGATGAGCGTGGTCATGAGGCAGGCGTCGCGGGCGAAGCGTGTGTCGTTGTTCCGCAGGCCGAGCGCTCGTCTTGCGGAGTCGGGCAGGAAGGTGTGGCCGATGATGGCCTCAGGTGCCTTGCCGTCGTTCATGCCGGTGATGATGAGATGCGGCGCGTCCTCCCACAGCAGCTCCAGCCAGCCTTGCAGGTCGATGTCACGCGCCTGGCGCTCGGGATAGAAAATTTGATCTCCCAGCGCGAGCAGCAGCAGTTCCAGGCGATGCGCAGGATCGAGTCCGCCGGGAAACAGATGTGCCGCAGGTCCGTCGAGCGCGTCGAGCACCTCGCTGACCTGATCCGCGATGGCGGCGAAGACCGCGTCCTGCGGATTGTCACTGCGGAAGCGACGCGCGGCGAAGACATCGCCGAGGAATTCGGTGAGTGCGGTGCCGAAGTCCGGTCCGGCGAGTGATTTGAGCACGCCATCGATCCACGCGAGGCCCGCAGGCACGGCGCTCGGCTTTTTCGGATCGCTGAACACACGCGGGGCCAGTTCGAGCGCGTCATCGAGCGTGTCTGGCAGCGATGTGACCGCGAGTGTGTCGAGATCATCCAGCAGTTGTCTCAAAGAGGGCTTCTCACCTGATTGCGCCTCGACTCGGCGGCGGATCGTCTCCGCCACATCAGGACAACGAATGAACTCCGCCACGGCACGAAACGAACGCGTGGCCGCGAGCTGTGAAACGATGCGCAGCAGGTGAAACACGCCGTGCGTGCCCATACGGCGGCCTGCGGGGTCAAACGAGCCGATCTCACGCGCCGCGAGCGCCTTTTCCAGCGGGGCGGTGACTTCCACATCCGCCACGCCGATGGCCGCGACGGAACCCGGCTCGTCATAAGACGCGAGCAACTCGACCGCAGCCTCCGCCTGCTCGGCAGGCGTGCCACCTTGATGGATCGTCGTCTCGGGCGTCGGGATGTCGATGGGGCGCGTGAGCCATGTCTCGGCCACGGGACGGCCCCAGAGATCGAAAGCATCGCGATGCGTTGCCTCTGGCGCGTAAACGAGCACTTCGACGGGCAAAAGTCGGGACCAGTGTTGCAGCGCTTCCACGGCCAGCGATGAAGGATCGAGCACGCCGGCCATCACCCCGCGTGTGATGCCCGCTGGGGGCTTGCCAAACGCAGCGGCTCGACGTCGCGTCGCCTGCCAGTCGGTGAAACCGCGCTCCTCCGTCGCGATCACGCAGTGACGCTCAATGCTGGCGAGATCACGCCAGCGCTCTGGCTCCATCTCAGAATGTTCCAGCAAGCGGGCCACATCGGCGAGGCTGAGGCCTTTTTCATTCAGTGTCTCGCGCACGTCGAGCAGGTCGCCCGCCGATTTCAGCGCCCAGGTGAAGCCACGCTCGACGGGATCGACCGGGAACACGTTGCGATGCGCGTTCAAGTCGATGCGGAGCAGCCCCGCCGCCCAGATGAGCCGTGTTTCCAGCGAACCGGCGGGATTCATCTCTGGCGCATGCTCGGGCGAGGTGAGGAAATCCGGCGTCACCACGCGCGGAGGCAGCACGGCGGCGTTTTTTTCCGCCGCATGCACCGCCAGCGCCTCGCGCAGCCTGCGGCTGGCGTTGCGTGTCGGCACGATGATCAGCCAGTCGCTCAAATCGAGCGCCCCCTGGCCGTTCCAGCACGCTGAGACATGCTCCACCACTGCGCGCACCAACGGACGGTCCCAGCCGAGGAAAAGCCGCGTCGCAGACGAAAGCGAAGCCGCGAAAAGATCGGCGGCGCTCTCGTCAGCGGAGGTGGGACGCGTTTGGCGTGGCATGCGCGAGAAGTGCGGCGGGAGACGCTTAGCGTCAACGTGGCAGCGCTGAAATTGACGTAAGCCCCGCCGCTTTTTCGCGTTCCAGCCGCTCGCATGAAGTTCCTCGCCTTTCTTTTCGTCGCTTCGCTGGCCCAAGCCGCTGACTTGCAGCCGTTGATGGCCCAGCCAGATCAGATCGTGCTTCAGGATGATTTTTCCAAGGCCGGGCCGCTCGACAAAAAAGCCTGGGCGAAGCGCCAAGGCACACAGTGGGCTGTGGAGGAAGGCGTGCTTCGTGGAAAGCCATCCACGGCAGAGTTTCAGGCGTCAAAGAAGGATCACAAAGGTCTGGAGCCACGCCTTTCGGCCCCGATCACGCCACCGCAGTTCATCGCGAAGTTTTCGGTGCGCTTCGATGGCGGCAGTGAGACGGCGATCGTGCCCTTTGTGGAGTTTGGTCATCATGTCTGCCGCGTCCGGTTCACCAAGGATGGCGCGGAAGTGCTGGCGGATGGTGAATCAACGAAGGTCGCTGAGTCGAAGGATCTCAAATACGAGCCCGGCAAGTGGCTGCATGCCCTCGCCGAGCTGAAGGGAGACGAGTTTGTCATTCAGTTCGACGGCGGGCCGACGATCTACGCGAAGCACGCCTGCTTTGCCAAGGCGGTGGAAAGCGGCGGCAATGGTCTCGGTCTAGCCGGACCCAAAGGCGGCACGGTCGAACTCGACAACGTCACACTTTGGAGCATCAAAGCCGACGCACAGCCCGCCTGGGCCGCCAAACGTGATTCGTTGCCGAAGTTTGAGCCCGTGACGATTGCGAAGAAGAAAGCCAAATGAAAACCATGCAAACCCGTCGCCATTTCCTCCAAACCGCTGCGTTCGGTGCCATCGCCGCGCCGAACATCCTTCGCGCTCAAAACACAAAGCAGAAAATCCGCGTCGCCTGCGTCGGCATTGGGAACATGGGCACTGGCGCGGTGCAGGCATCGCTCGGAGAAGAGATTGTGGCGTTTTGCGATGTCGATTGGCGTGACCTCGACAAGCGCAGCGCGGGTGCCGTGGCCAAGCAGCATCCGAACGTGCCGAAGTTCACCGACTTCCGCGAAATGCTCGACAAGAAGGGCTCTGAGATCGACGCCGTGCTCATCTCCACGCCGGATCACACGCACTTCGCCGCCGCCATGGCCGCGATGGAGGCGAAGAAGCACGTCTTTGTGCAAAAGCCGCTCGCTCACAACATCTGGCAGGTGCGCACGCTGCACAAAGCCGCGCAGAAATACGGCGTGCAGACCGTCATGGGCAATCAAGGCCACTGCTGGGAAGGCATCCGCCTCGTGCGCGAGTGGTTCGAGGCCGGCGTGCTCGGCGAGGTCAAAGAAGTGCATTGCTGGACGGATCGCCCTTTTGGACACGCCGGATTCCTCGATCCACAGCCTGCGGTCGCACCAGCCTCCGAGCCCGTGCCGGAAGGTGTGAACTGGGATCTCTGGCAGGGCCCGGTGGCCACGCGTGAATACTCTTCGCAGTATCTGCCGCAACGCTGGCGCGGCTGGTGGGACTACGGCTGCGGCGGTCTCGGCGACATCGGCTGCCATTGCCTCGACGCTCCGTTTTGGGCCTTGCAACTCGGCCTGCCGGAGAAGGTCGAAGTCGTCAAACAAGAGCCTGGCACACTGAAAACCTACACCGCGCCGCGTTCGCACATCATCTTCCATTTCGCTGCGCGTGGTGCTTTGCCACCGGTGCAGATTCATTGGTATGAAGGTGGTTTGCAGCCCGAGCGCCTCGCTGGCATGGACAAGCCGCTCCCGACCAACGGCATGATCATGAAGGGCAGCAAAGAAACGCTCTTCTCTGACGGCATGCGCGTCCAAAGCCCGCAACTCTGGCCCCGCGAGCGCATGACACCGCTCATCGACATCCTGCGCCGCAAGCCACTCCCTCGCTCCAAAGCCGGCGAACCCATCGGCGAGCTCTTCGCCGCTATCCGTGGCGAAATCCCGCACGCAGGTTCCCACTTCGACTACGCGTGCCCCTTGACCGAACTCGTCAACGTCGGCGTCCTCGCCATCCGCAGCGGCAAAACCATCGAATGGGACGCCGCCGCCATGAAAGTCAAAAACGCCCCCGAATTCGACACCTGGATCAAAGAACCCGTCCGCGACGGCTGGAGCTACGGCGAAGACCTTTGGAAGGCATAAATCCTGATTTCCCACGGATTCAGGGAGGCCAGCAGATTTTTCCAAACCCAATCTGTTGGCCTCCCTGAATCTGCTGGAGTCAAATCCGTGCCCCAAAGCCCACTCCAGCCATGCTACGCCGCTTTCTCCTTCATTCGTCATTCCTAATTCTGGTTTCGTCATTACCGGCGAAGCCGGTGAACGTTCTCTTCATCGCCATCGACGATCTCGCGAACGATTGCCCAAGCACACCGCATATCGACCGCCTCGCGGCCAGCGGCGTGCGGTTTGACCGCGCCTACAATCAAATCCCGCTCTGCAATCCCAGCCGCGCCTCCGTGCTCACCGGTCGCCGACCCGATGCCACACAGGTCTATGACCTCGACCGCCATTTCCGCGAGGCTTTGCCGGATGCCGTCACGTTGCCGCAGCTCTTCCGCCAAAACGGCTGGTTCACCGCTCGCGTCGGCAAAATCTACCACTACGACGTCCCCAACGGCATCGGCACCGACGGCCTCGACGACAAACCCTCGTGGCAGCTCGTCGTGAACCCAACGGGTCGCGATGTCACCGACGAAAAACTCATCACCAACCCCACGCCGCAAAAACCCGTCAGCGCCGCCTTGAGCTGGCTCGCCGCCGAAGGCACCGACGAAGAACAAACCGATGGCATGATCGCCACCGAGGCCATTCAGCTCCTCGAAAAGCATCGCGACGAGCCCTTCTTCCTCGGCGTCGGCTTCTTTCGACCTCACACACCCTTCGTCGCAACGAAAAAATACTTCGATCTGCACTCGCTCGACTCCATCCGCCTGCCCGAAGCCCCTGCCGACGACCGCAGCGACATCCCAGCCGCCGCCTTCGCGCACAACAACCCCATACCGCACTACGGCCTCGACGAACTCACCTGCCGCCAAGCTCTGCAAGCCTACCGCGCCAGCGTCTCCTTCGTCGATGCGCAGATCGGCCGCGTGCTCGATGCCCTCGATCAACTCAAGCTCACCGACAACACCATCGTCGTCCTCTGGAGCGATCACGGCTACCACCTCGGCGAGCACCTTGGCATCTGGCAAAAGCGCACCCTCTTCGAAGAAAGCGCTCGCGCCCCACTCATCATCCGCGCCCCCGGCGCCAAAGGAAACGGCCACACCTGCCATCGCATCGTCGAGTTCATCGACATCTATCCCACCCTCGCCGATCTCGCCTCGCTCACGCCACCGGCATCGCTCGATGGCCGTAGCCTGCGTCCGCTTTTGAACGATCCCGCGCAAAAATGGGACAGCCTCGCCATCACCCAAATTCTCCGCCCCGCCGATGACCGCCTTCCCGCTCAAGTCATGGGCCGCAGCCTCCGCACCGAACGCTGGCGCTACACCGAATGGAACGAAGGCGCGAACGGCCTCGAACTCTACGATCACGACGAAGACCCGCACGAGTTCCGCAATCTCGCCCGCATGCCCTCCGCTGAGGCTTCAACAGTCATGAAGGCCTTCCACGCTCGATTCAGCAACCTCGCTCGTGGCCTGCCACCGCCATCGCCCGTGAACCCGAAGCGTTTATGAAAACGGCCCACTCAGCCTTCAAATCACCCACGACCCATGAATGAAATCGGTTGGCAAGGAAGTTCCTATCCAAGCCAACCGCCAACTTCACGTCGCCCATCCTTCACCATGAACACATCCAATCCAGGCACCACCTCCTGCAACCAAGAGTGGGCCAAGAACGTCCTCTTCTTTGAATACGGCAGCGCGGCCAATCCACGGATGCCAAAGATCGGCATCGACGTGTTTCCGCCCTCCCTGCATCAGATCGCAGAGACTAAAGTCATCCCGCTGGATCTGGCGCAACAGCTCCAAACCAGCTATCCAGCCACCGGGCCGAATCTGCTGGCGAATTTCATTCACATCGCGGCTGGAGATGTGCTCTCCACCAGCACGCATGCCAGCAGCCAAGTGTTTTATGTCATTCGAGGCTCTGGCTTCAGCCTGATCCAAGGGAGCAGACTCGAATGGAAAATAGGCGATTTCATTGCCATCCCTAGCACAGGCGAAATCAAGCATCAGGCCAGCGAAGACACGGCTTTTTACTGGGTGCATGACCAGCCGCTGATGGACTTCCTGGGCGTCCGGCCTAGCAAAGAGCGTTTTCGTCCGCTGTTTTTCTCCCGCGAACAACTCGACGCCGAACTGGAAAAAGTCCGGCAAGCCAACGAGGGCAAGGACAAGAACCGCAACGGCATTCTGCTGGCCAATCCTGACTGCCCGCAGACCAAGACACTTACTCATACCATGTGGTCCCTGTATAACCTGCTGCCCGCAAAGAGCCGACAAAAGGCGCACCGGCATAGCTCTATCGCCATGGATTACGCCGTGAGGGCGACCGAGGGCGTCTATACGATGATCGGTCCTGATCTCGACAGCGATGGCAACATCATCAATCCCATCCGCGCCAACTGGGTGGCGGGAGGAGCCTTTGTCACGCCGCCGGGCTGGTGGCACTCCCACCACAACGAGAGCGACGAAGACGCCATCGTGCTGCCCGTTCAAGATGCCGGACTGCAAACCTACATGCAGACCCTCGATATCAGATTCGCCCACGGTTATTAAAGGAGCGGAATCCCAAACGCCGTTGACCATATGCGCCGCCTCTTGCTCCTCCTTTCGGCATTCGTCCTTTCGCATTCGTCATTCGCAGCGAAGCCGCCGAACATTCTCTGGCTCATCGGCGAGAACCTGAGCCACGATCTAGGCTGCTACGGCGCAAAGAACGTCCACACGCCAAATCTCGATCAGCTCGCGGCTAGTGGTGTGCGCTACACGCGGGTGTTTTCGACGAATCCGGCCTGTGCGCCGAGTCGCTCGGCCTTTTTCACCGGGATGTATCAGACTACGACGGACACGCACCCGATGCGGTCGCATCGCAGCGATGATTTTCGTCTTCCCGCAGGCGTGCGACCCGTGACACAGCGCCTGCGCGATGCGGGCTTCTTCACCGCCAATATCAAGACTGCCAACGGCGAAAGCGTGGGAACAGGCAAGCTCGACCTCAACTTCGTCAACGAAGGCCCTATCTACGATGAGAACTCGCAGGACTGGAGCACGTTGAAGCCGCGCCAGCCCTTCTTCGCCGTCGTGAATGCCGAGGAAAACGAATACGACATCTACGACCGCAAAAGCGCCGAGAAGGACCGCGTGAAGTGGGTGGGCGAGGACATCCACGTGAAGCATGCCACGCCGGAAAACGTCACGCCGCCGCCTTACTACCCGGATCATCCCGTGGTGCGGCAGGAGTGGGCACGTTACCTGAACTCCGTCTCCGGCATGGACCTGCGCTTTGGCAAAGTGCTCGCTCAACTCCGCGCCGATGGATTGGAGGACGACACCATCATCATTTTCTTCGGTGACAATGGCCGCCTGGAGCCACGCGGCATTCATTGGTGCTATGACAACGGCCTGCGCGTGCCCATGATCATTCAGTGGCCGAAAAATCATCCCGCACCGCCGCAGTGGAAGCCTGGCAGCATCGATGACCGCATCCTCAGCCTCATCGACGTCACTGCCACCACGCTCGCCCTCGCTGGCATCCCGCGTCCGCCGCTGATGCAAGGCCGCGTCTTCCTCGGCGATCATTCGGAGGCACCGCGCCGCTTCGCCTTCGCGGCACGCGACCGCATTGACGAAGCCGTGCAGCGCATCCGTAGCGTGCACGACGAGCGCTTTCACTACGTCCGCACCTTCAC
Organism: Prosthecobacter sp.; assembly: GCA_044355475.1. Classification (GTDB taxonomy): domain Bacteria; phylum Verrucomicrobiota; class Verrucomicrobiia; order Verrucomicrobiales; family Verrucomicrobiaceae; genus Prosthecobacter. Next base: position 12,493 of record JBIKYB010000032.1, read on the forward strand.
CACCGGTCCCACCTTTGCCTCGCTGAACCGCTACAAGGAAAAATGCTTCCCCATCCAGCCGCTCATGCGCCAACTGCACACCGAAGGCAAACTCACCGGCCCGCCACTCGCCCTCATGCAGCACCACGGCCCCTGCGAGGAGCTTTTCGACACACATGCCGATCCGCATGAGATCCACGACCTCTCGCGGTCCACGCAGCCCGAGCATCGCGAGGCCCTCACCCGCCTCCGTGCCGCGCTCGACACCTGGATCACCGAAACCGGCGATCGCGGCGTCACACCCGAGCCGCCGGAAATCATCGCCCCCTTTGAAAAGGAGATGCACGACTGGTTCGGCACGCCTGCGTGGGTAAAGCAACGGTGACAGTGAAACGGCACGATAAATGCCTCCATCGCCCTCGTTGAATCAGCCCTCCATGCTTCGTTTCCTGTCTCTTATCGCGCTTTTCGGCGGCTCATCCTTCGCCGCCGTCCCTGTCGCTGCCTTTCTCGAAGGGCACTGCGTCGAGTGCCATGACGCGGATGTGAAGAAAGGCGGCCTCGATTTGACCAGCTTGAACTTCGACAAACTCGATCCTGCCTCTCTCAAAGCTTGGCAGCACATCTTCGAGCGCGTGCGCGATGGCGAGATGCCGCCGAAAAAGAAGCCGCAGCCGGAAAAGAACGAAAAAGATCTCTTCCTCGCCGCTTTGAAGCAGCCGCTGCTCGAAACTGACAAGGCCGACATCGCCGCGAATGGCCGCGTGCGCAGCCGCAGGCTCACGCGGGTCGAGTATGAGCACACGATGCACGATTTACTCGGCATCGACATTCCGCTCAAAACGCTGCTGCCGGAGGATCGCGCCTCGCATGGCTTTGAAACCGTCGCGGATGGCCAACAGCTCTCGCATCATCAGCTCGCACGATACCTCGATGTCGCCGATCTTGCCTTGAGCGATGCCTTTGACCGCGCTGATAAAGGCGATGCGACTTACACAAAGCATCACACGCCCGAGATGCTGCTCAAAAACCGTGGTGGCAACTACCGCGGCCCCGATTTGAAAAATGGCGAAAGCATCACCTGGCCCATTGGCCTGCAATTCTTTGGCCGCACTCCGACGTGGGCACCAGCGAGCGGATGGTATCGCGTCACGCTGCGCGGCGTGCGCGGCATCAATCCCACCGCTGATGGCGCGGTTTGGGGCACGCTGCGCTCCGGCCACTGCGAATCCAACGCGCCGCTGCTTTACATGATCGGCCTCGTCGAAGCTACGGCAATGCCACGTGACATGACGTTTGAAGCATGGATTGAGGAAGGCCATCGTCTCGAACTGCGACCGAACGACGGCACACGCAAAATCGCCCCCACGGGTGCCAAAGGCGGCAACGTGAGCTTTGTGGGCCGAAACCTCGAAAAACAAGGCTTCCCCGGCATTGCCCATCGCGGGATCGACATCGAGCGCATCTATCCCATCGCGAACGCGGAAGGCGTGCGGAAGAAACTTTTCGGCGGCGATGGCCTGGAGGCGCTGAAAGCCGAAAACATCGACAAACTCGTCAACCGCTTCGCCACGCGGGCTTTTCGCCGACCCGTCACCGAAGCGCAAAGTGCCCCGTATCGCCAAATCGCCGCCAAATCGCTCCAAGAAGGCGATTCCGTGCTCGAAGCCCTCCGCGCCGCTTACCGCGCCATCTTGTGCTCCCCACGCTTTTTGACCTTCATCGAGGCTCCCGGCCCACTCGACAACCACGCCATCGCCTCGCGCCTCAGTTTTGCCCTCTGGTGCTCGATGCCCGATCAAGAGCTGCTTGAACTCGCCAATCAAAACAAGCTCCGCGACCCTCAAATCCTCGCGCAGCAGGTCGAGCGACTGCTTTCGCACGCCAAAGCCAAACGCTTCATCGCTTCCTTCACAGATCAGTGGCTCAAGCTCAATCAAATCGACTTCACCACGCCCGACACACGCTTCTTCCGCGACTTCGATCCCGTCGTGCAGGAATCCATGCTCCAAGAAACCCGCGCCTACGTCACCGAGCTGCTGCGCCGTGATTTGAGCATCACTCACCTCGTCGATTCGGACTTCGCCTTCCTCAACGGACGCCTCGCGCGGCATTACAAAGCCGATCTCTCGCTACAAAGCGGTGAAGGCCTTCAAAAAGTCATGCTCAAGCCCGAAGCCAAGCGCGGCGGCCTCGTCACTCAGGGGGCCATCCTCAAAGTCACCGCCGATGGCACCAGCACCTCGCCCGTCGTGCGTGGCGTGTTCGTGAACGAGCGCATCCTCGGCAATCACATCCCACCGCCACCGCCCGGTATTCCTGCCATCGAGCCCGACATCCGCGGTGCCACGAGCATCCGCGACCAGCTCGACAAACATCGCAACAACGAAAGCTGCGCCAGTTGCCATCAAACCATCGACCCGCCCGGCTTCGCGCTCGAAAACTACGACCCCGTCGGCATCTGGCGCAAAGGTTATGGCAAGGACAGCAAAGGTGCGAAGATCGATCCCTCCGGCGTCACACCTGAAGGCGCAGCCTTCACCGACCTCGCCACCTGGCAGCAAATCTACACCCAGAAGCCCCAACACCTCGCCCGCGGCTTCGCTACCCACTTCCTCACCTACGCCACCGGCGCCCCGCCTCGCTTCAGCGACGAAGCCGCGCTCGATGCCATCGCCAAGAAGACCACCAACCTCCGCTCCATCATCCGCGAGGTGGTTTTGAGCGACATTTTCCGCACCAAGTAACGTTTCACCGCACCATGAGCACCTTCACATTCCAAAAACACCTCTCCCGTCGTGCCATGCTGCGTGGCGCGGGGATCACGCTCGGACTTCCTTTGCTGGAGGCGATGACGCCAGCCTTCGCGGCGGTGAAGGAGACGAAACAGGCGAAGCGCTTCGTCGGCATGAGTTTGGCGCTGGGGCTGCACAATCCGAATTTGGTGCCAGAAGGCTCGGGGCGGAGTTATAAGCCTTCGCGTTATCTCGCGGGCATTCAGGATTTGCGGGAGGATTTCACGGTGGTATCCGGTTCCTCGCATCCGGGCGTAACGGGCGGTCATACGGCGGAGGGGAGCATCTTTTCGGCTTGTCCGAATGCGCGGGGCTCGACGACGCGGAACACGATCTCGCTCGATCAGCTCATGGCGAAGCATCTGGGGCATGAGACACGGTTTCCATCGCTCGTTTTGAATACGAACTCGCAGACGAGCCCGAGCTACACGGAGAATGGCTCGATGATTCCGGCTGAAAACAGCGCGATGAAGCTCTTCACGCGGCTTTTTGTGAATGACACGCCCGCCGAGCAGGAACGGCAGGCCGAGCTGATCCGCAGCGGGCGCAGCGTGATGGATGTGGTCGGTGCAGAGGCGAAATCGCTCCAGAGCGAGCTCGGCTCCGGTGATCGCGACAAGCTGGATGCGTGGTTCACCAGCGTTCGTGAACTGGAGCAGCGGCTCGCCGCGAACGAGTCCTGGACGCACAAACCGAAGCCGAAGGTGAGCCTCGCGCCACCGCGTCAGATCCCACGCGATAACGAAGTGGCCGTGGAGCGCATCTATCTCGACATCGTCCACATGGCACTGGCCACCGACAGCACGCGCTTCATCACGCTGCACGTCACTGGCAACAACGTGCAGGGCATCGAAGGTGTGGATGAAAGCTACCACAACCTCAGCCACCACGGCATGGACGAGGAAAAGCTGGCGCAGCTCGCCCTCGTCGAGCAAGGCGTGATCCACGAATGGGCCGCCTTCCTGCGCAAACTGAAGACCGACAAGCTCCTCGACGACACGATGGTACTTCTGACCTCCAATCTCGGCAATGCCTCCGCCCACGATAACAAGAACATGCCCGTCCTCTTTGCTGGTGGCGGCTTCAAGCATGGCCAGCACCTCGCCTTTGACCAGAAGGACAACTACCCGCTGCCGAACCTCTACCTCAGCGCCCTGCAGCGCCTCGGCCTCGAAGAGGAACACTTCGCAACGAGTGAAACGACGATGACCGGGCTGGAGGTGACGTGAAGCGTGATTGAAACATCAAGACACGCCCAGTCAGAAAACGGTGATTTCAAGCGTTGCCTGTGCTTATGAAGTTCCACTTTTTGCGCTTCCTTGCCCTGTGCGGCTGCCTTCAGGCGGCTGATGTCGAATCACTCCAAAAGCTCGGGGCGAAGGTCATGGAGAGCGGCGGAGTCGTCACTCAGGTGAATGTGAAGTGTGATGCTTTCACCGAGTCGGATTTTCGCATGCTGGGCAGCTTCACGACGATCAAGGATCTCACCATCAGCGGCAAAACGATCACGGATAGCACGCTGGCGTTGCTCACCGGCCTCACGGAGTTGGAGCGGCTCAGCAGCGATGGAATCCAGCTCACGGACGCGGGTTACAAGCACTTCGCGGCGTTTCAGAAGCTCAAATCGCTGTCGTTCTTCCATCCCGCGTTTCGCTCGGAGCAGTTCACGGGCATCGGGCTGGTGCATTTGAAGGCTTTGCCGAAGCTGGAGAAGCTCACTTTTGCCGGATCGACGGCGGGTGACGCGGCGCTGGAGGCCATCGGCCAGCTCACGCAGCTCAAGGAATTCCGCACCTGGCACACGGCGCAGACGCAGGCGGGGAATGCGCATCTGTTGAAGCTCACGAACCTCACCGGCCTGCGCATCGGCCAGCGGCTGCCGAGCTGGGGCAAGGACTCGCCCATCAGTTTTGACGAATCGACAATGGAGACGCTGGCACAGATCAAGACGCTGGAATCCCTCGAACTGACCGAGGCGCGGCTCTCCGCGAGGATCATTCCGCATCTGAAAGCCCTGCCAAAGCTGACCAGGCTCAAGATCGAGACCGTGGATATCTCCGCCGCCGATGTGGAGGCGATCAAGGCGGCGCTGCCGGGCTGCAAAGTGGATCACAAGCCCATGAGCGAGTCTGAAAAAGAAGCGCTGCTGGTGAAGAAACTCCGTCTTTGACCATGAAAGCCTTTTTTCTCACTCTGGTGCTTGTTGCCGGTGCTAATGCGGAAACCCAGACGGACATCGAGTATGCCAGGGTCGGGGAGCTGAGTTTGAAGCTCGATCTGCATCGACCGCATGCAGTGAAACCGCCTCTGATTGTCTATGTGCATGGCGGTGCGTGGCGGGCGGGATCGAAATCGGATGTGCCGATTGCCGCGTTGCTGGACCATGGGTTTGCCATTGCCAGTGTGGACTACCGGCTCTCGACACAGGCGGTGTTTCCGGCGCAGATTCACGACATCAAGGCGGCGATCCGGTTCCTGCGGGCCAAAGCGGCGGAATTCCGGCTCAACACGGAAAAAATTGCCATCATTGGTTCATCGGCGGGCGGGCATCTCGCGGCGCTGGTGGGCGTGACGAATGGCCACAAGGTGCTGGAGGGGCGAATCGGCGATCATCTCGATCAAAGCAGCCGAGTGGGTGCCATCGTGAGTTTTTACGGGGCGTCGAATTTGCAGTCGATCCTCGCTCAAAGCACGGAATTCGGCCTCACGGTGCGAATTCCCGCGCTGAAGCTGCTGTTGGGAGACGCGCCGGAGAAAAAGCCCGAATTGGCGAAACTGGCGAGTCCCGTGGCACATTTAGACAAAAGCGATCCTCCGCTTCTGCTGCTTCACGGCGATGCTGATCCCCAGATGCCACATGAGCAGTCGAGGGAATTCGCCAGCGTTTACGAGGCGCTGAAGTTGCGGGTAAAGTTCGTCACCCTGCCGGGCAGCAGACACGGCGGGGAAGAATTTTATGATGCTGAGCGCAGCAGGCTGGTGGCCGCCTTTCTCAACGAGGCACTGAGGTAAAAACGGCGCATTTTTAAGCCCTGGAAACCACCCAGCGAGGCACACAGCCCTCGTGGGCCTGGGTCACCGTGGCGGCAAAGTCCGCCAGGTAGCCGAAGGGGTGAGTGACGGGCAGAATCGTGAGCGGACGGGCATCGAGATCGGCTTTGACCTCAATGGTGCCGGCGAGGAGGTCGAACTCGATTACGTCACCATCCTGCACGCGGGCGATGGGACCGCCTACGGCGGCCTCGGGGCTGCAATGCACACCGACCGCGCCACCGGAGACGCCGGAGACGCGCGTGTCGGAGAGCAAGGCGACTTTGCCGTAAAGCTCCGGCACGGCCAGCGCGGCACTGGCGACATGCATTTCCGGCATGCCGAGGCCCACGGGACCGCAGCCACGGATGACGACAATGTGGCCGGGTCGGATGCGACCGGCGGCGGCGGCATCGGACACACCTTTCGAGTCGTTGAAGCAGATGGCGGTGCCTGCAAAACGCGGTTCGTCGAGCGAGGAGACTTTGAAGACCATGCCGTGAGGGGCGATGTTGCCGAAGCAGATCTGGATGTCGGCGTATTCTTTGAACGGAGCGTCGAGCGGGGCGATGAGGTCGTTCGGGAAGGGGACGGGCGCTGCGTTGGCAAGGTTTTCAGCCAAGGTTTGCCCGGTGACGGTGATGCAGGAGCCGTCGAGCAGTCCGGTGGCGAAAAGGTGCTTCAAGAGCATCGTGGTGCCGCCGAGGCGGTGAAGATCGTTCATCGTGCCTCGTCCGCGTGGCGCGAAATTGCACAGCACCGGTGTTTTGCGGCAGATGGCCTGCACATCACGCAGCGTGAAGTCCACGCCAGCCTCACGCGCCACGGCGAGGATGTGCAGAACGCCGTTGGTGGAACCGCCGACTGCCGCGATGGCGGTCATGGCGTTGGTGAGCGACGCCTTGGTGATGATGTCGCGCGGGCGGATGTTTTTTTCGAGCAAGTTGCGCACGGCCTGACCGACGCGGAGGCATTCGCTGCGTTTTCCGGCCTCAATGGCGGGCATGGAGGAGGTATCCGGAAGACTGAGCCCCATGGCTTCGAGCGCGATACCCCAGGTATTGAAGGAAGCGGCGATGCCACAGCCACCCGCTCCAGGGCAAGCGGTACGGATGATCTGTTCCGACTCCTCGTAGCTCATGGTGCCCTGTTTTTCCTTCGCAGCGGCGTCGTAAACGTCGAGGATGCTGGTGGAATGGCCTTTGTGGCAGCCGGGCATGATGCTGCCGCCGTTGACGATGAGGCCGGGGTAATTGGTGCGAGCCAGCGCCATGGCAAAGGCGGGGCCGTTTTTATCGCAGTGATGCAGGCCGATGATGGCATCGTAGCAATGCGAAGTACAGACCATCTCAGCGCCGTTGGCCATGAGGTTGCGTGAGCAAAGCGAGGCCGCGCCGCCGATGTTGCCTTGCGTGATGTTGTCGCTCACTGGTGAGACGCCGAAGGGGAAGCCGATGAGACCGGCGTCAGAGCAGCCCTGGGCGATGAGCTTGGCGAGTTCGTGGGCGTGGACGTTGCAGATATTGCCATCCAGGAGCGGCGTGCCGATGCCAATTTGAGCCTTATCGAAATCTTCCGGCTTGAAGCCGAGGCCCCAGAAGAAGGCATTGACGCCACGTTGCCAGCCGTGGGTGAGGTTGCGGGAGTTCCAGTTGAGAGGGTGTATTTCAGCCATGGGATTCCCACGCTAGCGGAGGCGGCGCATCAGGGCAAAAAAAAAGCTCCCGATCAGCGAACTGATCGGGAGCAAAGAACCTTGGAAGGTTGAGCAGGTCATGAGACCCGCCGTGGATTAGAAGGCAACGCTGAGCTTCACACCGCCGAAGATTTCGTATGGGGTGGTGTTAAGCTGGGTACGTGCGTCCATAGATTGGTTGTATGCAATGTATGGGGTGAGGGTTGCGATCTTGGTCAGTTTGATTGGAGCGGCAATCGTGTAGAGGATGTGTGTGAATCCGCTGGTGGTCCCAAGAGTAGAGCCATCCCAAGCAGTCGTGGCAGCATTAGTGAACTGAGAGTTGTTCCCAGTGTAGTAATCATTGCCGTAACCCGTGGTGATGGATGGAACGATGCTCAGCCAATCAGTGATGGCAAAGGTGTAGTCAGCGCCGAGCTGAGCGTAGGAACCACCGATTTTGAAGTCGTAGTAGTAGCCAGCGTAGATATTCGCAGCGCCAAGAGGGATTGCCACTGTGAAGCCGATTTCACCAGCTCCCTTGATGCCGAACTCGTTGCCACCAGCCGCGTTGTTGGCACCATTGAAGCTGCCACCGTAGCTATCTGGATAGAAATAGTGCATATACTGAACGCCAAACTTCGCGAATCCTGCGTTGTAGGTCAGGGAAGTGACGAGGTCGAGTTCAGAATAATCAAAAGCTGTCGTGCTGCGTGTGTTTGCCACACCGCCAACAGTGCCGTTGAAGGGAGTTTCCACGGTTGAAATGTAAGTGGCACCGAGACCCCAGGTCAGGCTGCCAGCACCATCTTCACCAGACCCAGCGATGAGCGGGATGGAGAGGTTGAGGGAGGACCAGACGATGTTGTCAGCGAACCACAGACCACGGAAGTAGTAGCGGCTGTCGTAACCGACGTCCAGTGTGGCTCCGACGGAGTCAAAAAGAGCGGAGGGTTCAGGTTCCACGGGAACCGGGGCTTTGGCGGGTGCAGTGCCGGCCGATGCGTTCAGCGCTGCACAGGCAGCAAGAACAGTCACCGACTTGGCAACGAATGATGTCATTCTATTGGTCTTCATGTGTTGGTCGAGTTTGGTTTGTTGGTGTTGAGGCGCTGTTTTTCCGGTGAGGAAAGCCAGCATGCAGCCATAAAAAGAGCAGGGGGCGTGCCATGTTGTGGTGGTTATGTCCCGCGTCGTCACTTTTTGTGAAAACACGGTTTTGCCGCAGATTCAGGAAAGCCGCAGATTATGCGCATCTGTGGTTTCCCTGAATCTGCGGGAAGTCCCAAAAGCTGATGACGTGCTCTGTATTTGGCTTTCGCGAATCCTTCGCCCTTTACTTGGCCTCAAGGTCAGCGACTCCTCTTGCCAAAGATCTTTGGCCCCAATTGACACTCGTCCAATGTGCTAAGAAACCGAGTGCTGGGTTGGGTGCGCATGATTCCTGGGCATGGGCATAAAAAAACCTCCCGGCATTGCTGCCGGGAGGTTAACCAAGAAGGTTGGAAATCGTTCGGAGAACGATTAGAAGCGGACGCTGAGGGTCACGCCACCGAAGAGCACGCTCTTGTAGGGGGTGTCAGGAGCGCCTGCATTGCGAGCAGCTTGACCCTGGTTTTGAAGGGATCCCAGAGCGAGATTGCCTGCAATGTAGGGAGTCAGAGTCGCGCGGCTGTTGAGCTTGATTGGGAGCTGAATGCCCGTGGTGATGGCAGTCCAGCCGGTAAGGCTGTTCTGTCCGCCCCAGGAGCCGCCTGCAACGTTGCCATTGCGATTGAACTGCCAGTTCATGTTGTGACCGTAGCCAACGTTGGCGAAGGGAACAAGGCTGATGGAGTCGGTGATCACGATCGTGGAGCTTGCGTTGAGGTCAAAGTACCAGGAGTCGTTGACGTAGTCGTAATTAGCGCTGGAAGCGATGTCGATCGGGCCGAGAGCCGTGGCAAGGCCAAGGCTGACTTCCTGAGCGTCATTCAGTGGGGTGCCACCGTTGATGTCGCCAGCGTTGCGGTAATAGCGATAGCCAACGCTTGCGGTGAGAGGGCCGAAGTCATGAGCAATCGAAGCGCCCAACTGGAGTTGTTGGAAGGAGAGATCGGTGGAACCAGGGGCACCAAGGCCAGCCGCACGGGTGCTGAAGTGGTCTTGATCTCCAAAGAAGGTGCCAAACTGGGCGTCCCAGTTCAGAGAAGTGGTGCCAGCGCCGTCTTCTGAAGCGCCACCCACCAGGAGGATGGTGCCTTCGATAGCGGAGCGAACCCAGTGTTGGCCGAAGTTCAGACCACGGAAGATGCGGCTGGAGTCATAGCCGAGGGAGGCAGTGATTCCGAGGTCGTCATTTTCCGGAGCAGGAGCGATCGGGTTTTTTGGAGCGGGTGAGGTTCCGGCCAGCACGGGAGTGGCGGCCAGTGCCAAGAACCCCAGCGTTTTCAGCAATGCATTCATTTTCATGGTCTGATTTGGTTGGTATTAGGTTGGTTGGTTTGAGGTCGGACACTCGCATGGATTGTCCCAGCGTGGAAACACCGGAGCAAGGTACGTGAGCCGTTCAGACTGAAAATTAGCAGGATGAGTAAGCGCTGAAAAGCATTATTTTGTCTTTTCGGCAAATTTAGCTGCGGCCCGGCATGGAAGTGGCTGATCAGTTCCTTTCATCTTTTTTTGGAAGGTGCTGAATTAGCGGCATTCAACTAGCGCTGTTGTTTCGCAATCTGGTACCGCACAAAGGGTTCGAATTTGTAGTGAGTGGGCATGATGATGCCGCGCTTGCCGGTGATGGTGGTAGCGCTTTGGTCCACTTCCCAACCTGGATGGCCGGTCCAGGCCCACTGCCAACCTTCCCGGGCAATGAAGAGACCGCCGCGCTCCTGACCTGCGCGTATGATCCCGTCCGTTTTGAGGCGTTCGGGTGCCACATAATAGATGCCCTTTGGTGACTGCGCCTCAGGTTGATAATGCCCGGCTGGCAGGGTGAGTCTGCCGTCTTTGTGGGTGCATTCCACGGACTGGGAGAGAATGATGCCGGGAGTGCCGGGCGGGCAACGTTCCAATTCCTTGGTGGCGCAGGAAATGAGCGAAGAGGCAAGCAGGCAAGCGAAGAGTGCCTGAAGCTGATGGAAGGATAATGCGGTTCTTTTCATGGTTGTAGGGAGCCTGTTTATGATTGCATGCCGACCGCATACAAGCAAAAAACAGCGAGTACTCTTGAGCTGGCGCTGGCTGCCATCACGCTGGTTGCCATCATAAAACAAAAACGCACAGTTCTGATGCACTGCGCGAACTCGGGCATTGAACGAAAGCAGCGTGCTTGCGAGGCACTTGGGGCGACTCGGTGTCTTCTGCGCCTCTGTTTTCGAGGGACTCGTGTTTCTGCCATCTGCGGCATGGTTGGAATAATTTTTGAGGGGTCTGTCCGCAGGCGGGGTAGCACAAAATGAGAACGCCCAAGTGGGCGGCTCATCCAACCAAACCAACCCAAACGCTACCATACCATGAAACCCATTGTTCACACACTTCTGGCCCTCGCCACCCTTGCTTCTGCATCCTGTGCCGGTCGTCCCACGGTGCCTAGTCTCACACAGACGTAGAATGGCAAGCCCGTGCTCACACGCGCCAGCCATCCTCAGGGTGGGGCGATGCATGCGGTCGATGGCGTGTATCTCGGTCGCCGCTACTTCCACCCACAGTGGGGGAAATCTGGCCTCGCTTGGGTTGACGTTTATGGTCAAAGGTAGGTCATGCAAGTCCCCCCTTCGCCCAATCAGATCCGCCATGGCCATGAAAACTGATGATCCTGATCCTCTGAATGATCTGCTAGCACAGTGGCAGTTGGCGGTCGAACCACCGCCAGACTTCCGTCGTGAAGTTTGGCGGCGGATCGCGGCTGAGTCACGCGAGCCGGGGTGGGTTGAGCGCTTTGCTTGGTGGCTACTGCGTCCGCGGCGTGAGGCTGTCATCCTTGCCATTGTCGTTGCAGGGGCGGTGGCCTGGGGACTCTCCCATCCGCCGTCTGCCGAGTTCTCGCCGCATGACGCCTACGTCATGTCGATCAGCCCATTTGATCCCAGCCACCTTGGCGGCCATTGATCATGACACCTGCGGGACGGCTCATCGGATTTGCTTTAATCGCGGCGGCGCTTGCTGCGGTGTCGTTATGGATCACGCGTGAGAGCCTGCGTCCGCGTGAATCACCGCAGGAAATCGGTTTGCGTTGGCTCAAGGAGGAGTACCTCCTTGATGACGCTGCTTTCGACCGCATTAGCGCCTTGCATGACGAATATTTCACGCAATGCACCAAGATGTGCCGTCAGATAGCGGCTGCTGCTCGTCCTTTGTTATGGCGCGCCCGGCATCGCAGCCGCCAATATGGCGATGTTGACGCCCAGCTTAGTCAGGAGCAGGCACTTTGTGGTGACTGTGAAAAGGCGGCTGTTCAGCATCTCCAGCAGGTGGCTGCACTCATGCCTCCTGCCGAGGGGAAGCGTTTTCTGGATGATATTCTGCCTGCTTTGCAACAGCAGCGCAGGGAACATGAACGCCGGGTTTCTTCCAGCCTTCGCCGATGACTCACGCACGAGATGATCTTGATCTCGAACTCATGCGCTGCCTGGCTGAGGGCGATGATTTAGCTCTCAACCGACTCATGGATGCCTGGAGCCAGCCTCTCATCGCCTATCTCACTCGTCTCACTGGCAATAGCGCCACTGCGCACGATCTCGCTCAGGAAGCGTTTGTTCGCGTGCATCGCCATCGAATGGAGTTTCGCCAATCGCAAAAATTCTCCACCTGGCTCTTTGCTATTGCCACCAACCTTGCCCGCAATCACTTCCGCTGGCTTAACCGGCACCCGGAAACTCTTTTGGACCATGAAAATCTCCGTGATCTGCCCATGGCTGCCCCAAATGCTTCTCCTGACGAGCAAACCATGGCCAACGAGCGCCTGGATGCCATGCAGCGAGCCATCGCCCAACTTCCCCCGGACATGCGGGAAGTGATCATCCTTGCGACTTGGCATGGCATGAGCCACCTCGAGATCGCTCGTGTGCAGGATACGAGTGAAAAAGCCGTCGAGCTCCGCCTCTATCGGACTCGTAAACTGTTACGGGAGCTTTTGACTGATTACCTCAAGAGTTAATGAGGCCCGCCTCATCTGGTATTCACCAAGTGTTTTTCGGCTGACTCAGGCAATTGTGGAAAAAGCTGCCTGACCATGGGAAACGAATGTCTGTCATGGTGAAGACAAGGTGTGTTCTATGGCCAAGCTTGAGCCGTTCTATCTTTTAGGGCAGTGGGAATCGCTGATTCGTGGCGCTGACTTCCTTGCGAATCTCCGCCAACACGGCCTCGTTTTCGCGATTCGTGAGCGCACGGTCGATCCAGGCGGCGATTTGGGTCATCTCGGCTTCTTTCATGCCGCGAGTGGTGACGGCAGGGGTGCCGATGCGGATGCCGCCGCCGAGGGTGATCTTCTCGGTGTCGAAGGGGATGCCGTTTTTGTTCACGGTGATGGCGGCCTTGTCGAGGGTCTCGCTGGCGATTTTGCCGTTGAGGCCTTTCGGACGCAGATCGACGAGCATGAGATGATTGTCGGTGCCGCCGCTGACGATGCGGTAGCCGAGGGCGCTGAGCGCGGCGGCGAGGGCCTGGGCGTTTTTGACGACCTGGGCGGTGTAGTCTTTGAAGTCAGGCTTGAGGCATTCGCCGAAGCAGACGGCCTTGGCGGCGATGACGTGCATGAGCGGGCCGCCCTGGACGCCGGGGAAGACCTGGCTCTGGATCTTTTTGAAGAGGTCTTCGTTGTTCGTGAGGATCATGCCGCCACGGGGACCGCGCAGGCTCTTGTGCGTGGTGGTGGTGACGAAGTCGGCGTATTCCATCGGCGAAGGATGTGCGCCACCAGCGACGAGGCCGGCGATGTGGGCCATATCGACGAAGAGATAAGCGCCGACGCTTTTGGCGATCTCGCTCATCTTTTTGAAGTCGATGATGCGCGGGTAGGCGCTGGCACCGGCGGTGATCATCTTCGGCTTCTCACGCAGGGCGACTTCGGCGAGTTCGTCGTAGTTGATGAGTTCGTCGCTCTGGCTGACGCCGTATTGGCAGAATTGGTAAAGGCGGCCGCTGAAGTTCGCGGGATTGCCGTGGGTCAAATGGCCGCCATGGGCGAGGTTCATGCCGAGCACCTTGTCGCCGGGCTGGAGGACGCT
>JBIKYB010000222.1:0-8575 GCA_044355475.1 Prosthecobacter sp.
GGCGCGGAAGTCGGCTATCAGATTCGGTTTGATGATCACACGAGCATTGGGACTCGCATTTGTTTTGTCACGGAGGGCATTTTGCTGCGCTGGCTTCAGGATGATCGGACGCTGTCAAAGATCGGCGCGGTGGTCTTTGATGAGTTTCACGAGCGAAACCTGCTCAGCGATGTGGCGCTGGCTTTGGTGAAACACCTTCAGCAGACCCAGCGGCCGGACTTGGCCATGGTGGTGATGTCCGCCACGCTCGATGCGGAGCCTGTGGCGGCGTATTTGGACCAATGCCCGATCCTTGTGTCCGAAGGACAAAGCTTTCCGGTGGAGGTGGGCTATCTCTCGATGCCGGATCAGCGTCCGATCACGGTGCAGGCGGCGGATGCGGTGGAGCGCATCCTTCAAGACGAAGACCCCGGCGACATCCTCGTTTTCATGCCGGGCCGTGGCGAGATCCAGGGCACGCTCGATGCCCTGCGTGGCCTGAGAACGCGGGAGCGCGTGGCGTGCATCCCTTTGCATGGAGAACTGGAGCCGCAGGAGCAAGACCGCGCTTTTGCGCCGAACTCGCTGCGCAAAGTGATCGTCGCCACCAACGTCGCGGAGACCAGCATCACCATCGACGGCATCCGCCATGTCGTGGACAGCGGCATCGCCCGCGTGGCTCGTTACGATGCCGAGCGCGGCATCGGCACGCTCTTGCTGGAGCCCATTAGCCGCGCCAGTGCGGATCAACGCAAAGGCCGCGCGGGCCGCACTGCGCCGGGCACTTGCCATCGCTTGTGGACCGTCATCGGCCACAAGGACCGCGACGAGCGCAACACGCCGGAGATTCAGCGCAGCGACCTCGCGGAGGTCGTGCTGCTGCTGCACTCGCTCGGCATCCGCGAGGCCGCGACGTTTGACTGGCTGGACAAACCCGATCCGCAGGCTGTCGTGCGGGCCGAGCGCCTGCTCACCATGCTCGGGGCCTTGCTCGATGCCGACCTCACGCCCGTCGGTCGCCAAATGCTGCGCCTGCCCATGCATCCACGCTACTCACGCATGCTCATCGAGGCCAGCCAACGCGGCTGCGTGCCCGATGCCGCCTTGTGCGCCGCTTTGGTCAGTGGTCGCGATTTGCTCGCGCGGCTGGATCGCGATGATGCGCAAACCAAAGCCGCGCGCGAGATGTTCGAGGACAGCGCGGACTCCGATTTCATCACGTTGATGCGAGCCTACGACTTCGCCAAAGCGAATGGCTTCAGCTTTGATCGCTGCCGCAGCTACGGCATCAACGCCCAAGTCGCCCGACAGGTGGAGCAGACCTGTCAGCAAATCCTGCACGCCGCCCACCAGCAGCGTCTTTACGACCGCGATGCCGCTCCAACCCCAGAAGCACAGAACAAAGCAAGCACCGCAGAGATAGGAAGGACGCAGAGAATGGATTCAGAAGGTATTCCTCTGCGCCCTTCGAATCTCGGCGGTGCAAATCAGCCTACCCCTAAACCTCACGAAGCTCTCCTGCGTTGCCTCATGGCCAGCTTCGTCGATCAGCTCGCCAAACGCCGTGCTCCCGGCAAGCCCGAGTGCGATCTCACCGACCAACGCCAAGGCCAGCTCGTGCGCGAAAGCGTGGTGACCGATGCCGCTTACTTCGTCGCCGCGAATCTGCGCGAAACACCGTCGCGCCAGACCCTGCTCAGCCTCGCCACCGCCGTGCAACCGGCGTGGATCGCCGAGATGTTTCCGCAGCACCTCAGCACCACCGTGGAGCATCTCTTCGATGCCCAGAACAAGCGCGTCGCCGCCATGAAGCTCGTGCGCTATCGCGATCTCGTCATCGAGCAAAAGGCGCAGCAGCGCGACCTCGATCCCATCGCCAGCGGACGTTGCCTCGCCGAAGCCCAACGCACTGGAGCTTTCGATCTGCCGCTCATGGATCACCGGCTGAAACAATTCATCGCCCGCGTGAACCTCGTCCACGCCACCCTGCCTGAACTCGAGTTCGCCCCCTTCGACGAAGCCGCCCTCACCGCCAGCCTCGCCCGAGCCTTCACCGGCCTCTCCCTCGTGAAAGAAGCCCAAGCTGCGCCCCTTGTTCACGCCTTCCATCAGCATCTCGACAAAGGCCAAGTCAGTTGGCTCGATGAGTTAGCGCCCCTCACACTCCCCTGGCCCAGCGGCGGCACGATCAAGCTCAGCTACGTCGACGACACCCCCGAAGCCCAAGTGAAGCTCCAGGAATGCTTCGCGCTCACAGCACATCCGACGCTCTGCGAAGGCCGACTACCTGTGCAACTCCAGCTCTGCACACCCGATGGCAAACGTCTGGCTACCACGACTGATTGGCCGGCGTTCCTCGCTCGCGAATGGCCGAAGCATCGCCAAGCCGTGTCGAAGAAGTTTTCGGGTGTGTTGTGGCGGTGACCGCTTGGCTTTTTGAGGCCTGATGGAAGGTAAAAGATTCGGGGTAAAAGATGACAGAGGTCAGAGGTCTTATCTTTTACCCACCATCTTTTACCAACTGATTCAGGGCCGACCGCCAGTGAGGATCACTGAGTCTTGTCGAGAGAGAGCTTTTGACAAAACAGGTTCGCGCGAATCAGGCGACGATAAAGACCGTGCCTTGAAGTAGTTTACTTCTGCAACTCCAGCTCTGCACGCCGGATGGCAAACGCCTCGCCACCACCTCCGACTGGCCGTCTTTCCTGGCCCGCGAATGGCCGAAGCATCGGCAGGCCGTGGCGAAGAAGTTTCCAGGGGTGCTGTGGCGGTGAGTCGGCGAGTCGGAAACACGCCTTGGCTAATCACACCGCCTTGCGGCGGACCCGCTTTGGCTTCTCGGGAGCCAGCGTCATCTGCGGCGTGACCTTGATGCCCATGCGCTTGTAGTAGTCGAGCATCTTCTCCGTGGCCACACGGCCAGCTTCGAGCACGATCTTCGACATCTCTGACATCTCGCGCGGAGGCGCTTCTTGGAGGCTGTTGGAGGTGAGCATGGCGTGGAGTTGGTCTGAAGTGTGCGTCTCGCTGTCGGCGATCTGCCTTGGCGGCGGCGACTGATTCTCCCACAAGCCCCACTCATCGGCAAGAGGCAGGTAGTCCTCCAGGAAATGCCTGCGGCTGCGATCAAATCTGCGGCGCACGTCGTCTTCGGGCACGTGATGGCCACCCAGTTTCACGCGTAGGGCCACACGGGCGACGGCCTGCCTGGCGGAGCCGATGACGATGTAGTGCAACAGGATGCGGTAGCCGCGTGCTTTGGCCTCGCGAATCAACGCGACTTGAGCTTTGCCGCTGAGCGTGCTCTCGATGGCAAAGCTGGCCTTCGTCGCGATGAGCGAACGCGCCTCCTCCAGCAGCAACCGCCCCGCTCGGAACGCGCTGAGCGTGGGGTCGAGCGGCGAGAGCCCCCGCGCCATCTCATCCGCATTCAGGAAACGCATCAAGCCCAGTCGCGGCAGCAACTCCCTCGCGAGCGTCGTCTTCCCTGCGCCATTGCAGCCACCGAGAATGCAGAGGGTAGGGTTCATGGAGCGAATCAGTAAGGCAACACCGTCAGCCCCGGAACGCGTCTGAACTCGTCCACGTTGTTGGTGACGACTCCCATGCCATGCACCAGCGCGGTGGCGGCGATCCACATGTCGTTGGCTCCGATCAGTTGTCCTTTGGCTGCCAGCGCCCGATAAATCTCTCCATACTGCCACGAGATTTCAGCGGACCAGGGTAGAATCGGGTAGGGGCGGCACAGGCGCTCCCAGTCTCGTTTTGGGCTCGCCGATTGGCCGCAGGCTAGCTCGCCCGCCACGGTGAAGGTGATGTAGAAGTTCTCTTTCGCTCTGATGGCGAAAAAGCGGTCAATCGTGGTTGTGATGCCGCGCTTGGCTTCGCGCTCAGCCACGATGATGAAGTTCGTGTCGAGGATCAGGCCCATGGATCGTCGGGAATGGGGTCATGCTTGGCCGCTTCTTCCACCGCGTCCAAATACTTGTCACTGGTGCCGCTTCCGCCGTTGTGGAAATAGCTGAGCAGTGCCGCACCGGTCGCCGGAGCATCCACCCAGACGGCACGGCGCACGACTTCCGTGAAGGACTCTGCTCCACGCTTGGCGCGGCGGAGCTTCTCGTAGGCATCGAGTTCCAAGGTGATTGTCTTGGTTGGCATGCACGAAAAATACACGAAATAGACAATTCGGCAATCGCCGCCGCAGAGTTTTGAGTGGGGACGGGGCGGCTGGGGAGCGAATGGAGGCAGCTTTCGGGGCTCGATTCAGGCTCCTTCGCCTTGCTGGAGGGACAGGGTGGGAAACAGGCGGCGTCAGTCGTCTTGAATCCCGGGTCAGGGCCGTTGTACCCACCGTCAGCTCCTTTGTACCCCGTGTGAGCAGGCTCGTAACCGCTGTAAGCGCCTTTGTAGCCGGTGTGAGCAGGTTTGTACCCGCTGTCAGGTGACTTGTACCCGGTGTCAGCGGCTTCGTACCCACGGTGAGATGCCTTGTACTCACTGTCAGCGCCTTTGTACTCGCTGTCAGATGCCTTGGATCTCCGGTCAAACGCCTCTCAATCAACGCCATACGAGGACCGCCTCCGGTTTGCCCCCGTTGTCAGCCCCCCCCCGTTTCCCCCAGACGCCGAATCACGAAGTCTGGAAGCCCGCTTCGACAGGAGAATGGGGACCAAAGAATCGAGCCATTCTTCTGTCCCCATTCTTTTGTCGATTGGATCGGGCCCGTTCACTGAACATGGAGACGCCGAAGGCTTTTCCGTGGATGGCTGACTCAGTCGAACGCCAGAAGGAACCACCGCGAGAGTTTCCAAGGCAAAAGCGAGAATCCGTTCTCACCTGCAGCCGGGCAGATTCTTCTCGCAAGATCTCAGAAACACCCAAGTTCCATGGTTTCATGCTTGTTGCGACGACACCGACCTTCTGATGCCATCCAAAAGCCAAAGAAAAACTGAAAAACTTGAGGGATCGCAGCCCGTCACGACGCTGCGAAACATGGGGCCGCGCTGCGCTGAATGGCTGGCCGAAATCGGCATCCACACGGCGGAAGATCTGCGCCGCGTGGGAGCTGCGACAGCCTATCGGGAGCTTGTCAGCCGAGACATCGTGCGTTCGCATCGGATGCTGCTCTACGCCCTCGGCGGAGCCGTGTTGGACCTGGATTGCCTCAAGCTGTCCCGCTGTCAAAAACGCGAACTCGAAGCCGAAGCTGGACTTTGAAGCCACCGCTTGTTCCGATTCTCCCGACTAGGTTCCGCCGTTCGGGGAGTCTGAATTTGATCCACCAAACGGATCGACAGGAGAATGGGGACAAAAGAATCGAGCCATTCTTCTGTCCCCATTCTTTTGTCGATTGGATCGGGCCCGTTCACTGAGCCTGCCGAACGCGTCTCCGTGGATGCGGTGACTCCGTCAAAGGCCAGAAGGAAGCGCCGCGAGAGGATGGATAACCGCAGAGAAAGTCAGCCAGAAAGATCATCTCTGCGGTTATCCCATCTCTGGCGGTGTTTCATGGCTTGGGAGGCCTTCTTCGAGGCGAGGACCCAGCTCGAATCACGAAGGCTGGAAGACCGGTTTCGACAAGAGAATGGGGACAATAGAATCGAGCCATTCTTCTGTCCCCATTCTTTTGTCGATTGGATTGAGGCAGCACTCCTCTCTCACAGTGCTTCACGGCTTGGGAAGGGTGTCTTCGAGGGGAAGACCGGGCTCGAACTCGGGGGGAAGCAGGGGCGCGAACGGGAGGCGGTTCCGCCGAGGCTCCCCAGCGGCTGGGAAACGGGGCTCGACCTGGAGCGCTTGAGGGGCGTCTTTCGGAAACCGGATGGAACCACCGCGAGTGGCTGGAACGACGCCGAGGTGGATTGGTCAGAGTTTTGCAGCCTGAACCCGTTTCTCGTGGCATGGACAGACTATTGTCTGTGGAATGAAGCTGAATATTTGGGGCATTATTGGGTATCATGGCCAAACGACTTCTCTCCAAATCATTCGGGGAAGTTGTGCGTGCACGCAGAAGCGAACTGGAACTGACACAAGAGGTGCTTGCAGAACGAGCTGGCGTGCATCCGACCTACATTGGCATGGTCGAGCGTGGGGAACGCAATTGTTCTCTCGATGTCGCTTCTGAGATTGCGGAGGCTCTGAATACCCCACTGTCAAAGCTGATTGAAGAAGCCGAAGCTCGAGATGGGAAGAGTGCGGGGGCATCATCCAAAAAGGGGAGGCGGTCGTGATTGGGGAACCCACGGGAATGGTCGGCAGGATAGCCGAGTTGTTGCGTCAGCACCCAGAAGGACTCACTTCTGGCGACATTCGAGAAAAGCTAGGGCTTGCGGCGAATGAGCAGAGCCAGCTCGATCGAAGAAGGAGAGATGTGCGGAAATGGTATCACCTCATCGTCATTCCAAACGGTGGAAATCCGAAGTATTGTCTTGGCGCAAAACGCGAGGCTTCTATAAATCCGACTGGTATCAATGGCAGACTTCGTGCCGAGGTCTTACGAACAGCGAGAGGTCGCTGCCAAATGTGCGGCCGCAGCATCGAAGTTGATGGCGTCAAGCTACAGGTCGATCACAAAATCCCTCAAGCATGGGGCGGAACCAACGAGGTCGATAACCTCTGGGCACTCTGTGAGGAATGTAATCATGGAAAGAAAGACTTGTTCGCATCCCAAGACGACAAAGTTAAGAGTGCGCTAAATCATGACTCGGTGCATGTAAGAATTGGCGAACTCCTCAAGCTAAATTTCAATTCGTGGGTTCCATCTCAATTGATCGAATTCGTTGCGAACCAGGATGACTGGAAAAAACGGACGCGTGAGCTTCGCTACCTCGATTGGGAAATCGATGTGAAGCGCCAGAAACAACCGAGTGGGCGTGTCACATCTTCGTATATGCTCACCAAGTTCGGCGAGTGGCCCGAAGATCCAACGAAATGGATTCGTCAGTTTGAGAAGGAAAGAGCCGAATCAAACAAGGCCAATGAGGCAGCCGACGAGTAGCATTTTGCAGGTGCTACATGAATGGGTAAGGCTTGGCCGGTTTGCCTGAGGCATAGTAGACTCCAGGCTCTTCTAATAAGCGAAGCTGTTCGATCCCGCTTCTTGATGACGGGCGTTGCATTTGAAGTGCCGACCGAATTGCCTGACCGATTGCCTTTGCGACGAGAGGTGGAAATGCATTGCCAACTTGTCGATATGCGGCGGTTTTTTTGCCGCTGAATTGCCAACCGTCAGGAAAGCTTTGAATGCGAGCGACCATTCGCACAGTCAGCTTCGGACATCCTTCGGGGTCAAAATCTGCGTTTGGGGGATTGTCAGCGATTCCCAGACCATCCACGTGCATTTCTCGCCACTGCTTCTTGGCGCGTGTCGGCCCTAGGTCCGGTCCGCCATGTTTCTTGGAGCCACCCACGACTGTTGGTGCAATACGATTGGCTTTTTCCGCCCAACGATCCACCCCCTTCCAGCCACCGGCCCCCATCAAGTCTGCGATTATTGGTCCCACACCAGCACGCTTATCGTATGGCTCTGGCCATCTAAAACACTCAAAGTTTGAAGGGCGCATTGCAACCAACAAGAATCGAGGGCGAAGCTGAGCCACACCAAAGTCGGCTGCCTGAACCACTTTCCAATCCGCCTCGTATCCAAGCTTCTCTAACTGGCGCAGAAGCTTTGCTCGGTAGTCATCAAACTTAGCTGAGGCAAATCCTGGCACATTTTCGAGCAATACAGCCGATGGTGAGCATTCCTTGATGAGACGCAAGGCATCGGGGAACATGTCACGCTCGTCATCACTTCCGAGCTGCTTTCCAGCGACGGAAAAGGGCGGACACGGCACACCAGCAGCAAATAGATCAACACCTTTCCAACGAGTAGCGTTGACGTTGCGCATGTCATCATTGCGCACATCCCACCATGGACGATTTGCACGCAAGGTCGTGCAGCAGTCGGAATCGATCTCGACTGCCGCTTCGCATTCGAATCCGGCCATTTCGAGACCTAGCGCCTGTCCGCCTCCGCCCGCACAAAACTCTACGACATGATGTGTCATGCTGGCTGATAGACCTCCGCTCCGCTTTCGACGAACTCTTTGCTCTTCTCGTCCATCCCGCGCTGGAGCGCTTCCTCCTCGGAGATGGCTTGTTCGGCGGCGTATTTGCGGACGTCTTCAGTGATCTTCATGGAGCAGAAGTGGGGGCCGCACATGGAGCAGAAGTGGGCGCTTTTGGCTCCGTCTTGAGGGAGGGTTTCGTCGTGGTATTCGCGGGCGGTGACGGGGTCGAGGCTGAGGTTGAACTGGTCTTCCCAGCGGAACTCGAAGCGGGCTTTGCTGAGGGCGTTATCGCGGTATTGGGCGCCGGGGTGGCCTTTGGCGAGGTCGGCGGCGTGGGCGGCGAGTTTGTAGGTGATGACACCCGCCTTCACGTCTTCCTTGTTGGGGAGGCCGAGGTGTTCCTTGGGCGTGACGTAGCAGAGCATGGCGCAGCCATACCAGCCGATCATGGCGGCGCCGATGCCGCTGGTGATGTGGTCGTAGCCGGGGGCGATGTCGGTGGTGAGGGGCCCATGGGTGTAGAAGGGGGCCTCGTGGCACCA
>JBIKYB010000223.1:0-8573 GCA_044355475.1 Prosthecobacter sp.
CTGCGCCTGAAGGGCAGACACCAGTCCAAGAACAGCAAAAAAAGCGGAGCAGGTTTTCATGAAACAGACCAAGATAGCGCGAGAATAACGCCCGCGACCAGTCACGACAACGACAAATCCCAAATCAAAGCTCTCCATGACCTCCACAGCCCTTTCCTGGCACGATTTCCTTTCCAAGACGATCTCAGATTTTGGCTGTACGACGGGAACGCTGCACCGACTCGACACGGCAGACCAACACCTGAAACTGGTGGCTCACCAAGGCATCCCAGAGGCGCTGATGCCGATCATCCAGTCGATTCCCATGGGCAAGGGTATCGCGGGAGTCGCGGCGGAGCGGAAAGAGCCGGTGGAGATGTGTAACCTTCAGACCGACACCTCCGGCGTGGCGAAACCGGGTGCCAAGCAGACCCAGGTGCAGGGAACGCTGGCGGTGCCAGTGCTAGACGGCCAGCGACTCTGCGGCACCCTTGGCATTGGCAAGCTGACGCCGTACGATTTCACCGCAGAAGAAAAAACGCGGCTACTCGAAATCGCGAGCAGCATCGCCTCACGGCTAAGAACGCCCACACCGGCCATGGACTGAAGTCACCATTGACTTCAGTCAGCAGACATTAGGCAGCGCAAATGGCGAAAAAGGCGCGGTGGCTTTGAATCACATTCCCCCGCCGCTTTTGGCGAGGAAGTTCAAGGCCAGAGTGGCGACAGCGAGGAGAAAAACTAACCAGGCGAGAGGCATGATGGAAGTCGGGTAAAAAGGTCAATTCGTCAGATGCCTAGATCTCAGGGGATCGGGAGCAAGGTGTCTTTGAACTTGTTGGTCCAAACTCCTGTGATGATGCTCCGGCTTTCCCAACTTTGGGCAGCAGCGGATGGCACCATGATCGGGGATTCACCGGTCGGGTCGTCCTTCACAGCATCTGCTCCGAACATTTGAACGGCCATCAAAATCGCGGAAAGGACAAAGCAGATCACGGAAAGCGGCACCAAGCCAGCCTCGGGATCTTTTTCTTCGTAGAACTGCTCAGCGTCAGCGGCAGCGCTGCGTTTCACCGGAGCGCTGGGAGGTGCCGAGATCGAAGGGCGCTGCATCACCTGAGTTGGAGCCAGCTTAACGGTCGCTTTTGGCAGCGGAGCCGTAGCACCAGCCATCGGGCCAGTGCCGCTTCCTGGCGGACGTGGCGGACCTTTCTGGAGCGGCACGGTGGGCGCACCCGCCTCAACACGAGGAGCGGGGGGAGCCGCAGGATTTTGAGCCAAAGGACGAGTGGCCGCAGGAAGTCCTGCCATGGGAGGAGCCGCCGGGCGTGGGGCGGTCGGCGCTCCTGGCGGCTTGGAAATCGGAGGAGCGGACGGGGCCGAAGCACGGCCAGGAGGCGGCATCGGGCTCGAAGGAGGGGGCGCGGCAGGGGGCGGAGAGGCCGACACCGGGATGGCTGAGGTCGTCTTTTTCGAAGGCGGGGAGAGCGGAGGTGCGGGCAGCTTCACCGGGGAAGTGCTGCTTTTAGGAGCAGGCGGTGGCAGCGGGGCCGAGGGAAGCTGAATCGGGGCTGTGGCCTTCTTTGCCATCGTCGGCACCACCGAGGTGGTGTTGAGAGAGGCTGGAAAACTGCCTGCAGAAGGTGCCACAGGGGAGGTGGCCTCACGCGGCTGGGTCACACCAGCACCAGGGCGGCCACGCAGGGTAATGCGCACAGTTTCCTTCTTCAGCGGCACAGCGGCGGTCTTCGGAGTCGTGGCTGGCGGCGGTGTTGGCGTGTTTTCGGGTTCGCTCATGGTCTAGTGGTGAAATTTCTCCGTGAATTCCGCCCATTTAGCGAAATCGAGGGGTTTGCGTCAATCCCTTTCTCCTGCTGGGTTGCATTTGTCCACTGTCTGCCTGTAAATTCTCAATCCCATGAAGATTCTCGTCACCGGCGGCGCCGGGTTTATCGGCTCCCACACTGTCCAACGCCTGCTCCGTGACGACGCGGGCCAGATCACCATCATTGACAGCCTCAACGATTACTACAATCCCGCCATCAAGCGCGAAAACCTCAAGGCGCTCGGCCCCAAGATCCATTTCCGCGAAGGCGACATCACCAACCCTGCGTTTGTGGCCGAAGTCTTCGACGAGGGTCGTTTCGACGCCGTCATTCACCTCGCGGCTCGGGCCGGCGTGCGCCCCTCCATTGAGCAGCCGGAGCTCTACATCGACACCAACATCAAGGGCACCTTCCACCTCCTCGAAGCCGCACGCCGCACCGGCGTGAAGCATTTTGTCTCCGCCAGCAGCTCCTCGGTCTATGGCGTGAATAAAAAAGTGCCCTTCGCCGAGACCGATCCCATTTTGCAAACCATCAGCCCCTACGCGATGACCAAAATGGCCGGTGAGCAGATGTGCTCGAACTACAGCCATCTCTACGCCATCAAGACGGTTTCACTGCGCTTCTTCACCGTCTATGGCCCGGGCCAGCGCCCGGATCTGGCCATCTCCAAATTCACCCGCCTGATTGAAGACGGCAAACCCATCGACAAATTCGGCGACGGCACCACCAGGCGGGACTACACCTACATCAACGACATTGTGGACGGCATCATCGGTGCGCTGCAATACCGCACCGGCCCGATCTGCGACATCTTCAACCTCGGCGGTTCCCAAAACGTCTCGCTCAACGATCTCATCGCCACCATTGAGCAGGCGCTTGGAAAAAAAGCCACCATCAACCAGCTTCCCGAGCAGCCCGGCGACGTACCCATCACCTCCGCTGACGTGAGCAAGGCGAAAGCCCTCATCGGCTTCAAGCCCACCACCTCCATCGCCCAAGGCGTGCCGAAATACGTCGAATGGTTCCACGACATGCGGGCTCGTGGGATTGCTGTGTGCTGAAGAGGGATAGCCAATAGCAACTGGGCAATAGCCGAAGCCGGCAGTCCAATCCTGGTGTTCCAGTCCGGCTCATGAGGCAAGAGCCGCAGGCTCTCGTGCCGTAGCCAGGGAGGAGCGCTCTGCTCAATCGCCATCGGCTATTCGCTATCAGCTATTGCCACCTCCGCCCGCGCCCTTGGCGACAGCGTCATGCGCTATCAGCTATGTCTCCCCGTGCGCCTTCCGCGCCTCGGGTGAGTTATAGAGCGGATGATCCGGCTTCATGCTGCGCAGAAACTTCAGCCGCCACTCCGAAGCGATCCTTCCCTCATCCCGGCGGCGCTTGTCCGTGCCGGTCAGATGCCGTTTCCCCTGCACCGGCCCGGAGTCGATCTGAGACATCCATGCTGTGAGCTGCTTCAGGCAAGATTCACACGCGGCTCGGATGGCTTGTAACAGCACCAGAGCGGGCTTGATCTTCTTTCGTGTCAAAATCACCGCGCACATCGACTTCACCTCGCTGGCCGAGCCGCGTGAATAACCCAAAAACGTGAGCAACTCAGCCGTCGTCACACGATCAAAACCTTCCGCAATGTTGTTTGAGACCGACAGCGCCGCCCGGTCGATTTGATTCCGAAAGCCCGGCGTGAACAGCGCTGCGTGTTCCTCCAGCAGATCCAAAACCAAGTTGTGGAGCTTCGCCGCCTCCTGCCAAATCGGCAGTTCCTCAAAGCGTTGGTAGCTCGCCATGGAGGATAGCGAATAACAAATTGCCAATAGCCGAGCAATGCAAAACTTCGCGGATCACTACCGACGCCACGCGCCTTCGCCTTTGGCTATCAGCTATTTGTCATCAGCTATTCTGAACCAGCAGCTCAGAAATGCGGCGCTGAAACCGTCCCTTCCTCGATCTCCTGCCGCTTCTTGCGCACGATTCCGTCCGCGATGTCGGTGACCATTTCCTCCAGCAGCAACCGCAGGTGGCTGCCAGGGCGGTAATCGGCGGGCGCGATGTGTTTGACCCGGTCGGCAAGCCCATTGAGCTGGTAACATTTGCGGAAGCTGCTACGGCTTGGCTCGTCAGGGTTGTAAACCGCCACCGCATGCCCGCCGTAGCGCTTCATGAGCGTAAAGCACGGCACGTCCGTGGGCCCGTCGCCCACATAGATCATGTGCTGAAAAGGAATCGGTCGCAGCTCCGGCGCCATGTGATCGTTCACGTCCTCATGCGGCTCCAGCATGCCTTTGTTGATGCGGAAAATGTACTGCGTCTTCGTCGTGTGGCTGATGACGCGCTTCGGAAAGGTGATGCGACCGTTTTTGTCCTCGCCGAACTCGCAGCCAAAGATGCGCTTCACGAACGGTGCCAGCGCCGAGCCGTCCAGCAGCGCCTTCAGGCCGCTGGAGATGATGTAGTGCTCGACCTTCACGCCCAGCAGCCGGTGCTGGTCATTGAGCACGGCATTCAATTCGCCGAACAGCTCAGGCACTCCTTTGTAAAAGCGCAGCTTCTCGCCGAGCTTCCGCAAATCCTCATTCGTCGGCCGGTCCATGTCGAGGTAGTCGAGCATGCATTTCAGGTAGGCCAACTCACCGTCGTAGCCCTCCGAATCCACCAGCTCGCGGCTGCGTTTCCAGAACTGCCCCGGATTGATCCCAAAGTGCGGGAACAACGTCTCATCCTGCATGTAGGTCGGGCTGAGCGTCTGGTCGTAATCGTAGATGATGCCGATGGTGGTCTGCTGGGAAGCCATGATGGGAGTTTGCGATGGTTGGCAGTGGTTGGCAATCGTTTGCAGTGGTTTGAAACAATCGCCAACCACGGCAAACCATTGCCAACGATTGCAAACCTCAGAGCAGCTCCTTGAACGCGCCAGCGAGTGTCGGATGCTCAAAATCGTAGCCCATCTCCGTCGCGACGCGAGGAATCACTCGCTGCCCGCCCAGCAGCATCTCCTCCGCCATGCCGCGCAGCAGCAGCTTGAGCGCAAAGGCGGGAGCGTGGAAAAAAGCCGGTCGTTTCAGCGCCGCAGCCAGTTTGGCGGTGAACTCCGCGTTCGTCACCGCCCCCGGTGCGCATAGGTTCACCGGTCCTCTCACCGTCTCGGTCTCAATCGCCTTCAAAATGATTCCCACGGCGTCCTCGACGTGAATCCACGCCATCCACTGCTTGCCTGATCCAAGCCTGCCGCCGAGTCCGAAGCCAAACACACGCTTCAACAGCGGAAACGCTCCGCCATCCGGTCCCAGCACCATGCCCGTGCGCAGTAGCACCACACGCATGCCCAGCGTTTCAGCGCTCAACGCGGCCTTTTCCCAGCCTGCGCAGACATCCGCCAAGAAACCCTCGCCACGCGACGAATCTTCATCCACCGGCGCATCACCGCTGTCGCCATAAAAACCGGCCCCTGAGGCACAAACAAGCACCTTGGGCCGGTTTTCTGGCTTCCACGTCGCCAGATGCTCCACGAGCGCCTTCGTAAAATCGACGCGGCTATCCCAGATGCGTTTCCGCTTCTCCTGCGTCCAAAGCCCCATCAACGACTCGCCCGAAAGATGAACCAAGGCGTCCAATTTCGTCTCCGGCAATGCATGCGGCTCATCGGTGCGCTGACGAAGAGTTTCAGCGGCATGCGACACCTGACGTTGGCCTCGAGAATAAGCCACGACCTCATGTCCGAGTCTCTTGGCACCTGCCGCCAGATGACCGCCAATGAATCCCGTCGCTCCTGTTATGCCAATTCGCATGCACATCATACGGGTTTGCGCCCTGGTTTGACGCATTTGCGTCTTCCCGGGGCTATTCCAGATCCAGCTCCGGCTTGAAATCCGACGCGTGATACGAGCTGCGCACCAGCGGCGCGCTGGCCACATGGCGGAAGCCCTTCTTCAACGCGATCTGCTTGTAGTTCTCAAACGTGTCCGGGTGAATGTACTCGATCACCGGCAAATGTTGCGCGGAGGGGCGCAGATACTGCCCCAGGGTCAAAACGGTCACGTCATGCTCACGCAGGTCGTCCATCGCCTGAAACAGCTCCGTCTCCGTCTCGCCAAGGCCGAGCATGAGTCCACTCTTCGTGGCGCATTTCGTGCCAAGCTCCTCCGCCATCGCCTTCGCGCGCTTCAGCACATGCAGGCTGCGATGATACATCGCCCGGCTGCGCACCAGCGGTGTCAGACGCTCCACGGTTTCCAAGTTGTGATTAAAGATGTGCGGCTTCGCTTTCATCACCACTTCCAGGGCATCGTCCTTGCCGTTGAAGTCGGGAACCAGAATCTCAATCGTGATCGTCGGCACCGCCTCGCGCACGGCTTCAATGGTCCGCGCAAAATGCTCCGCGCCACCGTCCTTCACATCATCCCGCGCCACGGCGGTGATCACGATGTGGTTCAAACCCATGCGCTTCGTCGCCTCGGCCACGCGCTGCGGTTCGTCCGCTTCCAAAGCGAAGGGCTTGGCCGTCTTCACCGCGCAAAAGCCGCAGGCTCGCGTGCAGCGGTCTCCCGCGATCATGAACGTCGCCGTTCCCTGGCTCCAGCACTCCCAGCGGTTCGGGCATTGCGCCTCCTCGCACACCGTGTGCAGTTTCAGGTCCGTGATCAGCCCCTTGGTGCTCCAAAACTTCGGATCACGCGGCAAAGTCACGCGAATCCAGTCCGGCTTTTTGTCGCGGTGCAGGGCGGGGTCGATTTTCGGGGTCATGGGGGCCGCATGCATCGCAAATTTGGGCGCAAATGCAACGCCTTTGCCCGCCTTCCTACAACGCCTCCGACTCCAGGGTAAAAGCGAGCCCCAGGCCGGTTTTCAAGGCTGCGCTGAACTCCGCCAGACTCCAGCCCTGTGGCCCGGTTTTTTTCTCATCGGCCTTCAGCGGCAGGAAGTGGATCTCAAACTCGCCTTTGGTCTGGTCCACCCGCTTGACGTTGATCCAATCCTTCCATCGGCCAAGCACCGCATCCGCCATCGCGGAGTGCTTCGCATACTCCGGCAG
The DNA here is from genome assembly GCA_044355475.1 of Prosthecobacter sp. Lineage (GTDB taxonomy): Bacteria > Verrucomicrobiota > Verrucomicrobiia > Verrucomicrobiales > Verrucomicrobiaceae > Prosthecobacter. Next base: position 6,841 of record JBIKYB010000223.1, read on the forward strand.
GCGCAGTTTCAGCGTGGCGAGATACGGCATCCCATGCAGCGGATACGCCTCCCGCACCGCCTGCGCGATCTGATGCTCGCTCACCACCTGGGGATCAAAAGTCACATTGGCAAAACTGTCGATCACCTGCAACACCGCCACATCCGACACGCCCTTGGTCTCTCCCACCGACTGCTGCACCGCATACACACAGCTCCCGCACTCCACGCCTGTCACATAAAACGTCCGTGTGACCGGCTCCCCGGCGTAAAGCAGTGAGGCAAAAGAAAAAAGAGCGAGGGCAAGGGTGCGCATGAGGAAAATTCAAACTAGGCCGCGAATCGGCTCGCCACGCGTCAGAACATTCAGCAAATTCGGCGGCAGGCCGTCGGTGATACGCGCTTCGCCGAGATCGACGAGCGTGTGCATGATCGTGGCGATCAAATCGGGAATCGTGATCGGTTCGGAGGCGGGTTCACCACCGTTTCTCGCCGACTGGCCGATGACCTGGCCCATCTTCAAACCGCCGCCGTAAATCATGAGCGGCGCGAGACCGCCCCAGTGATCGCGACCGCCTTTCGCATTCAGTTTCGGCGAGCGTCCCATCTCGCCGCAACAGACGAGCATGATCTTGTCGCTCAAGCCACGGGCTTCGATGTCCTCGATGAGGGCGGAGACCGCGTGATCAAACGGACGGCCGACATAGTCCATGCCGGTGTGGCACGGAGCGTTGTTGTTGTCAGCGTGCATGTCCCACACAAAGCTCGTCGTCACGGTCACAAAGCCGCAGCCATGCTCGCACAGGCGGCGGGCCATGAGCAGCAGCTTGCCGAGGGTAGCGGCGTTGTCGGCGTAATGCTCGCGGTTGTTCCACTGCGTGCTGATGCGATCCTTCGGCAGCAGCCTGGAGGTGTCGTAGCGGTCGATTAGGCGCGGGTCTTCCTTGGAGAGATCAAACGCGTCCGACACGCCGCGACGCAGCACATCGAAGGCCAGGGATTGAAACTCCGACATGCCGCCGACCGCCTCGCTGGCATCCATGCGGCGTTTCCATTGATCCAACGAGGTCAGAAGTGTGCGGCGGTCATCAAGCCGCCCCTGCGGCAAACTCAGCGTCATGTCCGCTTGCGCACCACTGCCCGCGCCGGGCACGAAGGGCTGATAAGTGGCTCCAAACTCGCCGCTGGAGGTGAAATCGCCGAATTTCTTGATCACCGGCCCTGCGGCCGATGAAATGGCCTGAGGAAACAACGCCACGTTGGTCGGCATCGCGCTGCCTTTCCGCAGCGGCCCGGCGATGCGCGAGTAGAGCGAGCCGACATTCGCCTTCAGCGTGTCTTTGCCGACGATGGTCTTGATGTCGTGAATCGCATCGCCCGTGACGAAGGACCGCACGATGCTGAACTTGTCCGCCAGCTTCGCCAGCCGCTCTAACGTGCTGCCAAAGGTGACGCCAGGGAGCTTCGTCTTGATCTCTCCCGTCACACTGCGGATCTCCGACGGTGCGTCCATCTTTGGATCAAACGTCTCGAACTGCGATGGCCCGCCGTGCATGAAGAGGAAAATGACCGACTTGTCCTTGAGCAGCCGCTTCTGCGAGGCTCCGAACGCCTTGAGCGCCATCATTTCGCTCAAACCAAGCCCACCCAGTCCAAGGCCGCCAATGCGCAGAAAGTCACGCCGCTGAAGGCGTGATGAACCCTGGCTGTGGTCGGAAAAAGTGAGCATGACGAGGCCAATACGAAGATGCGACG
>JBIKYB010000075.1:0-18931 GCA_044355475.1 Prosthecobacter sp.
GGAGGGAATCACCAGCACTGCCGAGCCGCCAACGATGTACACGAAGCTGGCGATCAGGCAAACCGTGCCGCCGAAGCCAGACACGATCCGCGCAGGGTTGGATTCCCGAAAATTCGGCACCAAGGCCCCCAGAGACAGCGCCAGCGAGGTCATGCCGTAGCTCATCATCGCAATCGAGGCACTGAAGAACAAAATCCGCCGCCACGGCAGCGCCAGTGACAGGCCGGACACGATCACGAGCACCATCATGATCACTGCCAGCACGCTGGCGCTCAGCCGCAGCTTCAGGCCGAGCACCCGGTGCAGTGGCAGCGGGGACAGGCCCAGAATCCACATCCGCCGTCCCTCCAGGCTGAATTGCGGGTAAATGAAGCGCGTTGTGAGCGTGGAGAGCGCCAGACAGCACACCAGCAGGTTCAGATGACTGACCAAGGTGATCCAAAACGGGCTGTTCAAATCGTAGCCCATTTTTCGCAGGTTCATTGAGTAGATCAGCAGCAGGCCGAAGATGACCGCCGTCTGGCCCCACTGCACCGGTTCACGCACAAAGGTGCGCGCCTCCTTGACCAGCAGCGCGTAAGAGGCGCGATCCAGTGCCAAAACTTGCCGCAGTCCCACGGACAGCCATCCTGGGCGTGCTCGGAATGCAGGTCTTGCTGCTTTTGAGTCCACCCCAGGGGCCGCGCTCATGACACGGTTCCAGGCGGGATAAAACAGCGATCCCGCGATCCGCGTCGTGATGACGATGCTCAGGAGCGCGTGCGCTAGCAATACCAGATTGAAAAACACCGCCCGCTCCTGGATGCCGCGTCCGGCGGCTTGGATCGTCTCCGCCACCCACGAGCTGGGCAGCAGCGGGTGCATGCAGATTTCAGTGTGCCGCAGGATTTGGTTCAGACTCGCGGTCAGATCTCCCGAGTGGATGGTTTCAAAGCTCGACTGCCACACCGGCAGCGTACGCACCAGTAGCACGAATAGCAGCAGCGCCAGCGGCTTCCACATCCAGCGCCGGGACCAGCGCACTAGGGCGATCAGCAGCCAGGTCGAGACATTGGCCGCAATCATCACCAAGGACAGCAGCGCAGGCACCACGGCGAGCATGAAAGCGCCGGAGGCTCCGTACACCCGTGCAAGCGCCAGCAGGATCGGCGTGCTGAGCAGCAGCAGGCCCCAACTGGCCAGCAGCATGCCCTCCAGCGTCTTCCACAGCACTAGGCTGCGCGGAGGCAGTGGCAGCGCGATCTGCCATTCCATCTCCCGGCGGCGAAACAGGCCCATGCCAGTGATCGTTGCGTTGGAGATGATGAGCATGACGAAAAAGAAGAAAAACAGCAGGAATACCATCCTCTCCGTCAGCAGCGGTCCCACCAGAGGCAGTCGCTTCACAAAGTCGAGTCCCTGCATCACCAGAAAGTAAGCCGCTAGGCCGTAGAGCAGCAGAAAAGTGCCCACAGTGGCGCACAGCAGCCGGTTCTCCCGCAGCCCAAACCGCACCTTATGCAGCAGCATGCGCCAGTGGGCATGAGCGAGCAGGGTGGTGGCATGGGCGACGGTCATGAAGGGAGTGGCTTGGAGGTTAGAGGTTAGAGGTTAGAGGTTAGAGGTTAGAGGGCCGCTGAACTTCTGACATTTAACTTCTGACTCATCTTCAACGCGCCTCCTGCTTGTTTCCAATGACGTTCTGCCCAATCACGTTCGCCTTGCCGCCGATGAAGACTAGGGACGGCTCCTTGCTGCGTTTGTCCGCCGAGCGGTCGTCGCGGATGATGTTGCCGCTGATCATGCTGTTGGTGACTTTTTCCAAGCGCATGCCCGCACCGTCGCTGTCGAGCACGCTGTTATTGCTGATTTGCAGGCGGTTGCCGGACTCGATGTCCACGGCGGCGCGTTTCTTCCACACGCCCGAGATGAGGTTGCTGCTGAGGATGCAATCCGCGCAACGCAGGAAGACGAGGCCGTTTTTCTCCGCGTTGTCGAAGCCGTTCACGAGGTAGCGCGGGTTGCGGTCGAAGTTATTGCCAGTGACGACGATGTTCTCGCTGTCCTCGACAAGTAAATCGTGCTGGAAGCCTTCCCAGAAGGTATTGCCGGTGATCGCCACGCCTCTTGCATGGCGGATCTCGATGTTCACTTGCACGTCGCTGAACACATTGGCGCTGATGGTCACGTTGCCTTCGCGGGTGTGCTCACGACCGACGCGGCGCAGCAGGGAAGGGGCGGTGCCCGCACCGATGATGCGGATGTTTGCTGAATCGGGCGATTTGTTCGTGTGCTGGATGGTGCAACCGGTCACGGCCACCTCGCCGATGGAGCCGCCCCGCGAGTCGAGCTCGATGTTCGCGCTCGGTGGACCCTCAGCGGCGTGATTGCCCTCGATGTCGCAGGTGCCGATGTGCAGGTTGCGCACGTTTCCGCCGCGTGAAACGACTCCACCGCCGCCGTTGTAGCTGATGTGGCTGCCCACGATGTTTGACTGGTGGAGGTTCACGTCGTCGTAAAACACACCCACGCCCGTGTTGTGGTAGAAATGACAGGCGGAGATCAGCACGTTGCGGTTTCGTTTGGTCAAATGTACCGCGTGGCGGCACTCACGCACGACCACGCGGCTCAGCGTAATTTGCATGGTGCCCGTGGCCTCGATGCCGTCTGCTTCTGCATGTGCGCCGACGATTTCGATGCCGTCCACCATTGGTGTGCGCTCATTGGCCCACACTTCCGGCGTGAAGGTGCTCGGCGCGGCTGATCCCTCATGCGTGCCGATGAAATGCAGCGCTGGCCCAGCGGCGGTCATGAGCAGCCTCGCCGTGCCATCACCGCTCAGTGCCGCAAATCCTGTCTTCGTTAAATCGACCGCGAGCGTCTTCGTCAGTCGGTAGGTGCCCTTGGCCAGTTTCACACTGCCCTGGGTGTCCAGCAGTTGCTGGATCGCCGCCGTGTCATCGGTCTTGCCATCGCCGACGGGTTGCTGGGCAGCGCAGACTGTGACGGAGAGCAAGAGTAGGAGTGTTTTTCGCAGCATAATGAGAGCGTATTCAGACGCGTGGGTTTACGTCAATCGCCGACTCGATTGTTTGAGAAGTTGTCTCATGGTGCAATCGCTTGAAACCATGCTCATTTGGGCAACGTAAAGATCGCATCGTTTCAACCTACCTTCATGCAAACCACCACTCGCATTCTCGCCCTTGCCCTCGGACTGAGCACCGCCTCCGCTTTCGCGCAGGCTGACCTCTCCGAGGCATTCCTCCCGATGTTCCAGCCGCTGCCCGCCCAGGTGCCCTCGCCGGACAACGAGCTTACAGAGGCCAAGATCAATCTCGGGCGCATGCTCTACTTTGAGAACCGCATTTCCAAAGGCGAGAAGCTTTCCTGCAACTCCTGCCACATGCTTGATAAGTACGGTCAGGACAACCTGCCCTTCTCCCCAGGCCATGAAGGCAAGCTCGGTGGTCGCAGTTCGCCCTCAACCTACAACGCCGCCATCCACATCGCCCAGTTCTGGGACGGTCGTGAGCCAACCGTTGAAGCCCAAGCGAAAGGTCCCGTTTTGAATCCCGTCGAAATGGGCATGCCCAGTGCCGACTTTGTGGTGAAAGTGCTGAAAAGCATGCCCGGCTACGTCGAAGCCTTCAAGGCTGCTTTCCCCGGCGAGGCAGATCCCATCACCTATGACAACTTTGGCAAGGCCGTTGGTGCCTTTGAACGAGGCCTGCTTACCCCAGGCAAGTGGGACACGTTCCTCAAGGGGAACAAGGAAGCCCTCAGCGCCGAGGAGAAAAAAGGCTTCGCCACCTTCGCCAAAGTTGGCTGCGTGACCTGCCACAACGGCGCAGGCGTCGGCGGCATGATGTATCAGAAGCTCGGCCTCGTGAAAGCCTGGCCTGATCTCAAAGACAACGGTCGTGCCGATGTGACCAAGAACGAAGGTGAGAAGTTCTTCTTCAAAGTCCCCAGCCTGCGTAACATCACCGAGACTGCACCCTACCTGCACGACGGTTCCGTGAAGACCCTCGACCAGATGGTTAAAATGATGGCTGAATACCAGCTCGGCAAGCAGCTCACCGACGAGGAGACCGCCTCCATCGTGACCTTCCTCAAAGCCTTGAAAGGTGAAATCCCCACCGATTACGTCAAAGTTCCCAAGTTGCCCGAAAGCACCGCCGACACGCCGAAAGCGTGATGGTTTGGCTACATGATTGACCTTATCAGCCGGGTTATTCAGCCCGGCTGATTTGTTTATGCTCCGCGCAGTTTGGACACGTCGTAAAGGGTGAGCATCGAGGCGAGCACCTCGTCGCGTTTGCCTTCCTTGAGCATGTCAAAGGTGACGTGCTTGCCCGGCAGCAGCTTGAAGTGGCCGGAGCGTGTGCGGCGCAGGGCGCTCAAGTGCGCACCGCACCCGAGCTTCTGGCCGATGTCATGCGCGTAGGTGCGCACGTAGAAGCCTTTGCTGCATACGATGCGGAAGTCGATCTGCGGCGGCGCAAAGCGCGTGATCTCGTAGTCATACACGCGCACGAAGCGCGGCTCACGCACCACCTCTTGGCCTTTGCGGGCCAGTTTGTAGAGCGGCACGCCGCCGATCTTGATGGCGGAGACCATCGGCGGGATCTGATAGAAATCCCCCTTGAAGGCATCGAAGGCGGCGGTGACCTGCTCCATCGCCAACTCCGGGACGGGCTTCTGCTCCAGGATTTCTCCCTCAGCGTCCTGCGTGCTCGTGGTTGCCCCGAGAGTCATCGTGCCGACGTATTCCTTGTCCTCGGACATGAGCAGGTCGGAAAGACGCGTGCCATTGCCGAGCACGAGAATGAGCATGCCGGTGGCCATGGGGTCCAGCGTGCCGCAGTGGCCGATCTTTTTCATGTTCAGGCAGCGTCGCGCCACCGCCACCACATCGTGGGAGGTCATGTCCGGGCCTTTGTCCACCAGCAGGACGCCACTAATCAATTCGTCTGACTTCATGTTCGAGTACTTGCAAAAATTTCTCCGCTGCTTCGCCGATCGGGCCGCGCATCCGCGCGCCTGAGGCCATGCGATGCCCACCACCACCAAACTGCGCACAGACTGCTGAAACATCGAGCCGCGTGTCCTTGGACCGTGCGCTGATGCGTACCTTGCCGCCGGGAACGTCTTCAAAAATGACACAACTGACCACAGAGTCGATCATGCGCAGCGTGTCGATGAGCCCTTCGGTGTCGCCCGGCAGCATCCCGATTTCGTCCATGAGCTTCTGCGTGAGCTGCCAGCTCGCGATGCGGCCATCGGCGCGGAACTGCATCTCGTTGAGCATGGCGCGCATGAGATCCAGACGGCGCAGCGGGCAGGACTGATACACGAGCGTCGCGAGACGCGCCGTGTCGAGACCCGCTTCGATCATTTCAGCGACGATGCGATGCGTGCGGGCATTCGTGGAGGAAAACTGGAAGGAGCCGGTATCCGTCGAGATGGCGATGAACAGATTCTGCCGCACCGCGTCGTCAATGGGAAGGCCGTGCTCGCTGAGCAGATTGTAAATGATCTGCCCCGTGGCGGGTGACGCGGCGTCGATAAGATTGAGCGTGCCGTAGCCCGGATTCGTGGGGTGATGGTCGATGTTCACCAGCATTGGCGCAGGATCGAGCAGCGCCTTGCAACGCTCGCCAATGCGCTCGTGCGAGGCGGTGTCGAGCGCTATGGCCAGATCGACGTTCAACGGCTCTGCGCCTGGCTGCAAGATGGTGTCTGTGCCGGGAAGAAAGGCCAGATTCTCCGGCACGCCGTCCTCAAGAAGTGCGATGACTTCCTTGCCCATGGCCCGCAGGCTCAGTGCCAGTCCCAGGACCGAGCCGACCGCGTCTCCATCCGGGCGTACATGCGCCACCACGGCGATCCGCCGGGCGGAGCGCATGGCGGCGATGATTTCGGAGGTTGGACTGGTGGTTGGCATGGCGGGGGTGTTCACAAAGCACGACAGGCCTGACACGCAAGAAGAAGATGCATGCCAATGTGCTTGCACCACCAAGATTCACACCCACTTTGGCGGCCCTTTAAACTCGAACACCCACGACCATGGCCGACATCCAAACCAGCGCAGCAGACAAGAAGGAAAAGGAATTCTTCACCCACATCCCCCAGGAAGCCCCAGGCTTCTTCCTCAAGGGCTGCCACCAGTATGACTGGGGCCTCAAAAACCGCCTCAGCAAGGTCTTCAACCCCAAGGACGGCCGCACCGTCATGCTCGCCTTCGACCACGGCTACTTCCAAGGCCCAACAACCGGCCTGGAGCGCGTCGACCAGACGATTCTCCCTCTCGCCCCGTATGCCGACTGCCTCATGCTGACCCGTGGCATTCAGCGCTCTGTGATTCCTGCTTCCACCACGAAAGCCATCGCCCTGCGCGCCTCCGGCGGCACCTCAATGATCAGCCCGATGGAAGAATGGGAAGGCGAGATCGACGGCAAGAAGGCCAAATTTGGTCGCCCCGGCTTCGAACCGCTCTCCAACGAGTCCACCGCCCTCAACATTGAGGAAGCCATCCGCCTCAACGCCAGCGTCCTCGCCGTGCAGGTCTTCATCGGCAGCGCTTATGAGCGGCAGTCCTTGAAGAACCTCACCGATCTCGTCGATGCGGCGAGCCGTTACGGCATCGCCGTGATGGGCGTCACCGCAGTGGGCCGTGCGATGGCCCGCACACCGCAGTATTTCCGTCTTGCGACACGCATCATGGCCGAACTCGGCGCGAACGTGGTGAAGTGCTATTACACCGACACCGAATTCGACACGGTGACGAGCTGCTGCCCGGTGCCGATCGTGATCGCCGGCGGCAAGAAGCTGCCGGAACTCGACGCCCTCCAGATGTGCGCCAACGCCATCGCGCAAGGTGCCAGCGGTGTCGATATGGGCCGCAACATCTTCCAGAGCGACGCCCCCATCGCCATGATGCAGGCCGTGCAAGGCGTGGTCCACGGCGGTCTCACCGCCGAGCAGGGCTTCGCGAAATACAACGACCTGAAGGCTTCTGGCGTGAAGTAAGTCACCTAATCCAAGGAGGGGGACCATCCTGGTCCCCCTTCTTTTTGCCCCCAAGGAGAGGGATCATCCTGATCCCTCCATCCCATACCGGGGATCAAGATGATCCCCTTCCTGCCGAACATTCCTCATGAACACGCCCCTGTTCTTGAACCGTCTGTCCGACGTAGAGAAATCGGCGAACTACCTTCCGCATTGGGAGCAGCCCGGCAGATGTTATTTCATCACTTTCCGCATGGCCGACTCCATCCCCGCTGATTTGCGTCGTGAATGGACCGAGGACCGCGATCAATGGCTCGCCGCGCATCCCAAACCGCACTCGCTCGAAGAAACCGAGGAGTATCAGCAGCATTTCACCGCTCGCATCGAGCGTTGGCTTGATGCCGGACACGGCTCCTGCGTTTTGCGTCGGCCCGATTGCCGCGAGATCGTGGCAGACGCGCTGCGATTCTTTGATGACAAGCGCTACCACCTTTACGCCTGGGTTCTCATGCCGAATCACGTCCATGTGCTCACGTCTCTGTATGAAGGTGAACAGCTCCGCAAAATCCTGTCGAGTTGGAAAAGCTACACCGCGAAATGCTTGAACGAGTTGCTCGGCCTTCATGGCCCCTTCTGGCAGGAAGACTACTTCGACCGTCTTGTGCGCGATGCCGACCACTTTGTCCGCTGCGTGCGCTACATCCGCCGCAATCCCCTCAAAGCAAAATTGCAGTCTAATGAGTTCACTCACTTTGAAGACACACTCTCCCGCCAATGGGCACCTCCAGGAGAGGGATCATCCTGATCCCTCATTCCCAAACCGGGGGATCAAGATGATCCCCCTCCTCGAAAATCGCTTTCGCCGTCTCTCCAACCAGTGCTAAGGCACACTTTCTCGATGAAAACCCCCGTCTCCTTCCTGCGCTCCGTCGCCCTGCTTGAAGCCATCTCCTATTTGGTGCTGCTGTTAATCGCCATGCCGCTCAAATATGCGCTCGGAATGCCGATGGCGGTCAAAATCGTCGGCTCGGTGCATGGAGGACTGTTTGTGGTGTTCTGTTTTGCGTTGTGGCGCGTGCTCATGACCACAAACTGGCCGTTCAGCCGTGCGGTGCTCGTGTTCATCGCCTCGCTGCTGCCCTTTGTGCCCTTCTTCATCGACCGCCGCATGCGTGCCTGGGCGGCGGAATCTCATCAGACTCCGGCGTGAAGAAAGTCGTCATCCATTCCGACGGCGGCTGCCACGGCAACCCCGGCCCCGGCGGCTGGGCCGTCGTGCTGGCCTACGGCAAGCATGTGCGCGAACTCAAGGGCGGCGTTCCCGCCACCACGAACAACCGCATGGAGCTGCAGGCCGCCATCGAGGCCCTGCGCATTTTGAAAGAGCCCTGTGAGATCGACTTCCACACCGACTCGCAGTATGTACGCCAGGGCATCAGCCAATGGATCGCCGGATGGAAACGCAACGGCTGGCGCACCAGCGCGAAGCAACCCGTCAAAAACGCCGACCTCTGGCGCGAACTCGACGCCGTCACCGCCCACCACAAAATCCACTGGCACTGGGTCAAAGGCCACGCCGGTCACACCGACAACGAACGCTGCGACGAACTCGCCAACGAAGCCATCGCCGCCGTCAAAGCCAGCCACACGCCCCAGCAACTCGCCGCGCTGCTGGAGGAGTTCAAAGCCGAAGCCGCAACACAATCGTAGTTGCCTTTGTTCGTGGAATGTCGCTGCTTTGGAGAAATATGAATTGGCTGAACATCCTCTCGCCATCGAAGCTTCCCTGCGACAATGCTGCCCTTGAGCGTTTGGAGAAGCGAATCTCACGCAGGCTTCCATCAGAGTATCGCGAGTTTCTGATTTCTTTGAATGGAGGGACGGTCTTTGTGGATCATGAGCTGAAAACTCAGCTCTATGGAGAGACGTACGAGCTTGCCGTCGCGTGCATTTTTCCGCTGACAGGTTGTGGCGTAGTTGACACCCAGGAACTATGGCTGCTGAACGGCTGTGGATCAGTTTGGGCGCTTCCTATTGCCAATGACGGAGGGACGGGCTTTTACTTTTTGCTATTGGACGATGAGCGTTGGGGGCAAATCTACTTCGCTTACAAGGACGAGTTTTTCACAACCCCACCTTCAGATTGGCCCCCTGTTGCAGACAAATTGCCCTCGTGCTTGGGATTTGTAGCCAAGGATTTCGCCAAATTTGGCGAGCTAATGGGACAGAAATGAACTGTTTATCCAGCTCATGCTCACAGCATCCCCCGAAACTCCGCTTCGGTGAGGATCTTCACGCCGAGCTTGGTCGCTTTGTCGAGTTTGCTGCCGGCGTCTTCACCTGCGAGCAGGTAAGTCGTTTTGCCGCTGACGCTGCCGCTGACTTTGCCGCCGTTGGCGCGGATGGTGTCGGCGATGGTTTCGCGGTCTTCGCTCAAGGTGCCGGTGATGACCCAGGTGGTGCCGTTGAGCTTGTCGGAAGCGGCGGTGACGGTTCGTTGCGTGAAATTGAGACCTGCTGAGCGCAGGCGGTCGAGCAGGGCGGCGTTGTGCTCGTCGCGGAACCAGGCGTGGATGCTCGGGGCGACGATGGCACCGATGTCGGGGCATTGAGTGAGGTCTTCGATGCTGGCGACGGCGATGGCATCAATGCTGCCGAAGTGCTCAAGGAGCTTGCGGGCACCGCCCGCGCCGACGTGGAGGATGCCGAGGCCGAAGACGAGTCGCCATGGATCCTGCTGCTTGCTGGATTCGATGGCTTTGAGGTAGTTGTCGATGCTCTTGGTGCCGACGCGTTCGAGGCGGGCCAGCAGCAGCTCGTTGAGGGCGTAAAGATCGGCCACATCGCGCACGAGTTTGATTTCGACGAGCTGGGCGATGACGGATTCGCCGAGGCCGCTGATGTCCATGGCGGCGCGGCTGACGAAGTGCTCGATGCGGCGCTTCACGACTTCCGGACAGTGCGGATTCGGGCAGCGAATGACGACCTGCTCCTCATCGCGATGCACGGCGGTGCCGCAGACAGGGCAGTGTGTGGGCGCTGTCACGACGCCTTCATCGCCTTGGCGGTGCTCTTTTTTTACCGTGACGACGGCGGGAATGATCTCGCCCGCTTTCTCGATGACCACGATGTCGCCGACGCGGATGTCTTTGCGCTCGATCTCCTCGTAATTGTGCAGCGTGGCGTTGCTGACGGTGCTGCCGCTGATCAAGACGGGTTCCAGCCGTGCCACGGGCGTCAAAGCGCCGGTGCGGCCGACTTGGATGTCGATGGCGAGCAGTTTCGTCTCCGCCTGCTCGGGCTGGTATTTGTAGGCGATGGCCCAGCGCGGGGCTTTGCTCGTGGTGCCGAGTTCGCGCTGGTCGGCGAAGCTGTTGACCTTGATCACGGCACCATCGGTTTCATAAGGCAGCGATTTGCGCTTCTCATCGAGTTCGCGAATCGCTGTGAGCAAACCTTCGGCGCTGTCGGCATGCCAGATGAGATCGGCTTTGCGCAATCCGGCGGCATCGAGCAACGCGTACACCGCGGTCTGCGATTGCACGTCGCTGGCTTCGACGAGGCCGTAGAAGACGATGTCGAGCGGGCGTTTGGCGACGGTCTTGGGATCGAGCAACTTCAAGGTGCCTGCGGTGGAGTTGCGCGGGTTGGCAAAGCGCGGCTCACCGGCTTCGTCGCGTTCTTCATTCAGTTTCGCAAAGCCTGCTTTCGGCATGAAGACCTCGCCGCGCACTTCAAAGGTCTGCGGGCCGTCTTTGGGCAGGCGCAGCGGCAGGCGCTGGATGGTTTTGAGGTTGTTGGTGACGTCGTCGCCGGTTTGGCCATCGCCACGCGTCGCGCCGTGTTTCAGAACACCGTTTTCGTAGCGGATCGTGATGGCGACGCCATCGACCTTCGGTTCGATGACGCAGTCGATCTTCTCGCGGCCCAAGCCTTTCTGCACCCGGGCGAAGAAGGCGGCGAGTTCCTCCTCCGAGTAGGTGTTGTCGAGGCTCATCATGCGCACGCTGTGCGTGATCTGCGTGAAGCCTTCGAGCGGCGCGCCGCCGACACGCTGCGTGGGTGAATCGGGCGTGAGGAGATCAGGAAACCTCATCTCGATGTCCTGCAACTCGCGCAGCAGCGCGTCGAACTGCTGGTCGCTGATTTCAGGACGCGCCTCGACGTAGTAGAGGCGGTTGTGGCGGTGCAGTTCGTTGCTGAGAAAGGCGGCGCGGGCGGCGGCTTCGGCGTGGGTCATGGTTGGGAGGTGAATAGCCGCAAAGAGGCGCAAGGAAACGCAAAAAAGCGGCTCAAAGCGCTTCGGTGAAGGCTTCGAGTGTCACGCCAGCCTGATCGAGCATGCCACGAAGGGTTCCGGGCTTGATCGGTTTGTGCTGCGGCACGACGACGGTTTTGTCATCGCGGCGCATGATGTGGTGCGAGCCAGTCTGGCGAATGCTCTCAAACCCCAGCCGACGCAATGCTCGGACCGCTTCCGTTCCGGTGACATCACGCGGGACTTTCATGCCATTTGCAGCACAGGATCCTTGGCGAAATGCAGCTTCACGCGGCGGGGTTTTTCATCGGGCTCAAAGAAGCCTGCCACCGCATCCGCCACCATCTCCTGGAGCTCGTTGAGGGAATCACCCTGCGTGGTGATGCCGCCACGTCCGAGCGGATCGTCCCAGCGGGCGACGTAGCCGCCGCTGACATCGCAGGTTTCGACGATGAAGGTGATTTCCTCGTTCATGGGGTACAGCTAGCCCAACTGCGGGAGTGCGCCACTTTCATTTACTCCTTCATCGCCACCCAGGGGGTGTCGCGCATGAGGTAGTTCATGAGGAAGGAGGCGGCGAGCATCAGGACGGCCTCGATGGCGAGGTAGAGGCCGAAATGGCCGAGGTGCCACATCCAACTGGCGAGACCGCCGACGATGCCAGCGGCAACCATGGCCCCGGCCATCATGAGGCAGCCGGCGGCGGTGTTTTTGACATCTTCGGACGGTTTGGAGAGCGGCAGCCACTGGCCGAGCAGGCCGGTGACGAGTGAGAAGGTGGGCAAGAAAAACAGCGCAGGCAGGCTGAGCGCCAGCGGAGTGAATGAACGCTGCATGCCGCACAGGAGGGCGGTTTGCACGATCAGGACGGGAAAGCTGAGGCAGGCGAGCACGGCTTTGCGCGAGCCGTGAAACAGCGGCGTCCAATGTGGCAGCGGCGCGACGTGAAAGAAGGCGGAAGCGCGCCAGTGCTCAGAGCAGCCGAGAAAGAGCATGGCTTGCATGGAAACCATGCCGAGGAAGCAGGTGGCGAAGCCTTGCATCATGATGGCGGCCTCGGCCCCGCCTTTGCCAGCGCCGCCTGAAAACAGCATGACCAGCGGCATGATGAGCAGCGGGGCGACGCCGGGATAAAGCCGCATCTTGACCTCGCGATCACGCACCAGATAGGCGGTGGTGAGTTTGAAGCACTCGCGCTCCACCGGATCGCGCAGCCAACAGCTCAGCGGCGGCAGTTTGACCATCGCGGCAAGCCAGCGGCCACGCGGTTTGCTGCTGCCCTTGGCGGTGCCTTCGGACTCGTTGAGGTTCATGAGGCCCTGGCCGTAGGCGTTGCCGAGTTTTTCGAGGGCGAGCCAGCTTGTGAGGGCAGTGACGAGAATAGCGAGTGCCGCAGGGAGCCAGAGCGAGGCGGGATTCAAGGTGGTGCCGCCGATCAGGGCATCGAGCGCGCCAAACCACATCGGCGGCAGCGCCAGCAGCCAGCCGCTGACGTTTTCGAGGTGCTGAAAGCTGTCCAGCCTCAGCATGTGCGGCATGATCTGGCCGCTGAGAATCATGACGATGGTGAGGAGCGACTGGACGGAGGCGAGCAGGTTGTCGAATCGCTCGCGGCCGAACCATTTGAGGCAGACATTGTAAACAAGCACGATGCTGGCGGCGGAGAACAGCATGAGCAGTGTGGTGGAAAAGAGATGCGCGGGGATGAAGCGCCACGTCGCGCCTTTGCAGCCCAGTCCGGCGACGAATCCGGCGAGATTGAGCGCCAGGGCGAGCATCAGTGCGAATCCTGCGAGCACGGCGCACTTCGCGCGAAGCATCTGCTGCGGGGTGACGGGCCGGTGCAGCAGGATTTCCGCCTCCTCCTTCATGAAGAGCATCGTGCCCGCGCTGGAGGCCAGGGTGAGTGAGGCAAACATGAAGGTGAAGCCGTGCAGGGCGCTGGCGAAGACGAAGGTGTCCGCGTTTTTGGCGAACATGGCCGGAAGGATGCCCACTCCCGCATAAATGAGCATGGTGAAGCCCAGACCGATCTGGCGCTTGGTTTTGTTCGATCCGGCCTGCTGGGCGGCGCGACCGCGAAAGAGCAGCTTCCAAAACAGGCTGCGCAAAACCTTGGCAGGCGATGGTGCGACAGCGGTGCTCATGACAGCATGTTTTTGGCGAAGGTCTCGGCACGGGCTTCGAGACCGCTGAGGCCGGTCAGGCGGGTGAAAAGCTGCTCCAGCGTGTCGGCCCCGTGCTGGCGCTGAAGCTCCTGCGGTGTGCCTTCCGCGATCAGTTGGCCCTGCGCCATGATGGCGACGCGGTTGCACACACGCTCGACGACATCAAGCACATGGGAGCTGTACACGATCGTCTTCCCTTCGCGGGCGAGGGTTTCGAGCAGGGCTTTGAAGCCGACGGCGGCGTTGGCGTCGAGACCGTCGAGCGGTTCGTCGAGCAGCACGACTTTCGGATTGTGCAGCAAGGCGGCGGTGATGACGACCTTGCGCCGCATGCCTTTGGAATAAGCGCCGAGGAGCTTCGAGGTGAGCGTTTGCTCATCCAGTTCGAAGAAATCGAGGAATTGGCGGATGCGGGGCCGCGCCTCGTCCTCGTGGATGCCGTAAAGCGCCCCGATCATGAGCAGGAACTCGAGTCCGGTGAGGGATTCATAAACCGCGCCCGAATCCGGGACGAAACCGAGCAGGCGCTTGGCCTCCATCGGGTGGGTGACGACGTTCACGCCGCAGATCAAGGCCGCGCCCTCGTCTGGCTGGAGCATGCCGGTGACCATTTTGAGGGTGGTGGTCTTACCAGCACCATTTGGACCTAAAAGACCGACGATCATGCCCGGCGGAACATCCAGCGTGAGGTGATCGACGGCGGTTTGAGCGCCGAAGCGCTTCGTGAGACCCTGAATGGAGATCATGGGGCCGGATCATCCGCCGGAGTCGGTTCAGCGCAAGAAATGGCTGTAGGGCATGAATTTTAATAGATATTAACTAAAACCTTGCCGGTGACTTCTGATTCGTTATACTGAATATAATATCAGTAACAATATGCCGCAATATTCCTCTCACCTGCCCAGCCGTTTGCGCCTTGCCGTGCTGCTGGTGCTTTTTCTCCTGGGTGCCAAGCATGCTTCGAAGGCCCAGCAGCCAGGACTGGGCCCCACGCTGCCGCTTCCTGCCGCGCAGGCGAATACGGGGGGGTATGTGCCGGTGGGTGAGGGAGCCTCGATTAAGGTGAATTTTCCCAGCGCTCCGATCCAGGCGATCATCCCGTTTTATATCCAGCTCACAGGTAAAAAGCTCATTCTGGACTCCGCGTTGCAGGGGGAACAGCTACGCATCGTCTCGCCGCAGATGCTGACGAAGAAGGACGCCATCGCCTTCATTGAGGCGACCTTGCTGCTCAACGGCTACGCCATCATTCATGTGGATGCGACCACGGCGAAGCTGATCAACCACGCCGGTGGCAAAAGCCCGACCGCTGACGGTTTGAAGGTTTATAGCTCCTTGCGCGACCTGCCTGAGAGCGAGGAAATCTGCCACTACGTCCTGCCCTTGCAGCACATCTCCGGCGAGGACGCCTCCAAGGCCTTCCAGCAGGTGATCAAACTGCACGCGTATGGCGCGATGACGCCGATCTCGAACGACTCTGCCCTCATCATCACCGAAAATAGCGCCACCATCCGCAGCATCTGCGAGATCGCTCAAATCGTCGATGTGCCGCCCGCCGAGATCGCCAATGAGATGATCAAGCTGGAGCGCTCCGATGTGGAACTGGTGGCAGAGATCGTCAGCGAGATCTTTGAGCAAGAGGAAAAGGCGCAAACCACCTCGACACCGGCCCCAGTCGTCGCCGTGGCAAATCCTGCGGCGCGTCCAGGCTCTCCGCCCATGCCGGTCATGAATCCTGCGGGCAGCACAAGCACCTCCGCCACCAATCCCGCTGCCTCGAAGGTCAAAATCTTCCCCTACCGCCGCACGAATGAGCTGCTGGTCATCGGTCGCCCGGTGGACATCACTTACATCAAGGGGCTGGTCGAAAAACTCGATAAGCAGGAAGACGGTACCAACTTCCTCAAACGCCGCCTCAAGTGGTTGGACGTGCAGGACTTCCTGCCGGTGGCCTACAATGCCCTGGCGAAGGACACCGACATCCAGAGCAATGACGGCGGCGCGTCTTCCGGCGGCGGACGCAGCGGCGGCAGCGCCAGACGCAGCGGTGGCGCCAGCTCAAACTCGCCCTCCACGGATGCGCGCAATTCCAGCAACTCCAATCAAGCATTCGGCACGAACAACAACTTCGGCGGCAGCAGTGGCATGAGCACCGGCTCCAATGCCAGCCGCAGCGTGCTGGATGCGCCCGAGGAGGTCGGTGCGCCGGAATCCATGATCGTCGGCAAGACGCTGCTCATCGCCGATCCGCAGTCGAACAGCCTCGTGGTTTCGGGTTCGCCCGAGCACATCACCCGCATCGACCAGCTTTTGAAGGAGATGGATGTGAAACCGCAGCAGGTGTACATCTCCGCCATCATCGGCCAGCTCACCCTGGGCAAGGACTACAATGTGGGCTTCGACTTCCTGAAGATGCTCGATGATTTCAGTCTGAACCAGACCACGCCTGGTGCCACGACTTCGACAGCGGTCGGCACTGTACAGTTCCCGCTGAACATGAACAATTTCTCGGTCAACCAGCTCAATTTCTACGGCACCATCGGCTCCCTGAGCAACTACATCAAGCTGGCCGACGGCAACCGCGACTTCAAGGTGCTGGCCACGCCGAGTGTGTATGCCAAGAACGCCGCGAAGTCCGTCATCTCCTCCGGCCAGCGCATCGCCGTGCCCGCACAAATTCTCTCAAACGGCGGCTTCAACGCTGGGGTTGCCAACACCAGCGTCAGTGTGGAATACCGCGATGTGCTGCTGAAGCTCGAGGTCGTGCCTCTCATCAACTCCGATGACGAAGTCACGCTCAAAATTGCCCAGATCAACGACAATATCGTCGGCACGCAGGTCATCTCTGGCAACACCGTGCCCACTATCGGCACGCAAGAGTTGGTGACCGAAGTGGCGGTGAAAAACGGTGCAACCGTGGTTCTTGGCGGCCTGATCACCGAACGCGTGACGAATAGCGAACGCGGCGGAGTTTTCCTGCGCCGCATCCCGATCATCAAGCACCTGTTCGGTACCACCAGCAAGGAAGCCATCCGCGAGGAGTTGCTCATCTTCATCCAGCCGCACATCATCAGCTCCACCGACCCGAACGACAGTCCCAACCGCATCGAGGCCGGGCGTTCCGATCTTTTCCAGGAGTCGATGGATTTCAGCAACCCACCGCTGGAAGACATCCCACGGGCGCTGCCGGCTAGGTGATGCTGAACCGTGTGTTGAAAACACTCCCAGGGTGAGATGTCAGAGGTGAGAAGTCATTGGCTGCTCCTGCGCACTGCTGCCGTCTAACTTCTAACGTCTCACCAGTTCCTTTAGGGGACAGCGGGCAATCAGAGCAACGCCTCATGAGCGCGACCGTCCTTGGCCTCGCAGTAGAGGATGAAGGACTGATTTGCCACGGAATAGCCGCCAGGGGTGGGGTAGTCGCCGCTGAAGTACCAGTCGCCGTATTCGGCCCCCAGAGCCTGATGGAGGCCGGGAATGGTCTGGTAGATGACCTCAACGGAGCCATGCCAACGCGTTTCTTCGGGGCTGATCATCTGCGCGATTTTTCCGGAGATCTCGTCGTCGGTGAAGGGGGCGTAGATGGCCTTCACGGCATTCCGCATCTCCTCCTTAGGCTTTCGCATCTCGGCTTTGCAGGCCGTGTAGGTCTCCCGCACGATGTGGGACATGCCGCGCTCCCGCAGCAGCGCCACGGCAGCCTGGAAGGCGATGAATTTGCCCAGTTCGGCCATGTCGATGCCGTAGCAGTCAGGATAGCGGATCTGCGGCGCGGTGGAGCAGACGATGATGCGTCGCGGATTGGTGCGAGCGAGGATGCGCAGCAGGCTTTTCTTCAAAGTGGTGCCACGAACGATGGAATCATCAATGACGACGAGATTGTCCTTCGGTGTGACGACTCCGTAGGTGATGTCGTAGCTGCCGGAGACGAGTTGGTCACGCCCGGTCTCCTGGGCGATGAAGGTACGCATCTTGATGTCCTTGAGCGCGATTTTCTCCGCTCGGGGCCAGTTGCGCAGCACGAGGTCGTCGAGCTTGGCTTCGTCGAGCTCGCCCTTCTTGAGCATGTCCATCAGTGCTTCCTTCACCACGACGCGGCGGCTTTTACGCAGGCCGTCGAGGAAGCCGAAATACGCGGTCTCGGCAGTGTTTGGGATGAAGCTCAGCACGGTGTGCTCGAAGTCGTTTTCGATGGCCTCCACGACCTGCGGCACGAGCTGCTCACCCAGCGCCTTACGCTGGCGGTAGATCGTCGAATCGTTGCCACGAGAGAAATAAATGCGCTCAAAGGAGCAGGGCTTGAACTCACGCGGTTCGGTGAAGGGCTTGATCGTCATGCCGCCGTCGGCCTTGATGACGACGACGTGCGCCGGGGGTACTTTTTTGACCTCGCCCTCGCTGACGCCGAATACAGACATCAAAGCCACGCGCTCCGAGGCGATGGTGAAGATCTCGTCGTTCTCGTAGTAGTAGCAGGGGCGGATGCCGCTGGGGTCGCGCATGGCGAAGAGGTCGCCGTTGCCGATGACGCCGACGATGGCATAGCCACCGTCCCAGCGTTTCGCGGAATCCTGGATCACGGTGGTCACGTCGAGCTGCTCGCTGATGTGCTGCGGGATGTCCGTGCCGGGCATGCCGGAGTCACGCAGCTCGTGGTAGAGCTTCGTGTGCGCCTCATCGAGCTGGAAGCCGATCTCCTCCAGCACGCTCTGCGTGTCGGTGCCGAAGACCGGGTGCTGCCCGCGCTGCATCATGATCTGGTTGAGCTCACGCGTGTTGGTGAGGTTGAAATTTCCCATCACCATGAGGGAGCGAGTGGGCCAGGTGGTCCGGCGCATGTAGGGGTGCAGGGCACCTTTGCCGAAGTCGCCGCTGGTGCCGTAGCGCAGGTGGCCGATGTAAATCTCCCCCGCCATCTCAAATTCGCGCTTGATGGCGTCTGGGTCTTCCTCAAAGGAAATGAATTCCTTGCCCTCCTGGTCGCGCTCGTCTTTGCGCTGCTTGTCGATGCGGCGGGCGATGCGTTTGAACTCCTTGCGCTCGTCATCGAAGACCTGGCCGATGTGGTCCACGCTGTCCGTGCTGCGCACGCGGAACATGTAGGGCAGGCCGGGGGGCATGCCGAGCTTGCTACAGCCGATGCCAAAGCCGTCCTGGCCGCGGTTGCGCTGCTTGGTCAGCAGCGCCTGCAGGGCGTCGAAGCCGTAGAGGGTGTTGCCGTATTTTTGATAGAAGTATCCAAGCGGCTTTTTCAGCCGCACCACGGCTATGCCGCACTCGTGCCGGATCGGGTCGCTCATTCTGGAAGGGAGCGCCCATTCATGGCAAGTGACGCGGGGAGTGCAACCGGTGGTATCAGTTTCTCACTTCGTCACCTCCGCCTTCACCGGCTCCCGAAGCTGAAACTGCTTCTCCTTGCCGAGGTTCTTCGTGATCGTGGCGGGATAGTCCCAGGCGTCTTTTTTGTCCGAGTAGATCACGACGCGGGTGCGCATGGCGGCCATGGCGGCGGCCT
>JBIKYB010000283.1:0-6488 GCA_044355475.1 Prosthecobacter sp.
GCGATAGGGCGACTGGCTTTCGAAGTCGTAGGCGGTCATGTGGATGCCATCGCGGTCCGCCTGGCTTTCCTTGTTCGGATTCGCGGCCTTCGCGTCCTGCGGCCAGCCGGCGAAGACTTTTTCCTTCAGCGCCTGCATCCACGCCTCGCTCTGCTTCTTCCAATCGGCCTCGTTCGTGGCGGGCGCGGGTGTCTTGGCCATGGGCACAAAGGTCTCGTCGATCTTCGTGTTCAGCTCGTCCTTCGGCAGCTCGGTGAAGACCCGCAACGCGGTGGGCTCGATGCCTTTCTTCGCGCCTTCGTCGACCACCGCCATGGGATCGGCGCCTTTGAGAAAGCGCTCGAACCAATGAAACGCGCCCATGTTCAGTGGCTGCAGATCTTTGTGCGGTCCCTCCGCTACTTGCAGGCCAATGTGCGCCTCCTTGCCGAGCAGTTCGTAAAGTTTGCGCACGTTCTGGTAGATGCGGAACACGCCGTCGATGGGGAAGATGCTGTCCTTGTCCGTGTTCACGATCAGCAGCGGGCGCGGCGCGGCCAGCGCGACCATGCGCTCAAAGTCCCAGCGGTGCGTGTTCACGAAGAACATGCAGTCGCAGTGGCCCTCCACACAGCCGTCGATGACCTGGTTCTGCATGTCCGTCACGCCCGCCGTCGGCGCGCTGGCCTTGATACGCTCATCGATCGCCGTGATCCACCAGGAATACGCCCCGCCGCCGCTGCGCCCGGTCACGCCAAAGCGCGTCTTGTCCACCTCGGGCCGGGTTTCGAGATAATCCAGGGCGCGGATGCAACTCCACGCCTCCAGTCCTGCGGGGGTGTAACCGCGTGAGAACCACCACCAGCGGTTCTTGCTGTAGGTGCCGTGGTGCTCGCCACGGATCTCACCGAGCTGCACCGTGTCGATGATCAGGCAGACGTAGCCGTGTTTCGCGAACCACATGCCATGATGCTCGTAGCCCGCCTTATTGCCCAGGCTCACGCCATCTTTCACCACGTTCGCATGACCGCAGACATAAAGAATCGTCGGCAGCGGCTTCTCCACTTTCTCCGGCCGGTATAAATTCGCCGTCACATACAGTCCGGGCATCGACTGGAAATGCAGCTTCTCCACGATGACGCCCTCATGCTTCAGTTCGCCCGTCTTCGTGGCCTTGAGATCGGTTTTCTCCGGCATCGGGTCCAGTCCCAGCATCTCCAGCAACTGCCGTCGATACTCCGGTGCCTTGCTGGTCCATTCCTCGGCCTTCTCGATGTGGCCCACGCCGTTGCTCATCGCGATCTCCCGCGTCTGCTCCGCAAAGTAGCGGTCCAGCAGCCGGTTTCCCGCAGTGTCGGGTGTCTTTTCAGGATAAGGCGAGGCTGCGGAGGCGAATGAAGCGAGCAGGCAGAAGAGCAGGGGAGTGCGCATGAGTGGAGCACAGCCAAACGATCAGCGAAGGCAGGATTGATCGTTTGGCGTGCGGATGCGGCAGGAACTTTGCAAAAAGTGAAATCAGCGGTTGCATTAAAATCGAAGCGTCTATATTCGCGGCCCCTGTTTCCACAGACCCTTCGCTCGGGTGGCGGAATTGGTATACGCGCAAGACTAAGGATCTTGTGCCGAAAGGCTTAAGGGTTCGAGTCCCTTCCCGAGCACCATGTGGCACCCCTCAAAAGGTGCCACCCACGCGATCCAAACCGTGTGGCGGTTCGATTGTGAACAACTTGGTTTTTCCATCTTGACACTCCGGCCAGTCCCCCTACTATCGCGGCCCCTTTCCTCCCGCCGAGGAACGGACCGCACACGAAGCATTCCATGAAGACGTTTTCAGCCAAAGCCCAGGAACAAAATCCCACATGGTGGGTCATCGACGCCAAGAATCAGATTCTGGGCGATGTCGCCGTCGCCGCCGCCAATCTCCTGCGCGGCAAGACCAAGCCCACCTTCACCCCTCATGTCGATACTGGTGACTTCGTGGTCGTGCTGAACGCCGCTGAAGTTCGTCTGAGCGGCAAGAAGGAACAGCAGAAGATTTACACCTCGAAAGCTGGCTACGTCGGTAATCAGAAGGTCGAAAACGTCGAGCGCGTGCGTGCCCGTCGTCCTGAACTCCTCGTCGAGCGCGCTGTGAAGGGCATGGTCCCGCACAACAGCCTCGGACGTGCTGTGCTGGGCAAGCTCAAAATCTACAGCGGTGCCGAGCATCCGCATGAGGCGCAGAATCCAAAGCCCTTCGCCGTCGCTTAATTTTTTCAACCATCCGCATGAGCAAGCCCCTCAACAACGCCACCGGCCGCCGCAAGACCGCCATCGCCCGCGTCTTCATCACCGAAGGTGCCGGCAGCATCACCGTCAACGGACGCGACTTCGAGGAATACTTCCCGACCGTCGCTTTGCAGAACCAGATTCTGTTCCCGCTCGCCCTCACCAACTCCCGCCAGACCTATGACTTCAAGGTCAACGCCTCCGGCGGCGGCAGCACTGGTCAGGTCGGTGCCGTGCGTCTTGGCATCGCCCGTGCGCTCATCAGCGTGAATCCTGAGCTTCGCCCCCTGCTCAAGCAGAACGGCCTCCTTACCCGCGACTCCCGCAAGAAGGAACGTAAGAAGCCCGGCCGCCCAGGTGCCCGCAAGCGCTTCCAGTTCTCCAAGCGCTAAGCGAGCGTCTCCAATCTCAGCTCAGTGTGTGTTTGCAAAGCCCCGCGTCATGCGGGGCTTTGTTCTTTTCACCGTAGGCGCGCTCAAGTCTGGAGATAAGCTTGAATTCCTCATCCGCGACCGCATTGAGGGCGGCATTTCTCGCTACTCGTGCTTTGGGATACCTTTCGCGAAGCTGCGCCTTCAAGAAAAACCGGTCGATGTGGCTGTGATCTGAATTGGCCTTTGCGCACCAGAGTGGTCCGCACAGGACTACGAACAAACAACAGTAAGCAAAGCTCAAAATGGAGCTGGAAGCCCCATTTTACGGGCTTCCGAAGCGCAAACACCTGCCTTAATTGACACTGCGGCAGGTGCTATGCATGACAAAAGCACGACAAATCCGGCTCTCCCATCTCAGTGCAGAGGTAAACCTTTCGCTGTGGTCAAACAAGGCTCGGCAGCCGTGCCCATCTATAGGGGCGATGTTCGTGGCTCCCAACGGTTCACGGTGGCGTTCTATCGGGATGGCAGAAGGGTGCGGCGGACTTTTGGAAGCCTGAATGCAGCTAGGGAGGAAGCGCGGCTTCTGGTTCTCAACATCCAGCGCGGCATGAGTTCGGACAATGATCTCCGCCCCCAAGACCGTGAGGCGTTCAGAGTTGCGTGCGCCATGCTCGAACCCTTCGGGCTGCCACTGGTGACGGCTATGGCAGAATATGTGCAGTGCCGTCGCAAATTGGGTGAAACGCCCCTGATCACTTCGGTCGATGAGCACGTGCGCAGAGCAAGGGGATTCACAACCGGGGTTTCGGTATCAAGGGTGATCGAGGAATTTCTCGCTGCAAAAAAGCAGGACCGCATGAGCACGCAGTACCTGAAATCACTTCAGAGCATCCTCAAACAGTTTGGGCAGGCTTTGCCGGGTGAAATCGCGAGGGTGACCACGCAGCAAATTGATGCCTGGCTGCGTGCGGGAGATTACTCTGCCGTGACGCGCAACAACCGGCTCAAGCGGGTTAAGCTCTTGTTTGGTTACGCTAGGCAAAGCGGCTACCTGCCGAAGCGTGAGCCAACGGCAGCCGAGGAGCTCAAGCATCGCAAACAAGGGGACACGGATGTGGGTATTTTTAAGCCTGAGGAGTTTGAGTTGTTGATTAGAGCCGCACCGACTGGACTAATCCCTGTGCTTGCTATTGGGGCTTTTGCAGGGCTGCGCGCAGCGGAAATTGCCCGCTTGGACTGGAGTGCGGTGGACTTGGAGCGCAAGATCATTGAATTGCGTGCTGGGCAGGCCAAGACCGCATCCCGCCGAATCGTGCCGATCAGCGACAATCTCGCGGCGTGGCTGAGGCCCTTGCCTCGGCAGGGGTTGGTGGTGCCGATGAAGGTCGTGTTTGTGAAAATCACGAAGCTTGCCAAAAGCCTGGGATTGGCGTGGCCGCACAACGCGCTGCGGCACTCCTACATCAGCTACCGCATCGCGGTGGTGCAGAGCGCGGCGCAGGTGGCTCTGGAGGCGGGGAACTCTCCGACGATCATCTTCAAGCACTACCGCGAACTGGTGACGAAGGATGAAGCTGAAAAGTGGTTTGGAATCCTGCCGGAGAACCCTCGTTGACATGCGAATCTCTGCATGAACCAAACACATCCATCCCCTGTTACACTGCTGAAGAAGAAGCCTCTCTCCCTGTTGCTCGGCGTGAGCAGCCGCACAATCGACACCTGGGTGGCGCAACGGCTTATCCCCTACCTTGCCCCGAGCCCCCGGCTGCATCTGTTTGACCCAGTAGCCGTGATGAGCGCTCTGGCTGCTCGTTTTGGTGTTCAACCAAGGACAACGGCTTGAGCCCATCCTCGTTGCGCAACAAGGTTCACGATTTCCGCTGCCGAATGGATTGCCTGCTCGACTTGCCCTGCACCGGACAAATCAACTTCAAGAGCATTTGGATGGCATAGCCACGCGGCGTGGCCCGCTCCTGCTCCCAGTTCTCCAGCGTGCGCTTGCTGATGCCAAGGAACTCCGCCGCATCGCGCTGGCTGAACGCCTTTTTCTCACGCCACGCTTGCAGCGCAAGGGCGAATTTTCTTGGAGTCACTCCTTTGGGCAGTTTCATGGCAGCCATACGCAAGTCACGCATAGCCACGGTTTGGCGTCAACCGCGTTGACACTCCTGCCGGGGCGTGAGTATTCCCATTTACTGCGCCCATACGCGCGTGATTGATCCCAACATCCTGAAGCCCAATCCGGCGAATCCAAACCGGCACAGTGCGCATCAGATCCAACTGCTCGCCTCGATCATTCAGGAGCAGGGCTGGCGCAATCCCATCACACTCTCCAAACGCAGCGGCCTCATTGTGCGTGGGCATGGCCGGCTGGAGGCCGCGCTGCTCATCGGCTGTGACGTCGTGCCGGTCGATGAACAGGACTACGCCACCGAAGCCGAGGAGCTGGCCGACCTTCTGGCGGACAATCGCCTGGCGGAACTGGCCGAACTCGACGAGGACGAACTCAAGCGTCTGCTCAAATCCATCCAGGAGAGCGATCCAGCCTTCGATCTCGAACTCACCGGCTTTGCCGAGGATGAAATTCGCAAGCTGTTCGACGCCGAAGACCCTGCGGAGGATTTGGAAATTATCCCCCGCATGGAATGCCAGGCTTTCGAGCACCACGACTACCTCGTCTTCATGTTCCATGATCTGCGCGACTGGATGCAGGTGCTGCAGCTCATGGGCGTGCGCGAAGTGGACTACTCCATCACACGAACCACCAAAAAACTCGGCATCGGCCGCGTCCTCCATGGAAAACGCCTCATCCAACTCTGCCAACGGGCCGCAATGGCCGGAACTCCAACCGCTGAGCCTGCGCCTGGTCATCCTGAGCCGCAGCCGCGCGCGAACGATGACCAGCCACAAACTGTTCCCGAGCGCCACGCTGCTCGTGCCGGAAAGCGAGCTTGAGCAGTATGCGCACATCCCGCTGGAGAAGGCCACGGTGCCCGATGCGGTGATGGGCATCTCCTCGTTGCGCAACTGGGTGCTCAAGCACTTCAAGGAGGACGCCATCATCATGCTCGATGACGACATCAGCGCCTGCGTTTGCATGGTGTCTCTGCGCTGTCGCAAGCTCTCCATTGAGGAGACGCTGCAAATGCTCTCCAACTCGGCCTACAACGCGCGTGGTGCCGGAGCCCGTCTGTTTGGCTGGCACCAGCGTAGCGATCCACGCCTGCTACAACGCAACGATCCCTTTGGCGTGAACCATTGGGTGGGCGGAGCGGTTGGAGTGGTGCGTGATGCGAATGGCGGCGTTCCCAAGTGGGACGAACTTCTCAAGTGCAAGTGTGACATCGACGCCACGCTTCAGGAGCTTCTCGATAATCGCCTGGTCTGGAATGAAGCCCGGTTTTGCTTTGTGCAGGAGCGCGACAAGAACCTCGGTGGCAATTCGCTGTTCCGCAGCGCAGAGCGCATCGCCACGGAGAAGCGGCACCTCAAGCGCAAGTGGAAGGCCCACATCGACTTCGGTGACTACAAGAGCCAGGACCGCGTCTCGATGAGCGCATCGCGCCGTCAGAGCATCGCACTTGGATGACGCACCTCACGGCACCTTCCAAACCCTGCGACCTACTCAAACCTCACGGCATCATTTG
Source organism: Prosthecobacter sp. (assembly GCA_044355475.1). Taxonomy (GTDB): domain Bacteria; phylum Verrucomicrobiota; class Verrucomicrobiia; order Verrucomicrobiales; family Verrucomicrobiaceae; genus Prosthecobacter. The sequence goes on from JBIKYB010000283.1 coordinate 6,272, forward strand.
GTGATGCAAACGGATGGAATCCCGAAGTCACGGTGACGAGGCCTCCATTCATGGACCTCCCAGATCTCTTTCCCGCCAACCCCATGCAATTGCGCACGATTCGTCATTACAACTTCAGCGAGGTGTCCTCCGCCATGCAGAAGGCCATTCGCCGGGGAGATGCGGCGTTGGCCGGATACTGGGCCTTGGAACTGTGGCAGAGCGGCTTCGGCAAGTA
>JBIKYB010000225.1:0-8520 GCA_044355475.1 Prosthecobacter sp.
CAAGAAGGTGCTGGTGCATGAGATTTCCCGCGTGGCACGTCGGCCAAGCGTGGCGCATGCCTTCGTGGAGACTTTGGAGCAGTGCGGCGTTTCGCTCTACTGGCACGCTCACAGCATTGAAACCCTGATGGCGAGCGGGAAGCGCAATCCGGCAGCGGCTATCATGCTGGCCTTGCTGGCGGAGATGGCGCGAGCGGAGAAGGAAACTCTCGTGGAGCGCATCAAGAGCGGACTGGATGAAGCACGGCGCAAGGGGGTTAAGCTGGGCAGGCCAGAGGGAACGAGTCTCGATGACAGGGAACTCGTGGCGAAGCACGCGGACATTGCCCGCGCCTTGAAGGCAGGCCAGAGCGTGCGCAACGCGGCCAAGATCACCGGCAAGGGAGCAAGCACGGTGCAACGTGTGAAAGCGGCGCTGGCGGCGTGAGGGGCGATTCTGAGCGGCGGGCGGGAGAGATGGAAAGAATCTCTGCAATCATGGCCGGGAAGAAGTGAAGGGCGGCAATCAGCAGCTTGCGGGGCGGTAGTATCAAAAAAAGTGGCAACGCCAAAAGTAGGAACAGCGGCGGCTATACGAGAGTTCAGCCAAGAGCGAGAGAGCTATCACACCTGAAAAAAGGCGCTGCGTGTTGCTGTGGAGCAGTGGAGGAGGGTAAAGGAAAAAGGAGCATCATGGCTGCCAGCAAGCCAGCGCCACGGAATGGGTTCTGAGGCCGGATAAAATTCGCCAATCGGCGCGGCCATCACAGCACGGGAAACGCGGCAGCGGCTTTGACGAGCGCTTCCTCTCCTACGGTGGTGTAGAGTTCGGACATTTGCGCTGACTCGTGGCCAATGAGCTTTTGCACAACGGCTGCGGGAATGCCCGCCTCTTTAAGAAGCGTGACGGCTGAATGCCGCAGGCTGTGGAAGGACAGCATCTCCGACTCTCGACGACCGTCGCGGCCTTCGCCCGATGTGACGCGGTGCGGCTTCTTCTCACGAAGGCCAGCGGCGGCGAGGAGATCGGCGAACTGATTGGACAGGGTGCCACTCCTACCCTGTTGAGTGACAATCGCGAAGGCGCGAGGATGCAGTGGGGCAAGTTCCGGACGAGCGTCCGGCGTGGGCAACGTGTCCAAATGTTCCTTGAGCGGTGCCGCCATCGGAATCATGAGAACCGCGCCAGTCTTTCGGGTGGTGAGTTTGATTTGCCCCCTTTCGAGATCCACGTTTGCCCATGTGAGGCGGGCAATGTCTCCGATGCGCTGGCCGGTGTAGAGTCCGCACAAGATCATGGAGCGCCATTCCTCATCGGCCACGGCAAGCACGGCGCGGATTTGATCGAGGGTGAAGGGACGGCGGCGCTTCCTGTCGTGGCCTTTGTCCTTCACTGTTTCGACAAATTCCGAAGGGTCATCCACGAGGTAGCCGTCACGCTTGGCAGCACGGAACAGCATCTTCACGACCTTGAGATAGTGATTCGTGGCCTTCGGAGACAGGCGGGCCATGAGGGCATTCCGAAAGGCAACCAGATGCTCTTTTGAGATCATCGAAAGCTCATCTTCGGCAAGCGGGCCAAGGTGGGCGAGAAACCTTGCCGTGCTGCTCGAATAAAAATCCTGCGTGGCCTTGGCGGTGCCTGCTTTCTCATTGAGCCAGTTTTTGACGAATGCACGAACGGAAGAACTCGGGAGAACCTCGCCCGTGATTTCGGCATGCAGTCGGGAGATCACGCGGCGGCATTGCGTGGCGGTGCGCCTAGCCTTGGCGACAGTCTCGAATTCTTCCGCGAGCTTGAGGGCCGTCTTTCGATCCGTGCTCTTGGTGGATGCATTGCGATAGCGCCCGTCCTTGTCGAGAAACCGGGCGAACCAATAGCGGCTTTGAGGGTGCTTCCAGATGCAGGCCATAAACGTCTAAGACAATAACTAAGACTAACACGGATAACAGTCAATGACATTGAGATTCGCGTTTGACTAGTGAAATGGGGGATTCATTATCCGCCGAGCGGGGAGTTTTGGAATCGGGGGTTCGAATCCCTCTCCGCGCACCATCTTCCGCGCCTCATGCCCGCCTGCCAGATCGAGGATTATCAAGACACGCCGCAGGCACGCGCCGAACTCATCCCCTGGCTGGTCGCCACAGAACCCAGGCCGATGAGTGCCGAAACCTGGGACAGACGGCTGGTCCACTGGTGGAATGACAATCCTTTTGCCAGCCTGCGAAGCGAACGAGGCTGGGTGCTGCGGCACGAGAGCCGCATCGTCGGCTTTCTCGGTCTCATTCCCACCTGCTACGCGGTGAACGGGCGGCCAACCTCTGCCGTCATCGCCTCTACTTGGCGCGTGGATGAGCCCCATCGCAACGCGAGTCTGCCCATGCTTGTGAAGTTTCGGCGACTGGCTGCCGACACGCTCATCGCCGACACCACGCCCACCCCCAAGGTGAGGGACATACTTCAGCGCGGCGGCTGGCACTGCCAGACGGACATCCAGCGGCGTTTCGTGCCGCTCGGTTTTCTGGCAAAAATGCTCCCAGGCCGTGCTTGGCCCGTTTTGCCGCCAGGACTCCGCATCACCCGCGATCCAGCGGAGGTTCAAAGCGTCGCTGCCTCCTGCATGTCTTCCCACGGCATCGAAAAATGGATCACGCCCGAGTATCTGCGCTGGTTTGCCGCCTCGCCCATGCGCAGGCACGAGTTCATCGGTGTCATGAATCAAGCAGGCCGCCTCTCCAGCTACCTTTTTCTCACCCCGAAGCGCATTCGAGGTCTTCCTGCTTGCATGGAGATCGACCACTTCACGACGGCTGCCACGAACGAGGAACTGCATGCCCTCGTTGGAGAGCTGGTGCGCAAGCCGTCCCTGCTAGGCCGTGAGCGGCTGCTCTCCCTGGCTGCTTTTCCTGGCGACTCCGCCTGGGACGACGCTCCCGTGTTGCATCAGCGCCTGGAGCAGGTCTGCCACTGCTTCGGCATCCCCGGCACGCTCAAAGAGCTACCAAAGCGCACCGTCATCGCCGAAGGCGACTGGGGCTTGTGATTATCTTCATCACAACTTCAAACCGCACTGTAGTCCCGCCTTCAGGCGGCTCTGAAAAAGTCACACCAGCTTCTCAATCACCGCCAGCAGATGATTGCCGGTCGCAAACGTGTCCACCGTCATCATCTCATCGGGAATCTGCACGCCGAGCTGGCTTTCGATGTCCATCAACAGGTCGATCGATGCCATTGAGTCTAGGCCCAGCTTGCCCAAATCCTCGTCCATGGGCACTGCGTCACCTTCCTTGAGGAAGCGCAGGCGCGGGCGGAGGATTTCCTGGAGTTTGGGGGCGAGATCAGTGGGGGTCATGACTCTGGGGCCATAACAAAGGTTCACAGCCCGCGCAAGTTCGTGTGCCAGCAGGGCAGATGCCAGGTTTCCACCTCCTCCGCGCCGCGGTACGCCACTTCGGCGGGTGTTTCATGGCTCAGGAAGCCCAGCAGGCTCGCCGTCAGGCCATACGCGCCCACGTTCGGCGCCGCCAGCACATCCCCCACCTCGACGGGGGCCATTTTCTGCCCACGGGCCAGACTGTCCAGCGGGCTGCACAGCGGCCCCACCACATCCACAACGATCTCGCCCTCACGCTGTGCCGTGAGGTTTTGCAGCGTGATCGCCGCGCGCGGGATGCGCCCGAGGCCCGACATGCCTCCCAGGTGATGAATCCCCGTGTCCAACACCACAAAGGTCTTCTTCCCTGCCTGCTTCACATCCAGCACCGTGGTGAGCAGTGTCCCGGAGCTCGCGCTCAAATAGCGACCAGATTCAAAGCAAAGCCGCGCCTTTCCATGCAGCGGCGAAGCCTTCCACACCGCGTCCAAAGCCTCGCGCAAGCCGCTTAAATCCGGCGCGGCGGCATCGCTCGCATACGGCCATGGAAACCCACCGCCAGCATTGATCACCTCGCATTCAAAACCCACGGCCTCCGAAACACGCACCGCGGTCTCCAGCGCGCACTGCGTGTTCTTCGCCAGCGCCTCCACCGAGGCCACCTGCGTGCCGAAGTACACATGCACGCCGCAGAGTTTCAAACCGGGCAGCTTCAAGCGCTCAGCCGCGCCTGCGGCCAGCAGCAGCGCCTCATCAAACCCAAACTGGCTCTCCACCCCGCTCATCGCCAGTCTCGCGTCAGGAGCCTGCGCAGGGTTCACTCGCAGCATCACGCTCACTTCCACGCCAGCCTGCTGCGCCAGTTGGGAAATCCGCGCCGCATCGGTGAACGACTCGCACGAAAACATCCGCACGCCTTGGCTCAATGCCGTCTCAATCACCTTCTCCGTCTTCCCAGGTCCGCCCAGCACGATCTCAGCCTCGAAACCCGCGTTCTGCGCCGCCATCAACTCGCCTGCCGAGGTGATTTCCGCCCGCACCCCCGCTAGACGCAGCTCACGCGCGATGGAAGGCAGCGGGTTCGCCTTGAACGAGTAATACAACCGCGCTCCCTCTGGCAAACCTGCCTGCAATTCGGCCGTGCGCCGCGCCACCGCATCCAGATCATAGGCAAACAGCGGCGATCCATGCGCGGCGATCAGTTTTCGGGCTAGCTCAGCATTCATGCCGGTAATGACACTCGTTTCAGCGTTGTTGGAAAGCGCAAAAGACGATTCTACACCTTCCTCCGCCACCGCATCCCCAGCGCCACGCTCCACTGATACTTCCTCGCATGCTCACGGATCAGAAACGGCATGTCACAGGTCTTCGACAGGTCGAAATGCGGCTCCAGAAGTGACGTGAGCCATTCCCGCGTCGAACCCTGCGGCCAGTTGCCACGCGGCGTGAACTCCTCCAGCCAGGTGCAGGGCGTCGTCAGCAAAAGCTGCCCTCCGGGCCTCACCAAGCTCGGCAGCCGCTCGATCAGCTTCAGCGGATCGGTCAAACGGCACAGCAAATTCGCCGCATGCACGATGTCGTAGTCGCCGAGATCACTGCGAAGGTTCATCGCGTCTCCCTGCTCGAAGCGCACGCGATCTCGTCGCAGATTTTCCGGCACTTTTGCCACCAGCGCCGTCCTCGCGCTGCCTTCATCGACGCGCTCGTATTCCATGCTGCCATCACGCGCCAATGCCGCCGCCGCATCGACAAAGCTCTGCGAGTAGTCGATGCCCAACACGCTCACACCAAAATTCGCCAACTCAAAGCTCGACCGCCCGACAGCACATCCCAAATCCAGCGCCACAGCTTCACAAGGCGTACGCTGCAGATCGATCAACTCCATCACCGTCCGCACCGGAAACCCCAACGCCTCACGCGGCCCATGCTCCCAAGGCAGCACCTCGTTTGAAGCGCCATAGTGAAACAACAGGTATTCGTCGAGCAGGCGACGGGTTTCGTAGATGTTCATCAGGCGTGCTTCTTATTCCGCCGCCAGAGCATCCAGCAAGTATTTCGAGGGCTGGAAGTGCTCGTTGAGGACGGTGATCTTGCCATCGCGGAACATGCGCGTCTGCTTGATGTCAAAGTTCGGCGTCTTGTGTGGCGCGAAGAGGATGTCGTCGTGCGTGGCGTTTTGATGGCGCTTGAACTTCTGCGGCGTGATGTGGCCACCGAGATGATCGTCCCGACCGGTGGCGAGGTGGCAGGTGCCGAGCACTTTTTCGTCCTGGATGTCCGCGCCGGACACGGGAAGCACCTGCGTGCCGAATCCAAGCTCGCCCAGCACGCCGGTCATCGGATCGTCAGCGAGTTTGGCGTTGTGCTCGTCGATGGTGCTTTGTTTGCCAGCGATCAGCTCCGCCTTGATGATGCATCCACCTGTCACGGTGAGTTTGCCGAGCGTGCCGTCTTCGTATTTGAGCGGGAAGGTGCCTTCCGCGCCAGTGGGCACGAAATAGACCTCGCCCGCAGGCAGATTCGCGATGTCAGGCGTGTCGCCTTGGCAGAGGCCGTGGCTCTTCTGCGCTTCCTGCTGGTTCAATTCGAGACGCACGGTCATGTCGGGACCGTTTTCGACGGTGAAGTCAATCTCCACCCAATCCGCACGCGTCATGGCACGGCGCAGCTTCTCAGCATCCACACTGACGTCTTCATAATCGACGGCGAGACCAGAATTGAGGATCACATCATTCACGCCATGCAGCGTGGCTCCTCGGAAGCCATACTGTTTCGCGAAGGCCGTCAGCGGGGCAGTGGCGCTGAAGGTGGAGATGCAGAGAATGATGTCGTAGTTCGGATAGATGTCGCCTTCGAGACTCAGCTCTTTGCCGCTCATATCGACACAGAGATCAGGCAGATCGAGATTGCTGCCAGTCGTCTGCGTGTAGGCATACATTTCGCAACCTTTGAGCACCAGCTCGTCTGCAACGCCGTTCTTGAGGCCTAGATGAAAGTTCTCGTAAGCCTGACGTTGCACGGCCCGCGCCGGGTTTTTCAAGAAGGCGTGATCTTTAGCCTCGGCGAGATCTGGCAGGTCGATGAGGATGCATATCTTGCGACCAAAAGTAGGTTTGAAAACGGTGCCGAGAAGGCGGGACAGGTCGAACTTGGGAAACTGGCGACCCTTAGCGGTGGACTGAACGGTTGGCATGGGAGAGGCGATCATAGGCATGTGGGAGAGTGAGGCAAATACGGCCTGCATAATCATGCCGGACGCCACAAATCAGCACCGTGCGCTAAATTGATCCCACAACAGTTTGATCACCATCGCGAAGACCACGGTGATGAAAATGACACGAATGAACGGCGCGCCATGCCGAATCGCCATCGAGGCACCGAGACGACCGCCGATGAGCTGGCCGGCGATCATGGCAAACGCGATGGGATAATGCACGCGGTCCGAAATCACGAAGACCAACAGCGACGCCATGTTGCTCGTGAGGTTGACCACCTTTGTGAAAGCGGTGGCACGTGTGAGTTCCAGGCCAAGCAGCGAGATGCAGGCCATCGTCCAAAACGTGCCGGTGCCGGGACCAAAGAAGCCATCATAAAAGCCCAGCACGCTTCCTGCGAGACAAGCAAAGGCCACCAAACTCAATCTGGCCTTCGCCGCTGTCTTCCCCAGCCCGGGACTGAGCAACACATACACCGCGATGCCCAGCAGCATCCACGGCACGATCTTTTTCAGCACCTCATTGCTCACCTGCGTGACCGTCCAGGTGCCGAAGCAGGCAAAGACAAACGTGACGAGCACCGTGAGCCGCACCTGATGCCAGGAGACGAGGCCCGCCTTCGCATACTTCCGCACGGCCATCAGCGTGCCCCAGGTGGACTGCATTTTGTTCGTGCCGAGCGCCATCTGCGGCGTCAATCCGGCCCACAGCAGCGCCGGCACCGAGATCAAACCACCACCGCCCGCAATGGCGTCGATGAATCCGGCGCTCAAACCGGCGAAGAACAACAGCGTGATGACCTCCCAGCTCATGATTTGCGACCGAGGATGCGATCCATCGAGTCCGAGGTCTGCCAGATCAGCGCCTCAGGATAATGCGAATACGGGTGGAAGTATTCGAAGGTCAGGAAGCCTTTATAGCCAGTGTCGGCGAGCGCATCAGTCACCGCAGGCCAGTTCGTGGTACCGTCGAGCAACGGGCGGAAGGTTTCGAGACTGAAATCGGTGCCTTTTTTGGTGAACTCCTTCAGGTGGACGTTTTTCGTACGGTTGCCAAGCACCTTGGCCCAGTGCTCGGGAAACTGGAACATGCTGATGTTACCCGTGTCGAAATGCACGCGCACATGCTCGCTGCCGAAACCGTCCACGAAGGCATTCATCTCCATCGGCGTCATGAGGTAGCCGTTGAAGAAGATATTTTCGATGTTGAGGCAGACTTTCAGCTTCTCCGCCTGCTTCGCGAGCTGCCCCACAGCCTCGCGGGCACGCTGATCACACACATCGTTCGCCACCGGCTCGTGATCCGTGCGCCACGGGATGTGAACCGCGCCCGGCACAACGAGCACATTCTCCACGCCGAGGTCATGCGCACATTGCGCAATCTTGTCGGCCAGTTCCATGCCCTGAGCGCGTTTCGCGGGATCATTGCTCGTCAGCGGATACGGCCAAAACAGGAAAGAGCACAGCCCGCTGATCTGAATGCCGATCTCGTCGGCCATCTTGCGAATTTTGACGTAATCCGCCGTGCCGTGCTTCGGCGAGAGATCGTTGTCGAGATCGTAGTTTAGCTCGATGCCGTCGAATCCGGCGTCCTTCGCGAGTTGCAGGCACTCCCGCAGCGTCATGCGCTCCGGATACGGAAACGCCCAGAGGTTGATCGACTTGAGCATGTCATACTTCTTCGTCGAGCCACGTCGTACGTCCGGCACCGAAGGTGCAGCCTTGGCAGGCTCAAAGGCGAGGGAACTGAGTCCCACAGAGGCCATGGTGGCTTTCAAGGCGTCGCGGCGGGAAAGGAAGTCAGGAGGCGGATTCATCCGGTCATGCAATCAGAAGAGATCGGCTCCGGCAAGGAAGTTTCTCATCACCTCTTGCAGCGACGCGCTCACTGAGCCTTGGTTGCCATTCATTTCTCGATTGCGGCGGGGCGCTTCAGGCTCAGCATGATCCATG
>JBIKYB010000227.1:0-8490 GCA_044355475.1 Prosthecobacter sp.
GACGCAGACGCACGCTTCCTTCATCTCGGGTGGCGAGGGAGAGATGGGCATCGTCGGCACCACGGATGCCGAACTCGACGGCATCTGCGCCTACATCGACTCGCATGCTCGGCAGTTCCCAGACATTGGCTACCATCGCAACGGCATCTACCTGCGCTTCTCCCACAGCGGTTATAGCAAAGGCACTGCGCTGAGCGAGCTGGCGCGCCTGCTTGGCCTTGATGCGTCTGCCTGCTTCGCTGCTGGCGACAATTTCAACGACCTCAGCATGCTCGACCCGCGCCACGCCCGCATGATCGCCTGCCCGGTCAATGCACTCAATCCTGTGAAGCAGATCGTGCAATCCTATGGCGGCTTCATCGCCACGCGCCCCGCTAGCGAGGGTATGATGGAGGCGCTGACGCACTTCTTCGGCGGCGCTCCGGCTCCGACGGCCTGATTTTACCCCGCAAACCGGCCCGTGCGCAAAAAGCGCCGCACGGTGCGCATCACGATCGGTCTGAACAGCACCGTGAGATGATTCACCGGCAACACGGTAAAATCCGCCTGCCCTTCAACCTGCCCGCCTTGGGTGGAAACGATTCCATCATGCTCCTCGCCCAATACATGGCCGAACAAGCGCAGCGTGCCCTTGTTTCCCATCAGCACGCCAGTTTCAGGCGGCAGCGGGCCGAGCGCCTTGGGCGTGTGGTGCGGCTCCGTGCCCAGTTCATCCACCACCGGCCCTAGCACCCAGCGCGGCCAGCCCAGCGGCCTCACCATGTCGATGATCTCACTGCCCTGGTTCGGCGGCACAAGCAAAACGGCTCGTCCCAGTGGAAACGCCGGATCACGCCGCGCCGCCCAGGCCCGAAACACGATGCCGCCGAGTGAATGCGTCACAAAATGCACCCGCGAACCCGCTTCCAGCTCCAGTTCCGCCAATCCCGGCTCAATGTGCCGCTCCACCGCCTCCGCAATCGAAACACTGCGTGAGGGATAGCCGATGAATCGCACGCGATACCCGCAAAACCTCAGCCACGCTCCCACGACCCACATGCTGCGCGGCGTTCGCCCAAGTCCATGAATGAGCACGACGGTGTCGGCGGGGGCTGAGCTGGCAGCGGGCATGTTTCAAGCGAGTGGGGAGAATTGGCTTTGTTTGGTTATCCAGGAACAGATCGCTTGAGAAAATACGGCTGACAGCAAATGGGGGTAGCAAATTTTAGAAACCAATCCGGCTCTATTTTTCTGCCCCCATTTGCTGTCAGCCACGCCTTGGATCGGGCGGATGAGAGCATTCGCGCTCTGTTATTCGGCCCAGGCCTCGCGGATGAGGCGGAGGAAGTTGCCGTGCATGATGTTGGCGATGTCTTCGGGCTTGTAACCGCGTTTTTCGAGCATGCCGGGGATGCGGGCGAGGTCGGCGATGGTGTCGAGGTCTTCGGGGGTTTGTTCGGTGCCGTAGCCGCCGTCGAGATCCGTGCCGATGCCGCTGTGCAGGGCGTTGCCGGCGAGTTGGCAGACGTGGTCGATGTGGTCGCAGATGACTTCGAGTTTGAGGCCGACCTCTTGAGGCGTGGTTTGGCCACGAGTCCAGCCGGGGACCATCATCCAGGCATCAAGGGCGGCCCCCATGACGCCTCCGCGTTTGATGAGAGCCTTGATTTGATCATCGCTGAACTGGCGCAGATCGGGCACGAGAGCGCGGCAGTTGCTGTGGCTGGCCCAGACGGTGCCGTGGTGGATGTCGAGCGCCTGCCAGAAGCATTCGTCACTTAAATGAGTGACGTCGAGGATCATGCCGAGGCGGTCCATTTCCTGGATGAGTTCTTTGCCACCGGGACGCAGCGGGCCGACTTGATCGTGACCGAGGGCGTAACGGCAGACGCCGTAGTGCGCGGGGCCCATGGCGCGGAGTCCCTGCGCCCAGGCGTCTTCGAGATGGCCGACGCTGCGAATGGAGTCGGCCCCTTCGAGGCTGAGGATGTAGCCGATGGCTTTTTCGTCATCGGGAATGCTGTCGTCACTCCAGAGAGCGATCATTTCATCGAGTTCGAGCAGGTTGGTGATCTGGCGGAGCTGGCCGTCCTCCTCCATGGCGCGATACCAAGAGAGCTGGCCCTGTGTTTCGGCCCAGGCTTGCTCGGGCGACATCCAGTTCGCGATCGGCGAGACTCCCGGCATGCATCCAGCGAGCTGGGTGGCGACGCAGAGACCGACTTTGCCACGGCGCATTTCGGGAAAGGCGGTGGTGCCAGCAGCGCGGCCTTTCCCAGTCATACCGGCCTCTCGGCGTCGGATCTCATGAACGGGGAGACGGAGGTCGCGGTTAAAACCGCCGAGGGCGTTGAGACTGAGGTCGAGGTGAGCGTCGAAGGTGAGCATGGGGGAAGAATGACGAATGAGTAAATCCGAAGGGCGAATGAGGCGTCACTCTACGCCGGGAATCCCCAACGTCATTCATAGCGATAACCCGCTCCATGCACGGTGCGGATGATGCGCGGCTGGGAGGGGTCTTTTTCGACGCGTTTGCGAAGCTGGGAGATGTGCTGGTCGAGGGCGCGGCTCTCGGGGAAGAAATCGACGCCCCAGACCTCGTCGGCGAGGGTATTGCGATTGATGACCTTGCCTCGGCGGTCATGGAGGAGGCGCAGGAGCTTCACATCTCGCGGACTGAGTTGAATTTCCTGCTTGTCCCGGTAGGCGCGCAGTTCGGCGGGCACGATGCGTAGGTCGTCCATGGTGAAGGTCTCTTCTGCGTCCTTGGTCCCTGCGCCACTGCGCATGGCGGTGCGGCGCAGGATGGCGCGGATGCGGGCGATGATCTCCTTCACGCCAAAGGGTTTGGTCATGTAGTCGTCCGCGCCGAGTTCAAGGCCGAGTACGGTGTCTATCTCTTCGGCCTTGGCGGTGAGGAAGAGGATGGGCACTTTTTCGTCCTGCTTGCGGATCTGGCGGCAGACCTCATAGCCGTTGAGGCCGGGCATCATGACGTCGAGGCAGACGAAATCTGGGCTTTCGGCGCGGAAAAAGTCCACCGCTTGGAGTCCGTCGCTGGCGGCGATGACTTCGTGGCCTTCCATGGTGAGCACCTCGCGCAGGGCGTCGCGGGTGTGGTCGTCGTCTTCGGCAATGAGAATCTTGGTCATGGCTGGTTGGGGAGGGTGAGAATGAAACGCGCGCCGTCGCGATACTGGGGGCAGACGGTGAGAGTGCCGCCGTGCAATTGTGCCAGTTCGCGTGAGATGGTCAATCCAATGCCGGTGCCGCTGACACCTTCGGCGAGGTCGGAGCGCAGACGCTCAAACGGCTCGAACACGGTGCGGCGCTTGCCCGAGGGGATGCCTGGACCGTGGTCTTCCACGATGATGCGCGTGCTGTTCTCGTCGTGCTCGGTGCGGATGCCGATCCACTTTCCGACGTTGGCATACTTGTCCACGTTGGAGATGAGATTGCCCAGGATCTGCTCGATGGCGTCCGCGTCTGCCTGGATGGAGGAGGGGCCATTGAGCGACGAGGCGATCTCGAAGCCCTTGGTTTCGAGCAGCGGCTTCCAGAACTCAATGGTGCGGTCCACCAGCTCATCCAGCACGAGGGCGTTGGGCTGGATGGTGAGCTTGTCGCGCTGCTGGCGGGCGTAATTGAGCACGTTTTGGATCAGGCGGTGCAGTCGCGAGGTCTCTGCCTCGACGACACCGAGCTGGCGCTTCGCGATGGCATCTCCCTGCGACTCGGCGCGTTGAGCGGCCATCTCGGCGTACAGGCGGATGTTGGTGAGCGGCGTTTTCAGCTCATGGGAGATTTGGTTGACGAAGGTGACACGCTGCTGCGCCACGCGGATCTCCCGGGCGCTCTCGTGGAAATACAGCCAGCCCACGACGAACACAAGAATGATGCCTGAGCCTACGCCGAGCAAAATGGGAAAGAGATACGGTTTGGGGAATTCCTCATTGGCGGGGGTGTAGGCCAGTTCCCACTGCGAGAGCGGCTCGGAGCAGGCGCGGTGGGCTGCGGGCGGGCGCTCAGAGCCTGGGAGACGCTTGCCCCACTCATGCAGGGGAATCCCACGCACCGTGGTGAGCATCATGCGTCCCGGTGGCGCGGCTAGGCCAGGCTGTGGCTGTCGCAGAAACAAGGCCTTCATGAGCGCTTGCGGGTTCATCAGGGCACAACTCAGGCCGCCGTCGGCAAAACGATGCCAGTAGATGAAGGTGGAGTCGCCCACATGCCAGCCGCTCCAGGACTGAACAGTTTCAGCCTCTGGTCGGTCATCGATGTGATAGCCGAAGATTTTCAAATAGGTGAACCAAGCCGTGGTGCGTGGCAGCATGGCGGCGGACGTTCCAGGTGAACTGAAGCGTTGAAACGGCGGGCCACCTTCGTCGATGGAGAACGGAAGTTCCGTCTCAGGCTGCCGGGTGGCGCTGCGGATGGCCTCGATTCTTTCCTCCGCGTTGAAAGCCTGCCCGGGCTCGTACGGTGCTTTTCCGGCAAAGATGTCCAGTTGGCCTCCTGTGCCTGCCTTGGCCCACGTTTGGGCGATCCATGGGTGGGTAGCCAGCCTTTCGGACATCAGCCGCGCGGAGCCGACGCTCTTCGCACCCCAATCGTCGAGGCGGTCCGTGAGCTGGCGCATGTCATGCAGCAGGTGGTTGTCGGCGGAGCTAAGTCGCTCGGCCAGAACGGCTTGCATGGAGGCGTCGGTGCGTTTTTCCGCGTCACGGATCAGGTAGGTGCCCAGCCACGCCAGCAGCGCCAGTGGGAGGACCACCAGAATGATGAACAGGATCGTGGAGCGGCGTTGGATCATGCGCGAGGCGGATAATTTAGCCTCGCGATCTATCCGGTCATCTAAAATTTATAAAAACCATAAAAAGAGCCAGGGCGGACTTTTGGGGTCCGCCCTGGGGATTCATGCGAGTTTCCAACAGCCAGAAGGATAACAACACGTTGAGAAAGGGGTGATCGCAGAAGAGTAACCGAAGTCGTCCGTCCTTGATCTATTGTCAGTATGGCAAGCGCCCAAAACAATGCGTCAGACGCTTGTGAGCAGATTGTAAGGAGAATGTAAGGCGCGGATTATCTCCGGTTTCTGCGAAGACGGGTGGTGATTGAAGAGTCTTAACCAAATGGCGCTGGGGCTTTGCCTTGGGCTGAGGAAGGCCCCACCGTTGGCATGTGAATCAGCCGCTCACGGGCTCAAACGCACCTTCACCCACTCCCGGCCCTCTTTGCGGTAGCGGATGCGATCATGCAAACGGCTCACACGGCCCTGCCAAAACTCGATTTCGTCCGGTAGCAGCGTGTAACCACCCCAGTGTGGCGGGCAGGGCACCTGGCCTTCAGGATACTTCGCCTTCAGCTCGGCATCGCGCTGCTCCAGCCACTCGCGAGCGGGGATCACCACGCTCTGATCCGACACCCACGCGCCGATTTGATGTCCGTAGGGGCGGCTGGCGAAATACTGCTCTGCATCAGCGTGATCGAGCTTTGAAATCACGCCCTTCAGGCAGACCTGATGATGACGGTCCGTCCACAGGAAGCAGGCGGCAGCACGCGCATCAGCAGCGATCTCTTTGCCCTTCCGGCTCTCGTAGTTCGTGTAAAAATGAAAACCGCGCTCGTCGATGCCCTTCAAAAGCACCGTGCGCACCGTGGGCGTGCCGTCGAGACCGTTCGTGGCCAGACTCATGGCATTCGGCTCCGGCAGCTTGTGAGCGAGGGCGTCATTGATCCAATGCGTGAACAACTCCACCGGATCGGCTGGGGCGCTGTGCTCGTCGAGTTCGCCCTGGTCGTAACTCACGCGCAGGTCGGGCAGGTTCGGTTTGTCAGTGGGATTCATTCGGGTTACAAGAAACGTGTGCCGTGCGGCCTCCGCTACGTCAGCTTTGGCCTTTTACGCCCTCTTTTGTCTCATGTCATCCCCGGTCACCGGAGTCATTCACGATCTCGAACGCATCCTGCTCACACCGGAGGTAATCCACGCCCGTGTGCGCGAGATGGCCGTGCGCTTGAATGCGGAGCTGGCAGGCAAGGTCGTCACCGTCGTGGCGCTGATGGATGGCGGCCTGTTTTTTGTGGCGGATCTTTTGCGTGCGCTCGAACTGCCCGTGCGCCTGCACACCCTCAGCGCCAGCAGCTACCAGGGTGGCACTGCCACCACGGGCGAGGTGAAGGTGAACTGGCCCGCAGGCGTCGATCTGCGCGATCAAGACGTGCTCCTGCTCGATGACATTCTCGACACCGGCCTCACGCTCAGCGTGATCTCCGAACGCATCCTCGCCCAGCAGCCTGCTTCGCTGCGCACCTGCGTCCTGCTCAGCAAACGCCGCCAGCGCCTGCGAGAGGTAGCGCTCGAAGACGCCGGCTTCGAGATCGACGACGAGTTCGTCGTCGGTTACGGCATGGATTACATGGGCCGCTTCCGCAATCTGCCCTGCATCGGCATCCTGAACCCGAACAAGCCGTCATGAAGCTGCGCGTGCTGTTTTTTTCTGTCCTGCGTGACATCACCGGCAGCGATGAAATCGTGCTCGAACTCCCCGCAGGCAGCACGATGGCGGATCTTCTCGCTCAAATCGAATCCCGCTGGCCCAAGCTGCGCGACTGGCAAAACAGCCTGCTCCTCGCCCTCGATCAAACCTATGTGAAGCGCGATGCACTGCTGCACGACGGCGGTGAAGTCGCGGTCATGCCCCCAGTGCAGGGCGGCTGAGGATGACTACTTCCCGCCCTTGATGTATTCCTCGCGGCTCAGGGTGCCGTTGCCGTCTTTGTCGAAGATCGGGAAGCGTTTCGGTGCCTCTTCGGGGTCCGGTTGTTTGACGAGAAACTCCTCTTGGGTGAGCTGGCCGTCCTTGTTCGTGTCTCGTTTATCAAACGCAGCCCCACGATCTTGTTTCGAGCTCTTCTTGGTTTCGGCTTTCTTCGTCTCGGGCTTGTTGGAAATCTGCGGCCTGGCTTCAGGATGTGTGGCGAGCAGCTTGCGCAGTTCCGCGACGACTTCGGCCTGCTCCGCAGCGAGGTTCTTGGTTTCAGCGGGATCAGCCTCGTAGTCGTAGAGTTCGAGGATCGCCGATTCGGGGGCCTCTCCTGGCTTTTTCCATTCCACAAGACGATGCCGCTGAGTGCGGATGGCACGACCAACCAATCCCTCACCGCGTGGATAGACATGGATGGCATGATCGCGCGTGCTGGCGGCCGGATTCGTCAAAACAGAGGCGAAACTGCGCCCGTCGAGCTTTGCGGGAGCAGGCAGGGAAGCGAGTTCGGCAAGTGTGGGGTAGATGTCCACCGTCTCCACGAGCGCCTGCGTGCGCTGTCCTCCTTTCACACCAGGCGCAGCGATGATGACTGGAATGCGTGCTGCCTGCTCGTAATTCGTGTGCTTGCACCACATGCCGTGGTCGCCGAGGTGCCAGCCGTGGTCGCCCCACAGCACGATGATCGTGTTTTCAGCCAGACCGCTCGCCTCCAGCGCGTCCAGCACCTTGCCGAGCTGCGCGTCCATGTAGCTCGTGGCCGCATAGTAACCATGGATGAGGTGGATGGTCTGCTCCGTCGTCACCGGGCCTTTGTCCGGCATGTCTTTGTATTGTCGCAGCTCGCCCCACGAACTCGGTGCGAACTCCGGTGCTCCTTCCGGTGCCTTTTGCCACTCAGGCAGCTTGAAGCTCGCGGGATTGTAGAGTTCCCAGTACTTCTTCGGCGCGATGAACGGCAGATGCGGCTTCAAAAAGCCAACGGCGAGGAAAAACGGCTCGTCCGGCTTCGCCTTGGCCGCTTCGAGCCTTTTGATTGCCTCGTCGGCGATCATGCCGTCGCCGTAGCGATTGTCCGGCACATCAGCGTTCTCCGTCGGAGCGCCACGCGGCAGTTTCCAGGAGGCGGATTTCTTCAGTTTTTCCTGCTCTGGCGTCGGGGGCGGGGGGCTGTTTTCCTTCAACATGTAACCGCCCGCCTTGGGGTTAAAATGCGGCACGCTCCACGAGGCCTCGTCGTTCACATTGCCATGGCCGACATGGAAGATCTTTCCCAGCCCCTCGGCGCGGTAGCCGTTCGCCTTGAAATACTGCGGCAGAGTCACCGCATCCGGTACACTTTTGCGGAAGTTCGTCGGCAGATCATAAATCCCGAGTGTCTGAGGTCGCAGCCCCGTCGTGAGCGCATTCCGCGAAGGCGAGCACACCGCCTGATTGCAAAACGCCTTCTCAAACAGCACGCCCCGCGCCGCGAGGCGGTCGATGTTCGGCGATTGGACGACCTTGTCGCCATAGCAGCCCAGCAACGGCTTCAAGTCATCCACACAGATGAGCAAGACGTTGGGCTTAGCCGCCGCGAAGAGCGAAGGGCTGAGGGCACAGAGAAAAAAGGCGAGGCGGAGCATGGAAAGGGTCAAGGGGTCAAGGGGTCAAGGGGTCAAGGGGTCAAGGGGTCAAGGGGTCAAGGGGTCAAGGGGTCAAGGGGTCAAGAAGTTGCGGCATCACTTAACGCACGACTCTTGAC
>JBIKYB010000228.1:0-8489 GCA_044355475.1 Prosthecobacter sp.
ACTCCTGTCTGCATTTCAGCATTCACAGAGGCAGACAAGAGTGTCTGCATCACGCACGACCTCGGCGAAACACTGCTCATCCAGGTCAAGGCCGCCGCATTCGTCCCATCCGAACTATTCCGGCCCATTTCAGTCAAACGGCTCTCTCCAGTGCTTCCCGTGCCATCGCGCAAAGACATCCAGGTTCCTTTCACGAGCTGCGCGGACATGCTGAAGCACGATGGCGGCCAAAACACGACTCTCTGGCAGCTCGCAGTCGAGTATGAGCGGGCTCGCGGCAACTTCACCGAGCGCGAAGTCATCGACAAGATGATCGCCATCGTGCGCATCCTGCGCAAATCCATCGCCAGTGGCATTGCGGGAACGAGTTACGAGGATCGCGTGCTGCATCATCAGAGCGGACGTTTTGCCGAGATGATGGAAGCGGGGCGTTTGCTGGATGGCGGAGCCTTGAACCGCATCATTCTCTACATCACCGCCATCATGGAGGTGAAAAGCAGCATGGGGGTGATCGTTGCCGCGCCAACGGCGGGTGCATGTGCGGCCTTGCCGGGCGCGGTGATCGCCATGGCCGAGTCGATGGACAAAGACGAGGAGGAAATGGCCAAAGCCATGCTCGCCGCTGGATTGATCGGTGTCTTCATCGCCACTCGCTGGACCTTCGCGGCGGAAGTTGGCGGCTGTCAGGCCGAAGGCGGTTCTGCGGCTTCGATGGCGGCGGCGGCGCTTGTCACCCTCGCTGGTGGCACACGAGATCAAGCCATCGCGGCGGCCTCGATGGCGTTTCAGAGCATGCTCGGCCTCATTTGTGATCCTATCGCGAACCGTGTGGAAGCACCGTGTCTCGGCAAAAATGTGATGGCGGCCAGCAACGCACTCTCCTGCGCAAACATGGCGCTGGCTGGCTATGACCCGCTGATCCCACTGGATGAAGTTATCGACGCCGCGAAGCATGTGTCCGAAAGCATGCCGCGAGAGCATCGCTGCACCTCGCTCGGCGGTTTGGCGATCACGCCGACGTCGTTGGAGATCGAGCGGAAGCTTGCATCTTTGAAAGGCAAAGGCTGCGGCAGTTGTCACTGCTAAGTCCGAAAGAATCACGCCTCACATCCCTTCTAATTCCACCATGAAACGCCGCTCCTTTATCTCCACGTCCGCCGCCACTGCTTTTGGTTTTCAGTTTGTCCCCGCACATGTCGTGCGTGCGCAGGGAGGTGCTCAAATGCCTTCCAACAAACTCCGCATCGCTGCGATTGGCGTTGGTGGACGCGGCGCGGCAGATTTGGGCGACATGGCGGGCGAGGACATCGTGGCGCTGTGCGATGTGGATGAGCGGCGTGCGGCAGGGAGCTACGAGAAGTTTCCCAAGGCGCGGAGGTTCACGGATTTCCGCAAGATGTTCGACGCGATGAACAACGAGATCGACGCCGTTCTCGTCGCGACACCGGATCATACTCATGCGGTCGCCGTGCTGGCCGCCATTGGCCATGGGAAGCATGTGTATTGTGAAAAGCCGCTGGCGCATACCGTGGCGGAGGTGCGGGCGATGCGGAAGGCGGCGCTGGAGAAGAAGGTGATCACGCAGGTGGGCAATCAGGGGCATTCGTCGGATAGTATCCGCCTTTTCGTCGAGATGGTGCAGTCGGGAGCCATCGGCAACGTGTCGGAGATTCACGCGGGATGTGATGCGTTCAAAGATGTCTATTGCCAGATCGGCAAGCAGCAGGCGATCCAGACGGAGAAGCACGAGGTGCCGCAGGGACTCGACTGGGATCTGTGGCAGGGACCGCTGAAGACGCAGGCGTTTCATCCGGCGTATGTGCCGTTTAGCTGGCGCGGCTTTTCGGCGTATGGCAGCGGCTGCATCGGCGACTGGATTTGCCATGTCGTCGATCCGTCGTTCTGGGCGCTGGATCTCGGCATGCCCACGGCGATCACAGCGGAGACGAAGGACTATGATCCGGTCAAACACGCCGCGTTTTATCCGAAGGGCACGCGGATCACCTATGAGTTCGCCGCGAAGGGCTCTCGCGGACCGGTGAAGCTCATCTGGCATGATGGCGAGTTCGGCATTCCTGCGCCGGAAGAGCTGAAGCAGGACAATCGCAAGGTCGTCGGCATCGGCGCGGTGGTGATCGGCGACAAAGGCAAGATCATGCACGGTTCGCACGGCGCAGGTGGCGTGCGCCTGATCCCAGAGGCGAGCATGAAGGACTTCAAGGTGCCGGAGAAGACTATCCCCCGCGTGCCAAAAGGCAATCACCAGCACGATTGGCTCAACGCCATCCGCGAGAATCGTCCGGCAGGCTCCAGCTTCGAATACGGCGGCTCGTTGAGTGAGATCGGCCTGCTTGGCATGATCGCCGTGCGCCGAACTGGCACCCGCCTGGAGTGGAACAACGACGCTATGGAATTCACCAACGATGCCGAAGCGAACACGCTGCTGACGCCGGAGTATCGCGACGGATGGAGCTTGTGAACGTCACTTCGGCTTGATCTCAAACGCGTCCATCCACGGCAGTGTAATCTGTGGCGGCATGCCACCGAAGGGCTGGTAGGCAGGGAGTTGGACGATACTCATGCTGTGCGGCTGGCTGGCGATGAAGAACATCGCGTCGGCACAGTCGGCGCAGGTGATCATGGCTTCCTTGTGTTTCGCCGAGGGCTGCACGGGGCGCTTTTTGACAAGCGGAGTGTCGGCTTCGCCAGGGGCGTATTCGGAGACGACGATGCCGTGTGCGTTAAGTTGCATGCGAGCGGTGAAAAGCATGCCATGCACAGCCCACTTGCTGGCCGTGTAAGGTACGCCAGCGAAGGAATCATAACCATGCCCGGCCGTCGATGAAACGACAACGATCTTGCCACCACCGTTCGCCGCCATCGGCTTGGCGACGGCTTGAATCATGTTCGCGACGCCGATGACATTGATCTCCATGACCTTCCGCCAGCTTTCCTCGCTGGCGATTCTCGACGGATCAGCATGCGCCATGAAACGATCCGGCGTGTTGATGCCGGCGGTGTGAATCAGCGCGTGCGGCGTGCCTGTTTTAAGCACTTCGGCCATCGCGGCAGCCACGCTGGCACAATCCGCCACGTCGCAGACGACAGGGATGATGTTTGGCGAGAGCGCGGCGCTTTCCTGGAGCGACTCCAGCGTGCGTCCAAACACAAACGTCTTCGCCCCAGCCTCCGCAAAACGCTTTGCGGCCGCCTGCCCCATTCCACCGCCACCGCCGGTGACGATCACGATTTTGTCAGTCCAATGTTGGTCCATGTGCCGATGCTAACGAGCCTGCACGATGCGTCGAGTCTCTGCTTGGCAAAATTCCAGGCGTAAACCGCCAAAGCATCCAAGACGAGTGGCATAGGCTTTCTAGCCTGTGTTCATTCATGAGCGACTCTTTCAACTCCAGCCCCACAGGCTAGAAAGCCTATGCTACCTAAACACGTCACCATCCTCGGCGCGGGCGTCATCGGCCTGAGCACAGCGCTTTATTGCGCCCGGCGTGGCATGAAGGTTACCGTGCTCGAAAAGAAGCCGCGTCAGCGCGATGGATGCTCGTTTGGCAATGCGGGTATGATTGTGCCGAGTCACTTCATCCCGCTCGCTGCGCCTGGCATGGTCAAACTAGGCCTCAAATGGATGTGGAACCCGGAATCGCCGTTTTACATCAAGCCGAGGCTGAACCTCGATCTGATCACCTGGGGCCTCGAATTCTGGAAGGCGGCCACGAAAGGCCGTGTCGATGCCGCCGCGCCTGTTTTGCGCGATTTGAGCCTGCTGAGCCGCCAGTGCTATGAGGAGATCGGACTCGATTTTGGCCTCGTGAAGCGTGGTTTGGTCATGTTGTGCAAGAAGCAGCAGACGCTCGATGAAGAAGCCCACATGGCCGCGATGGCAAACCAACTCGGCATTCCCGCCGAAGTGCTGGATGCAAAAGCCACCGCCGCGCTCGATCCCGCCGTGACCATGGATGTTTGTGGCAGCGTGTTTTTCCCGAAGGATTGCCACCTCGCACCTGGACGTTTCATCGCGGCGGTCGAAGCGGAGCTGGTGAAACTCGGTGTCGAGATGCTGTGGGAAACCGATGTGCGGGGCTTTGAGGTGGAAGACCAGGTGCTTCGCGCCGTCAAGACGTCAAAGGGTCAAGTGGAGGGTCAAGAGGTGCTTTTGTGCAGCGGCGTGTGGTCGGCAGAGCTGGCGAAGGAGCTCGATCTGAAGCTGCCGATGCAGGCGGGCAAAGGCTACAGCCTCACGCTGACGAATCCGAAGCAGCTTCCCGACCTGTGCAGCATCTGCACAGAAGCGCGGCTCGCCGTGACGCCGATGGATGGCTCGCTGCGTGTCGGCGGCACGATGGAAATGGCAGGAACCGACGAATCCATCACGCCGCGTCGCGTGCGCGGCATCACCCGGGCCTTTCCTGAGTTCTTCCCTGCCTTCAATGAACGCGATTTCGCCAACGTGAAGCCCTGGAGCGGCCTGCGACCTGTTTCACCAGATGGCATGCCCTACCTCGGCCGCACGCAGCGTTGGAAAAACCTTACCATCGCCACAGGCCACGCGATGATGGGCCTCAGTCTCGCCCCCGCGACGGGCAAAATCGTCGCTGATGTGCTCAGCGGCGAGAAATCGCCCGTGGCGCTCGATTTGATGTCACCGGACCGCTTCGCATGAAAATCGCCACACTCCTCTCTCTTGCCGTTTCGACGGCTGCGCTCGCTTTGGACCGTCCGAAGCTACAAATCATCAACGCGGGTGATAGGGCTGTGGAAGTCTTTTGGGTCGCGCCGGATGGCAAACGGGTTCCAAACGGCAAAATCGAGCCGGGGAAGGACAGCATCATCGGCACGACGTTGGGGCATCGGTTTGTCATCTTGGGTGGCGAGGAAAAAACGGAGGTCGTGAGCAAGGTGCCGGTGCAGGGCTTTCGTTATGATCCGAGGGCGAAGGATGGCGTGCCAGCCTTTTACACGCAGGTCGTGCGAGCGCATGGCTATTCGATCTGTGCTTCGGCGAAGGTGAATCCATATGCGCTGAAGGAGGCTGCTTACCTCGCTGACCTGATGCTGGCAAAGCGACCCGATGTGCGGGCGGCGATGATCGCCAGTGGATCGAGGCTGTGCATTCTAGCGTACGATGAGTACACCACGGATCAGCCCGAGTGGGCATGGTTGGGTAAGGTGCCGGAGCGTGGCTTTGAGGGCATCTCCATCAAAGACTACCGCGATGCCCGAGCTCGTGGCATGGGAGGCAGCGCCACGGACCCTTTTTGCTCCTGCGCAGAGGAGAACCTGCTGGCTTATGAAGGTGATCCCTACTCGACTGAGTGCATCTTCATCCACGAGTTCGCCCACAATATCCACCTGCGTGGCTTGTCGAATGTGGACGCCACTTTCGATAAACGTTTGAAGGCCGCCTTTGATGCCGCAATGAAGGCCGGGCTGTGGAAGGGCAAATACGCCAGCGTGAACCATCACGAATACTTCGCCGAGGGCGTGCAGAGCTGGTTCGACAACAACCGCGAAAACGATCACGACCACAACCACGTCAACACACGCGCCGAGTTGTTGGAGTATGATCCAGGCCTCGCCGCGCTCTGTCGCGAGGTGTTTGGCGACACGGAACTCAAATACACGAAGCCGACGACCAGACTCACCGGACATCTCGAAGGTTACGATCCCGCCAAAGCGCCGAAGTTTGTCTGGCCGGAGCGGCTCATGCAGGCCAAAGCAGCCATCCGTGCGGCAGCGGAGAAGCGCTCTCAGGCGGCGACAAGTGTGAAGTCGCATGACGAGCGCAGGATCGCGGGCTGGAAGGTGCATGTGAGCACGAAGGTCGATGCGACTGCGCTCGCCAAGGCGTTTCCTCTTCTCAAGGCGCAACTTGATGAGATTGTGCGTGTTGTTCCGGCGAAGGCGGTGGCGGAATTGCAGAAGGTGCCGCTGTGGATCAATCCTGAGTATCCGAACACACGGCCTCGCGCCGAGTTTCATCCCGATGGCGGCTGGCTGCGCGAGAATGGACGTGATCCCGTGATGGCGAAAGGCGTCGAGTTCACCAACGTGCGCATCTTTGAAGAAGAGACACGCCGTATGCCGAACTTTGCGCTGCATGAGCTAGCGCACGCTTATCACAACCGCACGGTGCGCATGAGCTTTGGCAATCTGGAGATCAAAGCCGCCTACGAGAAGGCCAAAGCGAGCGGCAAGTATGAACGCGTCGAACGCAAGGACAGCGAAGGCCGCAGCCACATGGACCGCGCCTATGCGATGACGAATCCACAGGAATACTTCGCCGAGTGCTCGGAGGCGTTCTTTTCGCGAAACGACTTCTTTCCGTTCACGCGGGAGGAGCTGAAGGCGCATGACCCGGAGGTTTTTGCGCTGCTGGGGCGGCTTTGGGGGCTAGTGGATCGTTGAAAGAGGGAGGAAACAGCGTCTTTATCTTTCCCAAGCCGATCCCTAAAACCCCTCAATGGCTCAAACATACCCCCAAACCCGATTTCCATGGCCTGTGCTCTGGTTGTTCACGACGTGCGCCTTTGCGGCCCCGACGGAGCATCCTGGAGCAGCGATTTACAAGAAGCTCTGCGCCGAATGCCACGGCGATCGTGGCCAGGGCGTGGAGGATGAATACGATGAAGCTTTGACCGGCGAGAAGACACTCGAAGCCCTCGCACGGCAGATCGACCGCACCATGCCGGAGGATGATCCCGACAAAACGTCGCCCGAGGACGCCAAACTCATCGCGGAATACATCTACGACCTCTTTTACTCGCCCACGGCTCAGGCGCGGCTGAATCCGCCGAAGAAAGAACTCGCGCGGCTCACCATCGATCAGTTCCGAAACAGTGTGATGGATGTGATCGGCCGCTTTCGCATGGGGCCGGGCTTTGACCGGCCCATCAATGCCGAGCAGGGCTTGAAGGCGTTTTATCGCGGTGTTGAGCTGCCCAAGCCGGGTGAGAAGGCGGTGGACACGACCCCGAAGGACGGCATCAAGGCCAAGCGTCCGAACAAGACCATCGAGAAGGTGGAACCCGTGATCGCTTTTCATTGGGGGCCGGACAGCCCCGACAAGGCCGTGCTGGAGGCCGAGCAGTTTCAAAATCGCTTCGAGGGCAGCGTGGTGGCGAATGAGACTGGCGTGTATGAATTCGCGGTGAAGTCGGAGAACGGCTTCCGCCTGTGGATCAATGACACGACCGAGGGCGATGCGCTGATCGACGGTTGGGTGAGCGCCGGACCGCAGGTGCGGGAGGAGAAAAAAAATCTCTACCTCGTGGGCGGTCGCGCCTACCGGCTGCAATTGGAGCATTTCAAATTCAAAGAGAAGTCCGCGTCCATCGAACTGTGGTGGAAGACGCCGCATGGCGTGAAGGAGTTGATCCCCGCGCATGCGCTGCGCACGGAGCGCACACGCGAGCTGATGATCGTGAGCACCGAGTTTCCTGCCGATGACAGCAGCGGCGGTTATCCGCGCGGCACGACGATATCGAAGGCCTGGGATCAAGCCGTCACCGATGCCGCCATTGCCACTGCCGAGCATGTCGTCGAAAACCTCGACGAACTCGCGCAAACCAAGGCGGGAGCGCCGGATCGTGGCGAAAAGCTGCGCAAATTCGCTCACACTTTCGCCGAGGCCGCTTTCCGTAGGCCTTTGAGCGATGATTTGAAGCAGCTCTTCGTCGAATCGCACTTTGCGAGCGCCAAATCGCCTGAGACGGCGGTGAAGCGAGTGGTGTTGCTCGCGCTGAAATCGCCGCAGTTTCTGTATCCGAACCTTCAGCAGGGCGAAACGCCTGATGACTTCGAGATCGCCTCGCGTCTCGCCCTCACGCTTTGGGATTCAGTCCCCGACAAGAAACTCGCGCAGGTTGCCGCGTCCGGGAAACTCATGACCCGTGACCAAATCAGGGCCGAGGCACAGCGCATGCTGAAGGATACGCGCACGAAGGCCAAGCTGCACGGCTTCTTCCATCACTGGCTCGAACTCGAACGTGCCGAGGGTGCCAGCAAGGATCCGAAAACCTTCCCTGACTTCACGCCGGAGTTGATCGCCGATCTGCGTGAGTCGCTGCTGCAATTCATCGACGAGGTCGTGTGGAGCGAGAAATCCGACTATCGCGAGCTTCTTCAGGCCGATTACCTCCTGCTCAATGAACGCCTCGGCAAATTCTACGGGCACCCGGTCACTGGCGATGAGTTTCAGCGGGTCGGCTTTGATCCGAAACAACGCGCTGGCGTGGTCACGCATCCGTATCTGCTCGCCTCGCTCGCCTACACCAAGCAGTCCTCGCCCGTGCATCGCGGCGTGTTTTTGACGCGCAACATCGTCGGCATGTCGTTGAAGCCGCCGCAGAAGGCCGTCGTGTTCGAGGACAGTCATTTCAATCCGAAGCTCACCATGCGCGAAAAGATCACCGAACTCACCCGCAGCGGTGGTTGCATGACCTGCCACAGCATGATCAACCCGCTCGGCTTCA
>JBIKYB010000229.1:0-8484 GCA_044355475.1 Prosthecobacter sp.
CCTGAGTATCACACCCCGCCAAACACTTACCCCACCGGCTGGAACTTGGACAAAAATGGAGAGCCCTATCCCACGCAGTTTTATCTGATGGATGCGGTACAGGCCAATGTCACCCGTCTGCCTCAATCCATGGGCCTGCAAACCCCCATGTGGCTCTATGAGGCCATCGGCCCCAACGGCACCAAGACCCTGCAGCCTCAGTTCCGCTTTCATATCGGCCAGCCGGCGGTGGTGCGCTTTCGCAACAAGCTGCCGGAAGAGCTCAGCATTCACATGCACGGCGGTCACTGGCCCAGCCACTCGGATGGCCATGCCTCCTTCTTCACCCACCCAGGTGAGGCGCGTGACTACTACTACCCGAACGTGCTTCCACGCCTCCCCGGCACGGACAAGCCTGACATCTCGGAGGCTCCCTCCTCAATGTGGTTCCATGACCACGCAGCGGACATGACTGCGGTGCATGTGGCCAGAGGCCTACGCGGCACAGCCCCCTGCCATGATGATCTGGAGTGTGGTCTGCT
This sequence comes from Prosthecobacter sp., assembly GCA_044355475.1. Taxonomy (GTDB): domain Bacteria; phylum Verrucomicrobiota; class Verrucomicrobiia; order Verrucomicrobiales; family Verrucomicrobiaceae; genus Prosthecobacter. Next base: position 522 of record JBIKYB010000229.1, read on the forward strand.
GGCCTCCGGCGTGCTGCCAGGTCTGGGCGTGGATTCCGACTTCGCGGCCAAGCCAGGCGTTGCGGGCTTCCCGAACCCTTATGACATCTGGTTGGCCGTTGGAGATGCGGTTTTCCATCCCACCGGTGCTATCTGGTATGACTCCAACAACCACAACGGCTACCTCGGCAATGTCGAGACCGTCAATGGCAAGGCTTACCCCTTCATGGAAGTCGAAGCCCGCAAATACCGCTTCCGTATCCACGGTGCCTCCACCGCGCGTCACCGCCGCTACCGCCTGAGCAACAACTCCAGCTTCCTGCGCATCGCCAACGACGCCTGGCTGTTCCCCAAACCCCAGGTGGTGCAGGCTTTCTGCCTCTCTCCCGGCAAACGTGCGGACGTCGTCATCGACTTCTCCAAGTTCCGCCCCGGCACCGTCATCTATCTGGAAAACATCCTGGCGCAGGAAAATGAGCGCAAGCCTGAGGGCGAACTCGATGATGTCGAAAATCCGGTCGTCTCTGGCACGCCTGCCTTCAAGCACCAGTTGATGAAGTTCATCGTCACCGCACCGAAGAAGCGGAACTCCCGCGGTCTCGAAGATCCGAATGGCCGCATCTACCCGAACGCGACCATCACGGAAAACTCCAGCCTGCGTCCGCATGATGTGATCCATGATCATGAAATCGCCGCGCGCCGCACCCTCAACTTCCAGCGCAAAAACGGTCAGTGGGCCATCAACGGTGCCTTCTACGATGAGCGCATCGCCAACGTCTGCCCAACTCTGGGTACGGCCGAGGAATGGACCCTTACCAACGGCAGCGGTGGCTGGTGGCACCCGGTGCACATCCATCTGGAGTCCCATCAACAGGTGAAAAACCTCAGCACCGGCAAGGCTCCCTGGTATCATAACTCCTTCAAGCAGGACCTCACCATGCTGGGTAGCGGTACCTCCATCACCATCCGCTCACGGTTCCGCACCTTCAAGGGTCCCTTCGTCTTCCACTGCCACACCAATGAGCACGAAGACCTTGAGATGATGTTCCAGTGTGACCCGCGTGCCACTGGTTCCCTGCGTCCACAGCGCGTGCAGCAGTTCTTCCCGTGATCCGCAGCTCTCATCTTCAAGAAAGACACACATGAGATCTCACTCACGGTTCTTCAACCGCCTGCGCCTCGCGGCGGGGCTGCTGGGCCTGGCTTTGGCCCACCAGCACCAGTCGCGCGCCGACACACCCGCCGGCGCCATGCCGGCGGGTGACAACTGGCGCATGATGCGCCGAGACTTTGCCGAGAACTTCGACGACGTCACGCTCACCGATCATCTCGGGAGAAAAGTCCGGTTCTTCGCCGATCTGGTGAAGGACCGGGCCGTGGTCCTGAACTTCTTCTACACGAACTGCGAGAAGACCTGCCCGGACACCAACCGGAAAATCTCCCGTCTGCGTGGAGATTTGCAGCCCTTCTTCGGTCGGAGTCTGCGCTTCATCTCCATCTCCGTGGATCCGAAGCATGACACGCCGGCCGTCGTGGCGCGCTATGCACGCATGGTGGTGGCGGATGCCAGCAATCCGGACATGCCGGACTGGCACCTGCTCACCGGCAGCGAGGAGGATGTCTTCCGCATTCGCAAGCAGCTCGGCGTGGTGGAAGCGGATCCTGTCCTGGACCGCGATCCTAGCCAGCACAGCGCCATGTTCGTCGCCGGCAATGACGGCACCGGACGCTGGGGCTTCATCAATGCCAGCCTGGACACCGAGCTCATCTCCATGCGCATCCGGCGCATGGCAGGCTGGACCCAGTCCATGCGCTACGGAAACATCCGGCAGGACTACGCCGCGCTTATGCCGGAGCTGCAGATCAACCCGCCGACAGCGGATGAGCCGGCCGCCAGGCCCGCTTCACCGCTGCCTGTGCTGGGCAGGGTGGAGGGGAAGTTCCTCTCCCAGGAGCGTTCTGGACAGCCCGTGCGGTTTGAGGAGTTGAAGGGGAAAGTCTCCGTCTTCAGCCATCTCTACACCATCTGCCCGCATGGTTCCAAGGCTGTGCTGCAAACCATGAAGGCGCTGAACGCTGAATTCGGCTCAAACAAGGATTTTCATCAGGTCAGCTTCGCACTTGCCTCCGCTCGTGAGACACCTGCCTTCTTCAAATCCTATGCGGAGAGCCTCTCCCTGGCTGATTCGGCACCGTGGTGGTTCACCAGCCTGGAGCAGCCAGTCCTGGAGAAATTCGTGACGGCTGAGCTGGGACTGAAGACACCACGTCCCATCCCTGCGGAGGAACGGCTGAACCCCTTGGACCTCTATGAGAACGATCTCCGTCTCGTGCTCGTGGATCAGACCGGCCAGGTGAGAGGGCGCTATCAGGTCTTTCACCCGGATCCTGAAGTGAGCCAGGCAGCCGCCAAATCCCTCCACGAAGGCATCCGCATCCTGCTTCACATCCTCCCCACCAGCCCCGTCTCTCTTCCCTCCCTCTCTACCAATCCATGAAACGCATTCTATTCGGCCTCGCCACGCTTTGCGGCAGCCACTCCCTCGGCCGCGCTGCGGACGCTCCCAAACCCATCCGTTACGAAGGCCGCATCGCCGGTGTTGTCTGCTCTGCCTGCTCCTCCAGCGTCAAGGAGGCTCTCATGAGCCTCGAAGGCGTGAAGGACGTGCGCATCATTGTCAACCAGGACGGCTCCGTGCCGCGTCTCGAAATCACCTCCACCTCCCCCAACCTGACCCGTGAGGCTGCTATCAAAGCCCTCGGCGGCGCGGCGGCAGACTACCAAGTCCAGAGCCTCGAAAAAGTGCGCTCCGAATAACGCCGCCTGCCCCGCTTCCAAGTCACATCAAACCAATAAACCATCCCCATGAAAACCATCCTATGCACCCTCTTCCTTGGCGCTGCGCTGCTCAGCACCGCCGCCCAAGCCCAGACCAGTCTCGGCTATCACATCTTCGATTATGGCACGGCTCAAACACTCGGCAGTTCCGTCAGCATTTTTGATGGCGCACTGACCATCTCAGGCCGCGTCAATCTTGAGGACTACTACACTGGTGCTGGCTCGCTCACCAACGGCACCGCCGGCACCCTCTACTACCAGCATGACCCGGCCTTCTTGACCGGCGGCGTCGGCACCTCCTCCCTCGGCATCCGTGGAGACTTTGGTCAGATCAGTGAGCTTACCTTCGACTTCAACGGTGGCAGTGCCCGTCTCGACAGCATCAACCTCGTTGTTAACGGTCTGAACTTCGGTCCCAGCCCCTATGATATCCTGGCTTCCCCTGGTTATAACTGGGACGAAGACGACCCCATGCTGTGGTTCAACACCAACCTCGGTGTCCTCACCTTCAACGAGCAGCAGATCAAGAATGCCACCTTCTTCGAACTCGACCCGGCTATTTATGGTGCAGCCGCCAACGAGTCCGGCCGTATCGACTTCGCCAACCTGCTGCAAAACAGCGGTTTTGACCTCAATACCACGGTCACCAGCTTCGCTCTGCGCGAAACCAACGGCATGACCTACCTTTCGGATGTCTGGGTGGACAGCTATACCGCCGCCATCCCCGTGCCGGAACCCGGCTCCGCCATCTTGCTGGGCGCGTCAGCCCTGCTCGCGCTGCGCCGCTACCGCCCTTCCCACAAATCATCCTGCATGGCTGTTGGATGACCACGGCCAGGGGCGCGTGCCGGGTGGCACCGCCCCTGGTTCGCTTTCCGCTCCTTACCTTTCGTCCTTTTTTGAATCATGAAGTCCTTCACCCTGTTCTTCTCCCTTTTCCTGTTCATCTCCAGCGGCATCTGCTTTTCCCAAGTGGTGCCAACCACGACGATCGGGTACGTTGAAGGTCCGATTCGTGAGATAACTTATAACCTGGACGGCACTGCGACACTTCTTGTTCAGAACGTCACCGTACATATCCCTGCGCACCTCACGATCCAGTCGCCCACGACCACGCTCACCGTGCGGCAGCTCTGCCTGAGAAACCGGCTGCCCGGCCGCACCGAGCCGGGCTTTCTCGGTGGCACGGCTTTGATCGATGGGGAAGTGGATCTGCAAACTTTCCGCTTCATCGCCACCAGCGTCACCGTGGAGCCTTCGGAAAACGTAGCGATCGGAGTCATCACTTCCGTGTCTCCGCTTCAGATTCAGGGGACCGAGCTCGCCATCCTCACCGATCCACGCATCACCACCGAGGTCATCAACATCTTCGGGTTTCCTGTGCATCTGGAGAATCAGCGCATCGGCCAGCCGGCCGCTGCCGAGGGCTACTTCGCCGACAACAAACTCCAGTGTTATGTCATCGAGCTGGAGCCGGATGCGCCGCTGGTGGAGAACACCAACCAGATCAATTTCCGGCGTGCTCAGAGCCGCGAACGCGCCCCCAACAACAACCGTGGAGACGAGGTGGACACGCGCGGCTTCTACTACACGACCACCGGTGTGCAGCCCCTCATCCAGGTGTTCCGTGACGACAATGGAGTGCTGACATCACTCGGCTTTGCCACCCTGGTGCCGGATGGCGCCTATCCCAAGTATGGTGTCTGGAACTTCCAGGCAATCACGCCGCCCACGACACATCCCGTCCTCGGGACCGCGCCGAAGAAATTCCACGTCGTGCTCACCGGCTCTGACGGCACCACGGCCACCGCCGATATCGACCCCGACCTGCGTTAGACCTGCGTTTCTTATCGAAAGCGCCTCAGCCTTTCCTTCTTCACAACATGAATCTTCGGTTCTCCAGAACACTGACCAAACGCTGCCATCCCGCCTTTACGGCGGCCCTGATGCCTTGGCTCATGTCCCACTCTGCGGAACTTCCATCCGATCCAGCAGCCACCAAAGAACCTAAAAGAGCCGTCGCCGCAAATGCCGCCACACGTCCTCTCAATTCCTTCGCCAAATTGTGGGATCGCTCCATGTTCACCACGCATGCCCCTCAGGCACCACCGCAGCCGGTGGCAGACGCTCATCCAGACTGGGCCGCTGACTTTGAACTCTCAGGGTGGACGAGGGTGGACGGGCGGTTGACCGTCTTCCTCACGCGTCTCAGCACCGGCAGCACGCTGGAACTCCAGGAAAACGAGACGGAGGCTCCAGACACACCGCAATTGCTCGCCCTCGCCGGTGAGGACACGATCCTGGATGGGAGAGTCCAGCTCCGTATCAACGGCGTGACCGCGTGGGTCTCCCTCAATCCGGCGGCCAGCACCAACCCTGCCATCCAGGTGCGCACGCCAGAGCCCGCCGCAGTCGGCAGCCGGCCCGCTCAGGATGCCGTCGTGCCGCCCACCACCATCGACTCCCGCGCTGCCCGCCTCAACGGCCCCGTCCTCCTCGATGCGGACGCCACTTACGAGTCCCTCCTCGATCCAGAACAAGATGCCGCACCCAGCGCAGTCGAGCGCCTGCGGGTGCGGCGTGAAAAACTCATCCGCGATTTTCCCCGTCGAAGCAGACCATGAACAAACTGCTCACGCCGGTGCCCATTAAACAGACCAAAACTAACAACCATCCTTTTCAATGAAAACCATGAAAAAGACCCCCGCTATGATCATCGCTGCTACTGCCTTCGTGGCAGCTGAAGCATTCCCTGCCAACGCAAAAGACGCCCGGATGGAAATACGCCGGGCCATTGCGGTCAATGAGGTTCGCCAGGGCCGTGGCACTGACGATGCAGTGACCGCGACTCCCGACGTGCGCCAAGGCCGCGGTGCAGATGACGCGGTGGCTGCAACTCCTGACGTTCGACAAGGACGTGGCGCTGATGACGCGGTGACCGCAACTCCTGACGTTCGCCAAGGCCGTGGTGCAGATGACGCATTGACCGCAACTCCCGACGTGCGCCAAGGCCGTGGTGCAGATGACGCGGTGACCGCAACTCCTGACGTGCGCCAAGGCCGTGGAACTGATGACGCGGTGACAACTGTTGTGACTGAGGACCGCGGCATTGTAAGCACATTCGTCAACTTCGTGACCAGCGCCCTTGGCTTTGGAGGCAGCGCCCCAGCCGCTACTGCGGATGCCCCACAAGGACAAGGTACGGATGACGCAGTGGTCAACGCTGACGGAACGCCACACATCCGCCAGTCACGCGGCGCGGATGACGCAGTGGTTAACGCTGACGGCACGCCACACATCCGCCAGTCACGCGGCACGGATGACGCAGCAGTCAACGCTGACGGCACGCCGCACATCCGCCAGTCACGCGGTGCGGATGACGCAGTGGTCAACGCTGACGGCACGCCACACATCCGCCAGTCACGCGGCACGGATGACGCAGCAGTCAACGCTGACGGCACGCCACACATCCGCCAGTCACGCGGCGCGGATGACGCAGCAGTCAACGCTGACGGCACGCCACACATCCGCCAGTCACGCGGTGCTGATGACGCAGTGGTCAACGCCGACGGCACGCCGCACATCCGCCAGTCACGCGGTGCGGATGAAGTGGTCACCACTGCCTCCGGCGCTTTGGTTCCCACGTCGGCTGATTTGTCAGCAAACTCTCAGAACACAACAGAGCTTCGTGCCTACGAGAACCAGGTGGTTTTTGGCACCTCACAGCAGGCATCACAAACGGCAGGCCTCGCTCCACAGGCAATTTATCGCACCAACGGCAAACGGTACATCCTGGATGTGATCGTCGCTGGCTACGGCTGGCAGGAAGGTATGGGCACCGCTGACCTCGAGAATGGAGAAATCATCGGCAACCTTCCAAGCAAACAGCGGCTGCGGTTCTCCGTGTATGCGAACGCTCAGCAGGCTCTGGCTGCCGCCAGCATTTGGGCCACGCCTGGCCCCCAGGCCACGCGTGCGGACAGTGATCTGATTGCTGCGGAAACGGGAATCATCACCTGGGATGCTGAAACTGGCCGCCCAGATGACGACGGTTCCGATGGGATGGGCAGCATCAACGGCCTTTTCCTCACCAGCGAACGCATGCCAGAACTCAGCGTCGCGGACTTGCGGGGCAAAGTCATCCAGATTTACGGTCCGCTGGTGACATCGTTCGATTATGCCGGCAATCCGATTTCTTACGCTCGCCAGGTTTACTGGACTAGCACTCCGCTTCGCTGAGCGCCGCCTGTTTGAACGGATCCGTTCTCTATTAGATGCCTCCGCTACCTACGAGACCATTCGCCCACATCAGGACAAGCCAGCTGTGAAAACGGTTCAGCGTCTGCGTGAACCCCGCGAGAAGTTGATCCGTGATGTTCCACACGTTACCTCCCATGAATCTGACCCACTCTTCGAACGCGTCCGCAAAAACACAGGCTGAACGCGCTGGCCGGTCCTCTGGAACAGCCTTTCTTGCCTCGAATCTGCTCGAGCTTTCCTGTCTTCTCGCTGGCGCGAAGCGCGCGGCCATCTTTCGTGTCAGCGAGACGGAGACACGTTTTGAGGCGGGCTACCGTATGTCTTCTCAATTGGGGCTGGCCTTGATGCCGCAACTCAACCTCCACTCGGATACGTCGGAGGGGCAACGCGTTATGCTTGGCCTGAAGTCTTACCAGTGCGTCGTGCTGCATCTTTCGGGGGCAAACCTCTCCAGCCGATGCTGGGTGGTGCTTTTTGAAACCAACAAGCAAATCACATTCCAGGCATTGGGTCGGTTGGAGGGGGTTTTCCAGGCATGGTGGCAAATGACGGCTTTGCTGCCGACTGTTACTCCACATCAGCCGCTTGTGCATACCTGTAGCGGCTGTCAGCACATCATGGTGGCTGATGGGAGCTGGGTTTCTTGGGAGGACTTTCTGCGGCGGGAACTCGGTCTTGGGTTAAGCCACGGACTGTGCGACTCCTGCTGCGAAGATCTTTACGGCGAACTTTCCAGCCACTCCTGGGAGACCTGTGCCTGCGAATGCTCCAATCAAATGGGCGACTCGAAAAAGGAGCTGCATCAATCGGCATGTCATGCCGGTGGATGATTCAGCTCTGTGGCATGCTTCATGGGTTAACACATTTTGATGATTGTTTTCAACT
>JBIKYB010000230.1:0-8438 GCA_044355475.1 Prosthecobacter sp.
CCGATTATTTGTTGATGAATGAGCGCCTAGGCATGTTTTACGGCCACCCCGTCACCGGCGAGGAGTTTCAGCGCGTTGGCTTTGACCCAAAACAGCGCGCGGGAGTCGTCACGCATCCGTATCTGCTCGCCGCGCTCGCCTACACCAAGCAGTCGTCGCCGATTCATCGCGGCGTGTTTTTGACGCGCAACATTGTCGGCATGTCGCTCAAGCCGCCGCAGAAGGCGGTGGTTTTCGAAGACAGTCACTTCAACCCCAAGCTCACCATGCGTGAAAAAATCAGCGAGCTTACCCGAAGCGGTGCCTGCATGAGCTGCCACAGCATGATCAACCCGCTCGGCTTTAGCCTGGAGAATTTCGACGCGGTGGGCCGCTGGCGCACCAAAGACAACAACAAGCCCGTGAACGCCGTGAGCGAGTTCACCACGCATGAAGGCATGCTCGTCCGCCTCACGGGTCCGCGCGACATCGTGAACTACGTCGCGGCCAATCCTGGGGGCCACCGCGCCTTCATCCGTCATCTCTTCCATCATCTCATCAAGCAAGAACCCACCGCGTATGGGCCGAAAGTGCTCGATGACCTTCAAAAATCCTTCGCTGCCAACGGCTGCAACATCCAGAAGCTGCTGGTCGAAATCGCGCTGGTGGCAGCGGCGGACGGGATGGGGAAGTAAACCGCGCTGACGATGAGCGAGCCTGTTTTGTGCCAGCGAGCTGACAAATGGCTGCATCATGTGCGCGTGTTCAAGACGCGCACACTCGCCACGCAGGCCTGTGCGAAAGGAAATGTGCTGGTGGGAGGCCAGACGGTGAAGGCATCACGCGAATTGAAGCCGGGCGACGTGCTGGAGGCTGTGCGCGGTGATCTGCGCGTGCGTTTGAAAGTGATCGCGTTTCCAGCCCAGCGCCTCGGGCCGCCCCGCGTGGCGGAGTTCTGCGAGGATCTGACACCGGCGGAGTGGTATCAGAAAGCCAGCGAACTGCGCCGGGAGCGCGAGCTGGTCTCGCCCCGAGCGCATGAGATGATCGCGAAGCCGGACAAGAAGCAACTGCGTGAGCTGCGGAAGTTCTGGGAAGAGCAGGGGAGCTAAACGCGGCGGCCTTACTTCTCATCCAGCGCACGGCGGATGCGATACTTGATCGCGAGCTGGTGCGCGGGGGAGTTGGCGAAGGTCAGGGCCTTGATGCGCTCGATTTGAAGCAGCGCGCTGCTTTGGGTGGCGTGGAAGTGGCTGCCGGTATGGGCGATGGCGAGCAGGCGGGTGAGGTAGTCGAGCTGGAGGTTCTGCCGCATCGTGCTGACGGGTTTTGCGGGATCGTCGCCGGTGCAGATGGCGGTGGTCAGCGAGGACAGCACTTCATCGACGGAGACTTCATTGCCATAGAGGGCGCTGTCTTGGAGTCGCTGGAGCGTCTGGGAGTGCAGCAGATGCGCGAGCAGTGAAGTCTGCGTGCGGAAGACCATGTCGTGGAGTTTTGGATCTTCGGTCTCGTCGCCATGATCGAAACCGCGGCGCTGCTGCTGGAGGTGCGCGTAGAGTTCCGGCGGCGCGGCCATCGCATCGGGCGCGAAGGCGTATTTGGAGAGGGCCACCAGCGCACGGCGCTGCTTCTCGGCCTCGACGGGTTTGAAGGGCACGACACCCTGCGCCTGGCCTTGGACAGCGCGCTCGACATACACGCCGCCGACATAGCGTGAGATCGCGGTGAGCGAGCCGCTGGCGTCCTTGGTCAGCGTGCCGTAAGCCTGCGCGACCTCCTGCCAGCTCTTGCCGGGATCAGCCACATCTTTGAGGATGTTTGGCAGCTCGGCTTTCACCATCTCGCAGCGCTGCTCACCGTAGGCGATGGGATCGCTGCTCATGTCGAAAAGCATTGCGCGCGGGTCGATGGCCTTGCCGGTGGTGCGCATGTCGTCGGCGTCGTTGGCGAAGGCCAGTTCCGGCTTGTGCGACTGGCTGGCGATGGCTTCGAGGCGCTTCTGTTCCTCGACCGGATCTTCCAAGGACTCGCTGTAACCGAAGTTGATGGCCCAGTGGTCATACGGACCGGGCTTGGTGGTGAAATACTGGCCCTGCTTCACGCCTTTGGGCGCGATGTTGACCGGCGGGTAATCCATGACGGAGCCGGTGAGGCCGATCTTCTCGGTGATCTCGGCGTTGTGGATGTTTTCCGGGCTGTGGAGGTGGCTGGAGCGGAAATTGTGGTTCAAACCGAGCGTGTGGCCGACCTCGTGCAGCGCGAGGTAGTAGAGCGATTCTTTGACGAGGCGGTCCACCTCGACGCGGTCGCTCTTTTGCAGGCGCAGCATCGTCTGGCCGAGCTGGATGCCCTGGCGGGCGCAGTTGCAGGCGAGGCAGGCGTGTGGATTCGACGCGGTGGCGCCTTCCGGCTGCTCGGTGGCGAGGCCGAGGTCGTCGTAGAGCTTCTTCGTGAGCAGCCGCTTCGTGATGTAGCTGTACTCCAGCATGATGTCTGCGCCGAGGATCTGGCCGGTGCGGGGATTGGCAAAGCTGGGACCGTAGCCACCGAAGGGCGGGTTCACGCTGCTGGTCCAGCGCAGCACGTTGTGCTCGATGTCGCCAGCGTCCCACTTCGCGTCATCGGGCTGCTGTTTGACGACCACGGCGTCCTTGAAGCCGGCGGTTTCAAACGCCTCGTTCCATTTCAGCACAGCGGTGCGGATAGTGTCGCGGAATTCGACGGGCGTGGTGTTTTCGATCCAGAAGACGATGGGCTCCACGGGTTCGCTCAAGGCGGTGCCAGGCTTCTGCTTCACGAGATTCCAGCGGTGGATGACATCGCGATACGGCGCGGCGTCGAGGCTGGTCATGTCGGTGATCTGGTGGGTGAAGTAGCCGATGCGCGGATCGTCACCGCGTGGTTTGAAATCGTTCTCCGGCATGGCGATGAGCGTGTGCTGCACCTGCACGGTGATGTAACGCGCGTCGGTGATGTCCTCGTCGTGATCGCCTGAAGGCGAGGGATTTTCAAAGACATACTCGGCGATGACGGCGGTGTTCTTCGGGTAGCCGTTGATGCGCACGATCTTCGTCTTCGGCTCCGAGAGACGACCGAGCACGGAGCGCTCGCCGCCACCGAACTTCACCATCGTCAGCGTCTCGCGCAGGAAGAGATTCGTGGCGGCCACGAGCACGCCGTCCGCGTCCTCGGCCACGATGCTCTCACTGGCGAGGATGGCCTGGCTGATGTTGGCGTTGCGGGCCTTGGAGAGAGGGTTCTGCGGATCAAAATGGATCGAGGTGTTCTTTTCGACGAACTCGACGCGGTCGAAAATCTTCCGCAGGGTGAAGATCGTCTCCTCGCCGTAGCGTCCGCGATTGTGACCGGCGGCCACGGGTCCATCGACGCTGTGATTGAAGTAAATGAACTCGGGGCCGAGCTGGCTTTTGGCGATGTAGAGCCAGGGCGCGCCTTTCTCGCTGTCCAAATACATGCGGAACAGGCCGTCCACGCGTTTGAAATCCTTGGTGAAGTCGGCGACCGACTTGCGCTTGGGTTTGTTTTCTTCGGCAGGCTTCGCGGCTGTGGTAGGCGCCGGGGTAGGGGACTGCGGGGTTTGAGCGGGGGTTGACGGCTTGGCTGGAGCCGGCGTCGGCGGGGGCGGCGTGGGTTTGCCAGGAACGGGCACCGGCTCTGGCTTTGGCTCCGGCTTGGCTGGCTCGGGTTTCGGCTCAGGCTTCGCAGGATCACGCTTCGGCTCCGGTTTGGCCGGTTCCGGCTTCTTTGGCTCCGGTTTCGGCTGGGGCTTGGGTTCCGCTGCCGCGTAAAGGTTCGTGAGGGTGAAAGCGAACGTGAGGCAGACAAGGAATGTGCGGTTCAGCATGGCGGGAGCGAATGGGTTGATCGCCAGTTTAACGTCACCGAACCGGGCTTGCACACATTTGATGGCAAGAATTGTGCAAGCCTTGCGTTTCCGCGCCTGGAACCACCTCATCCGCCCCCTATGAAAGCCAAACATCTCCTTCTTGCGTGCCTGACTTTGACCACAGCCACGCTTCACGCGGCGATGCTGCCAGAGAGCCAGAAAATCGACGAACTCCTGGCCAAAGGCTGGGAAAAAGCTGGCGTGAAGCCGAATCCGCCCGCCAGCGATGACGTTCTCGTCCGCCGCCTCTATCTCGACATCGCGGGCCGCATCCCGACCGTCGAGGAAGCCGCCGCCTACACGAAGTCGAGCGATCCGCAGAAGCGCGCGAAGCTGATCGACGCGCTGCTGGCCTCCGACGGCCACACCAGCCACATGTTCAACTACTGGGCGGACATCCTGCGCCTCTCCGACAACGTCAAAGGCCGCCTCACGGCCGAGGCTTACGAGGAATGGCTCAAGAAGCAGATCAAGGCCAACACGCCGTATGATCAGTTCGTGAAGAACCTGCTCACCACGGACGGCGGTGTGTGGGACAGCGGCAGCATCGGCTTCTGGCAGCGTGACGAGAACAAGCTCGACCACCTCGCTTACACCGTGCAGGTCTTCCTGGGCACCAACATCGTCTGCGCGCAGTGCCACAACCATCCCTTCGATAAGTGGACGCAGATGGACTACTACCACATGGCCGCCTTCACCAACGGCATGGACACACGCAGCCGGGGATTCGAGACCAAGCCGCAGAAGCCGAAGCAGCAGCTCGACAAGAAGCTGCTCGCGACCATGGAACCCAAGGAGCGCCGGGAGTACATCAAGAAGATGCAGGCCGAGCAGAAGACTGCCGCCAAGACCGAAACGGCCAGTGTCAGCAAAGAAGACATGCAGAAGGTCAAGCAGGCGATGCAGGACGTGATGAAGCCGTTGCGCTACACCAGCGCCCAGTGGCAGGAAGGCAAGCTGCCCACGCTGCCGCATGATTATCAGTACAAAGACGGCAAGCCCGGCGAAAAGGTCACAGCGAAGGCCATGTTCGGCCCCGAGGCGGTTCAAAAAGAAGGCCAGACCACGTTGCAGTCTTTTGCCGACTGGATGTCCAGCCCGGAGAACCCGCGCTTCACCACCGTCATCGCCAACCGCATGTGGAAGAAGGCTTTCGGTATCGGTTTGATCGAGCCGGTCGATGAAATGACCGACAGCACCGTCGCCAGCAATCCCGCGCTGATGGATTACCTCAGCCAGCTCATGATCGAGAAGCAATACTCGCTCAAATCCTTCCTCCGCGTACTTTACAACACGGACACCTACCAGCGCGCCGCCACCACGCAGGAAGTGCCGCTCGGCGAGATCTACCACTTCACCGGCCCGATCCTCCGCCGCATGAGCGCGGAGCAGATCTGGGATTCGCTGGTCACACTGAGCAAGGGGAATGTCGATGATGCCGTGGATGCCGACAACACCCGTCTGCACCAGTATCTCGACGATCTCTCCATGTTCCTCGGCACCATCAAAGCGAAGGGCGCTCAAGGCCTCGTTGAAATCGCCCGCGCCAATGCCGACAAGCTCGCCGCCAACCAGAAGAAGGTCGAGGAGATGAAAGCGAAGCTCGCCGCCGCGAAGGAAAAAGGCGGAGACACCACTGCCGAGACAAGGGCGCTTGCCCGCGAGTCCCAGCAACTCCGCAAGGAAACCGAGCGTGACTTCCTCGTTGCCCTCGTCGGCGAAGATCGTGCCAATGATCTGCGCCAGGGCTACAACGCCAAGCAGCCGGAAAAAACCAAGCGTCCGCAGATCGACCCCAAACAGCTCGCCAGCATGACCAAGGAGCAGCGGAAAGAGTTCCTGAAGAACTACCAAAAAGGAGCCAACAACAAGGACGTGAGCCTCGCCACCCGCGCCAGCGAGCAGCCCAGCCCCGCGCGCCCTGGCACCTTCCTGCGCACCTTTGGCCAGAGCGACCGCGAGCAGATCCAAAACGCCAGCGACGACGCCTCCGTGCCGCAGGCGCTCACGTTGCTCAACGGCCCCGTCGCCGACATCCTCAGCAGCCCGGCCTCGAAGCTCAATCAAGACCTCGAAAAAGCCCCGAGCACGCCGCAGAAGCTCGAAACGCTCTATCTCGCCCTCCTCGGCCGCAAACCCAGCGCCGATGAAAAAGGTGTCCTCGAAAGCGTCGCCCGTGAACGCGGCGACAAGGCCGTCGCCGATGTCACCCACGCGCTGATCACCGGATCGCAGTTCCTTTTCGTCCAGTAAGCCAAAACCCACACTTCCACCGCCATGAAAGACCTCCTCAACACCTGCGACGAACTCTCCCGCCGCGACTTCGCTAAAAACATCGCCAAGACCTGCCTTGGTGTCTCCGTCATGAGCGCCCTCGCTCCACGCGGTTTCGCCGCGCCGTTTGAAGGTGCCTCGAAGGCAAAACAGGCCGCCACAGCGAAGCGCGTCATCTATTTGTACATGTCCGGCGGCATGACGCACCTCGACACCTTCGGCGTGGTGCCCGGTGTGGACACCATGGGCACCACCAAGGCCATCAAGACCTCCGCTGATGGCGTGCAGATCAGCGAATACCTGCCTGAGACCGCCAAGATGATGCATCGCGGCGCGGTCATCAATTCCCTCAGCTCCACGCAGGGCGCGCATGCTCAGGGGAACTACTTCCAGCACACCAGCTACACCATGCGCGGTGCCACACGGCATCCCACTATGGGTGCCTGGCTGCAAAAATTCCAGGGCAAGGGCAACACCGACCTCCCCGGATCTGTCATCATCACCGGCGATAGCAAGCACCCCGGCGGTGGCTTCTTTGAGGCCGCGTTCCAGCCGCTCATCCTCAACGATCCTGCCAAGGGTCTGCAAAACAGCCACATGCCCGCCAGCCTCAGCGAGAGCGATTTCGACTACCGCCTCGGCCTCTCCGCCAAGCTCGATCAGGGCTTCCGCCAGACCTACAACTACAACGGCGTCAAAGCCTACGCCGAGGTCTATAAGGACGCCATCAAAGTCATGAAGAGCGAGGATCTGGCCGCCTTCGACCTCAGCAAAGAATCCGCCGAAACGCACGCCGCCTATGGCGAAGGTTCCTTCTCCCAAGGCTGTCTCCTTGCGCGCCGCCTCATCGAGCACGGCGTGAAGTTCGTCGAAGTCACCCTCGGCGGCTGGGACATGCATCAGGACATCTACGTCCGCCTGCCCGAACGCGCCGCCGATCTCGACAAAGCCCTCGGCGCTCTGCTTGCCGATCTCGACCGTCGCGGACTGCTCGATGACACCCTCGTCGTCCTCACCTCCGAATTCGGCCGCACGCCGAAGATCAATCAAAACGACGGTCGCGACCACTATCCGAAAGCCTTCAGCTCCGTCCTGTGGGGCGGCGGCATTCAGGGCGGTCAGGTTTATGGCAAGACCGACAAAGGCATCGAGGTCACTGAAAACAAAGTCAGCGTCCCCGACTTCAACGCCACCATTGCGTATGCGCTGGGCCTTCCGCTCGACATGGTGCTCTACTCATCCACAAAGAGGCCCTTCACCGTCACTGACAAAGGCCAGCCGATCACGAGCTTGTTTGGTTGATTGAGGGCTAAGGGGGGGCTTGCCGCCTTTGCCCCAATTGCGAGTCGCCTATCCAGTGAGTTGACTCCGTCGCCGCCCCACGGCTCCTTCGCGCTTCGGGCTGCCTGTCGGCAGTCTATCTTAGCCCCTCCAGGGGCTTCGGTTCTTCGAGCAGCGGGCGGAAGCTCTCCCTGGGGATAAGGTCACGCATCTTGAGGATGCAGGCGGTTCTTGGCGGCCACGGCCTTGTGCGTATTCGATGGCACTGAAAAGCACTCCTCCTCGCTGGGTCGTGCGGTAGTGTTTCATGCCCCTCTAAGTGGCTCATGAATGCGCCCGTCGTAAGCCTGTCCTGGTGTAATGAGGTTTCCAGAGGTGCCCTGGTGATGTGAAAAAGACCGACGCCCATCTGCCAATGATCCACCTCATTTTCTCCAATCTCAAACATGGATCATGGGCACTCATTATGGTGCCATCGCCCAGCACTATTTGCAGGCTTACCTCAACGAATCCGTCTTCCGCTTCAACCGCCGCTTTTACCCGATGATAGCCTTTAAATGACACTTTCGGAAATGGTGTGGTGGTACGGCCATCTCCGCCGGGGCTGGACCGGCTGATCGCAGAAGTGGGTGGCTAAAAACAGTCTGAGACTGCGTTTAAAATCATCCTTGATGAAACCACTCTTTTTCCAGTCCTTCCTGTTTGCTGCGGCATTGCTTCCAGCTCATGCGCAGCTCAGCCCTAATGGTGCCACGGCCTCTTTCAAAGGCAGCTTGCCGCCGAAGCCCACGGCAGCTCTCTCGGTGGAGCAGGAAGCGGGGATTGAAAATGAACTGGGATCTGTAACCCGGGCTTTTGTGGCCGTGAGGAAACATCCTCGGGCGGCAGATGCGGACATTTTCCTCAAAGCGGTGCGTTATGCGCTCCATTTCGACGAGTGGTATGACAAGAAGCCCGAAGACGGCGTCAAGAAGGCGACTGTGTTGCTCGATGA
>JBIKYB010000231.1:0-8434 GCA_044355475.1 Prosthecobacter sp.
GCTGCATCCGCATCCGCTGCGCGTCCCCGATCTTCTTCGACCCCTATTCCAAGAACCGCACCACCGGCAGCTTCGTCCTAGTCGATGAGCAAACCAACAACACTGTCGCCGCCGGTATGATCACCAAGTCCCTGGCCGATGCCGGTGACGAGGACGCGGAAGTGGCGATCTAAAACGCGAGAACTCGCTCATGACCGCGTAATGGTTCGCGGCCATGATTTACGACGGCATCCTTCTCGGCTCCGGGCACAACACCCTGGTGCTTGCCTGCTATGCGGCGCGGGTAGGCCTGAAGGTGGCTGTGGTGGAGAAAAACGATGAGGCGGGCGGCGGACTGACGACCGTGGAGCATCCGCCCGGTTCCGGCTTCAAGCACAACACTCATTCGTTCTTCCACCGCGCATTGACCTCAATGCCCTGGTATCGTGATCTGGAGCTAGAGCGCCATGGTGCGCGCTACATCGAGCCAGAACTCAATGTGGCGATGGTTTTACCAGAAGATCGCGTGCTGGAGTGGTGGACGGACTTTGAAAAAACTTTTGCCTCGTTCGCTGCGATCTCACCACGCGATGCGGACCGTCTGCGTGAGTGGACGGAGCGCTTCCGGCCCATCGTGGAGCAGATCCTCATTCCCGAGGCGCAGAACGCACCGCTGCCGCCAGAGAAACGCCTGGCCAAGCTGAGACAAAGCGAACTCGGACGCACGCTGCTGGAGGTGCAGGCGCTGTCACCCATCGAGTTTGTGATGCGCGAGTTCGAGCATCCAGCGGTGCGGGCGGGGCTGCTGTTCTTCAATGGTCTGCGTGAGGTCGATTTGCGACAGCAAGGCTTCGGGCACTCGATTCCCGCGTTGATGGCCAGTCCGCGCAAAGCGCAGATGTGCCTCGGCGGTTCGCGCAAGCTGGCGGAAGCGCTGTGCGCGGACTTGCGCGAGCATGGTGGCGAAATTTTCACGAACTGGCAGCCGAGATCAATCCTGACGCGCAATGGCCGTGCCTGCGGCGTCGAATCAATGACCGGTGACCGCATTGAGGCCTCGCAGTTTGTCGCCAGCGGACTGAATCCGCAGCAGACCTTCCTCGATTTGATTCCAGCCGATGTCACATCCGCACATCTGCGGGAACGGGCCGCCGGATTCGAGTACAACCTGCTCGCGCCGTTGTTCGCGCTGAATCTCAACCTGCGCGAGCCGCCGCGTTACACGGCGGCGGAGCTGCATCCTGAATTGAACCAGGCCTTCATGATGATCCTCGGTCTGGATGATGTGGCGCAGTTTCACGACATCGTCGCCGCACATGAACGCGGTGAAATCCCGCGCACCGTGATGTGGGGAACGTGTCCGACGCAGTTTGATCCCTCGCAGGCTCCTGCGGACCGCCACACGGCCTTCATGTGGGAAAAGCTGCCTTACGCGCTGCATGGCGATGCGCGGAACTGGGACGCACACAAGAAACAGCATGGCCGCGAGATGCTGGCGCTCTGGCAAACCTATGCGCCGAACCTGCGCGATGCCGTGCTGGATTCCTTCACCCGCAGCGCTCTCGATACCGAGCGCTTGCTGCCGAACATGCGGCGTGGCGATCTTCTCGTCGGATCGTTCGCGAACGATCAGATCGGCTACCATCGCCCCTTCCCCGGCGCAGGAACCTACCGCACCGAAGTCCCCGGCCTCTACCTCTGCGGCGGCTCCACGCATCCCGGAGGCAACGTCACCGGCCTGTGCGGCTTCAATGCGGCGAAGGTCGTGCTGGCGGATGCCGGGCTTTCACACGGGTAGGGCGCTTGCTCCTGCAAGCGCCGCCACGGCGGGCTGAGGACAGCCCGCCCTACCCAATTTGATCCTACAGCTCCTTGATAACCTTCCCGTCCTTCGTGCGGCAGGGCACGCGGAGGTGTTCGAGCCAGATGGGAATGAAGTCGTTGAGGAGCAGCTTGCGGGCCTCGGTGAGATCGTCGAAAACGGCGCACGCCCACGGGTAACCGCGTTCCTGGTAATAAAAGTTCCAGCCGCTTTTTTTAGCGATGAAGTAGGAACCGTCGCGTGAGTCGGTCTGGGTGTGGTAGAGATTTTCGGGCTGGAGTCCTTGGGCCGTGAGACTGGCCTCGATGTCTGCACGGGTGAGGGTGAAGAGGCGGTTCACCGCCTCCTGGCAGCGCTCGGTGTTGCCGGGCACGTTCGTGTCACGCCACTCGGGCGGCAGGCCGAGGCGTTCGAGCGCCCAAGTGGCCACGTCGGCTTTGGATTGGAGGACGCGCATTTGTTCGTCGATGGAAAACGGGGCGGAGTTGCTCATAATGGGGAAAACTCGCTTAACCGTCACCGTGTGTCTGCTGTTCGGCGGCCTGGGGCAGCTTGGATGAGAGGACGCAGTCTTTCGAGAAGCTTGAGGCCGACACCGCGCACGCGGGTGAGCTCTTCGGCGCAGGCAAAGGGCCGGGCTTCAATGATGGCCTTGGCCAGCGCCGGACCAATGCCGGGGAGGGATTCGAGCTGTTCTTGCGAGCCAAAGTTGAGGTCGATGCGGGCAGGCTCCGCGAGTGCGGTCGATCGGCGATGTTTCACGGCAGATTCGTCGGTCACAACGATGCCCACGATGGCCAAAGCGAAAATCGCCAAGGCCCGCCAGCCCCACGGAACCTCATGTGGCATCATGTCTGCCACGGTGCGGCGGCGGCTTTTGCGGGCTGAAGATTCCGACGGCATGACGCTATTCGAGCATAAGCTGCGGAATCGCGCCAGTTTTCACGCAACCTCGTTAAGCGCATTCTTTCATCCTAAGCGCCTGTCCGTTAGATAACCATGACTGGCGTCATCGACACCTTCGGCCCCAAACCGCTTCTTCTTCGGTGACGAATAGCCTGCCAGCTCAGCAGCTCTATGTGTGGCTGGGTGGACGCGCTTAAGCAGATTGTGTCATCGCGTCCCGTCAGCGAGCAGCGCAAGCTGTGGTCGGGGAATGCGATCCGGTTTTATGATTTGAAAGTCTGAGCGGTGATCATGGCGGGCGGGAGATTGGACTCGCGAAGAGTGACGCCCAACGGGCTTCCGTCATGCAGCCCAGGGTTGGCGCAACTCTGGGTCAATGGCGTCCACGTTTTCGGAAGGTCAGGGAACTCTGAATGGGCTCCGTCGCGCGAGCGTCCTCCAGCCTTCGACGATGGACGGAACCCACGTTGGGGTTCGCCCTTGAGCATGGCGGGTGTTTCATCGCGATTCCCAGGGTAGCGCTGCGCGCAACCCTGGGCTGCATGACGCAAGGTCGTTGGCCTTGGGCCTAAACGGAAGCGTGCAGATAGAGACCAGAACGCCGCAAGCAATCGCTGTTGGGAATACCACGAGCGCATGATCCCAGATGGTCAGCCATGGCCAGAGAAAGTAGGGGTAAATAAACAAGAGTGCCCCGATAAATGGACTGATCAATCCGAGCTTGGGTAGAACCAACCAGTGTTGCTCTCTGCCTATTCGATAAAGATAAATCCAAGTCAGAATGGAAACTGAGTATCTCTGGATGGTCCAAACAGGCTCGTAAGGAATGACACCCATGTCTCCGGTGCCATTATGCCAGCCGATTGCCCAAAAGCCGACGTCGCACATCAGCAAGGCGATCACCGCCACAACCAAGTGTTCGATGATCGCCTTCATGGTTTACTCACACATGAATCGGATGCCCCTTGGCGACTTCGGTGGCCTCCTTGACCATCTCGGACAGCGTCGGATGGGCGTGGATGGTGGCTTCGATTTCGTCCCAGGTGGCTTCGAGATTCATGGCGAGGCCGATTTCGGCGATCATCTCGGTGCTTTCGCTGCCGATGATGTGCGCGCCGAGGATTTCGCCGTGCGGCTCGCCGAAGATGATCTTGACGAAGCCTTCGGGCTCTGCGGCAGCGAGGGCCTTGCCGCTGGCGACGTAAGGGAACTTGCCGATCTTGAACTTGAGGCCCTTTTCCTTCGCGGCACGCTCGGTGAGGCCGATGCTGGCCACCTGCGGGTGGCAGTAGGTGCAGCCGGGGAAGACGCCGACTTTCTTGGGCTTGTGCTTGGTGAACATGCCTTCCACGCATTGCACGGCTTCGTAGCTGGCGACGTGCGCGAGCCAGGGCGGCCCGATGATGTCGCCCGCGCCGTAGATGCCTTTCACGGAGGTTTGATAACGGTCGTCGGTTTGCAGCCAGCCGCGGTCGCTGAGCTTGATCTCGATGCCGCCGGGCAGCACAGGCTTCACGCCGATGGCGACGAGGCAAACGTCGGCCTCCAGCGTTTCATTGGCCGCGCCTTCGACGGTGATCTTGACGCCTTTGCCGTCCTCAGAAGTGCCGGTGACCTTGGTGTTGGTCAGAATGCGGATGCCGGACTTGGTGAGGCTCTTTTCGAGGAGTTTGGACACTTCGGTGTCCTCGACGGGGAGGATGTCGGGCAGCATTTCAACGACGGTGACCTTGGTGCCGTAGGCGTTGAAAAAATAGGCGAACTCGATGCCGATGGCACCCGCGCCGATGACGATGATGCTCTTCGGCTGCGTGGCCATGGTCATGGCCTCCTTGCTGCCGATGACGGTGGTGCCGTTGAAGGGGAAGCCGGGCATGTCACGCGTCTTCGCGCCGGTGGCGATGAGGATGTTCGCGGCGTCGTGGGTCTCCTTTTTGCCATCGGCGGCTGTCACTTCGACCTTGCCTGCGGCGGGGATGCTGGCGGTGCCACGGAGGTAGTCGATCTTGTTCTTCTTGAACAGGAATTCGATGCCTTTGTTGAGCTTGTCGCTCACGCCACGGCTGCGGCCGATCACTTTGGACCAGTCATACTCGACGCTGCCGATCTTCAGGCCGAACTCCTCGGCGCGGTGGGTGATCGTGTGGTAAAGCTCGGCGTTTTTGAGCAGCGCCTTAGTCGGAATGCAGCCCCAGTTCAAGCAGGTGCCCCCGGCGCGGTCATTTTCGACGCAGGCCACTTTTTTGCCGAGTTGCGCTGCGCGGATGGCTCCGACGTAGCCCGCAGGCCCGCCGCCGATGACAATGAGGTCGTAGTTCATGAGAAAAGTGGTTTTTTTGGGGATGTGAGTGGCGAGAGAAGCGCAGCCCGGCACCGTATTCAACCGCAGATTCCCCCCTTCGCATGCCAGATTGACCGGTGAAGCGGGAGAAGGTAGTTTCCGCCACTATGAAACCGAAAGCTGTCATCATCACGGACCCAAAAAAGTTGTTCGCGATCTGCTCCAATCAGCCGCGCGTCTCGCGGGAGCAGGCTATTCGCTCTATTTTGGCTGCCAATCGTCCAAGCTCGTCCCCGCAGCCCGCGAGAGTGAGATAAAAAAACATTGTCCGCCGAAGCGGAAGTGCCTGTTCCTGATCAGCCGCCAACCTTTGTGGGTGGCGAGCATATTGTTTTCATCCAGGACGATCCCAAGATTGTCATCAAACACACCCTTGCTGGCTTCTATGGCCGGATCATGGATGAAACGAAGCTGCTCGACCCGCGCACGTTTCAAAACAAGACACGCCTGATGATGCGGGCGGCGCTGCCTTCTGAATACCTGCGGCGTTGGGCGGTGATGACGGATGTGTTCGGGATGCGCACGCATTACCTCGGCAAAGTCACCGGCACCGACCGTGATCCGCAGATGGCGGTGGAGCAGCCGTTCATCGCGGAAGATGAAAACCAGCCTGCCACATTGGAGGACGCCGAGGCATTCTTCACGGCGCACGGCTTTGAGCGGGTGGACGACCGGCACATCATCAATACCGAGGTGCATGGCGTGACGTGGTATCGCCAGCGGGACGGCATTCTCGTGACGGATGCCCATGCGCGGAATTTCCGCCGCGATCTCGACAGCGTGATCATCCCGGTGGACCTCGTGATCGCCCTAGTGCCGCCGGGAGCCTCCACGCTGCTGCCTGCGGCGCCCCAGCCGTGGCAGCCAGCCGAGGATGAGTGAGACTTATCTTGAACAGAACGCCCGCGTCTGGCAACTTTCATGCTGTTGAGCCGTTGGTTCCTCGCTGATGCAAACGCGCCCGTCATTCAGACTCATCCTCATCTCGATCTTGCTCGCTGGGCAGGTGCGTGGTGAGGAGCAGCGTCCGAACGCGGAGAAAGCGCCTAAAACCGACCTCGCCACGCTGCTGCGCATTCAGACGGACGTGCAAAAGTTGCTGCCGCAGGTGCGTCCGGCGCTCGTCGCCATCCAAACCGGCGGCGGCACGGCCAGCGGCGTGATCATTTCGGCTGATGGCCTGTTGCTCACCGCCGCGCACGTTCCTGGAGGTCCTGGCAAGGACATGCGGGTCATTTTGGAGGACGGCAGCGTCACCACCGCGAAATCCCTCGGTCTGGACAAAACGACTGACGCCGCGCTGGCACAGCTCAAGAAGCGCGAAAAGCCGTGGCCCTTCGTGAAACTGAGCCGCGAGGTCATCAAGGCGCAGCCGGGCGAGTGGTGCTTCGCGCTCGGGCATCCGGGCGGTTTTGACAAATCTCGCGGCCCCGTGCTCCGCGTGGGCAAAATCATCAAACAGACCGCCAACAGCCTGCACACCGACTGCGTGCTGATGGGCGGCGACTCCGGCGGGCCGCTGTTCAACTTCACCGGCGAGGTGATCGGCATCCACAGCCAGATTTGGGAAAATCGCGATCAAAACGTCCACGTCTCGATGACTCCCTTCCTCCGCTCTTGGGAGGCGATGCAGAAATCCCAGGTCATCAAAGTCTGGGGTGTCGGCGCGGGCGGCTATCTCGGCGTCGCCACCGTCATGAGCAACGACGTAGAGCTGGAAGTGGCCGATGTGATCGACGACTCACCGGCACAAAAAGCGGGTGTGAGAGCGGGCGATGTCATCCTCAGCGTCAATGGCGACGCCATGACCGACCAACAGCAGTTCACCGCCACCGTGCGCGCCAAGGCGGCCGGGGACACCTTGAAGATCAAACTCCGCAGCGGCGGCAAAGAGCGTGAGCTGGCGGTCAAACTGGCCCAAAAGCCGCAGGAGGAAGGGCAATGAGGAGAAATGATGAAATCCGAATGACGAAGGAAATTCCCAATCCGAATGACGAACGACTTGCCGCATCAGGCACGGTCATCATTTCGTCATTGGAGCTTCGTCATTCGTTCGTCATTCGGAAATTCGTCATTTGTCATTCCGCCGTCCTTCTCCTCAGCCCGTTTTTCGCCCTTGCGGACACTCCACGCCCCACGCTGCCTGCTGACCAGCGCACGAACGGCAAGCAAACCCTCTCCGCAGTCTCACCGCTGAAGCCGCTCACGCTCGACTGCACCGCCCGCATCGAGAGCGTCCTCGGTCGTCCCATCTGCACCGCCACCATCGTCGGCCCGGACGGCTACATCCTGACGAAGGCCAGCGAGGTGCCCGATCTCGATAAGGCGCGTGTCCGTTTCGCCGATGGCCGCACCGCGGCGCTGCGGGAGGTGCATCGCGAGGTCAAATTCGACCTCGTTCTGGCTCAGGCCGTCGGTGTCACCGGTCTGCGGGCAGTTTCCTTTGGTGTGGCTAAGCCCCTGACGCTCGGCCAATGGCTGTGCAGCACGGCGGACGCAGGCAAAGAGCCGCGCATCGGCATCGTCAGTGCGCAACGTCGTCGCATTCCTGGTGACGGGGCCGCGTTGGGCATCCGCATGGACGAAAAAACGCCGAAAGAGGTCAAAGGAGTGCGGATCATCGGCATCGCCAGCGAAAGCCCCGCCGAGATCGCCGGCCTTCAGGAAAACGACGTGCTGCTCACCATCGCCGGTGAAGTCGTGGCGCAGTATCGCCGGGTGCATGAGATCGTGAACAAGCGCCAGCCCGGCGAGATCATCGAGGTGAGTTATCTGCGCAAGGACAAGGAGGAGACCTGCCGCGTCCGCCTCGCCAGCCGCACGAAAGTGCTGCAAAACTGGGAGGGCGAGGACTTTGCCAACGGCGGCATCTCCCTGCGCAGTGACAATTTCCCCGAAGTCCTTCAGCACGACATCCCGCTCTACCCCAGCGACATGGGCGGCCCCATCGCCACGCTCGAAGGCAGGGTCGTCGGCATCAACATCGCCCGCGTGGATCGTGTGACGACCTTTGCGCTGCCCGTCGAAGCGTTCTGGACCGAGGCCCAGCAGTGGATCAAGGCCGACCGCCATCCGCCGAAAGCCGTGCTGGTGAAGTAAAACGAATGTCCACATTCGTTTGAGCGTGAGACGAACCTTGCAACGAATGTGGACGTTCGTTCTACCTTCCAATCATGCGCTACCAGCCCCTCCCCGCCGAACTGTTCGTCTCCAACCGCCAGCACCTTTACGCTAAGCTGCCGCCGCAGTCGGTTGTCATCGTGCATGCCAATGACGTGCTCCCCACGAATGCCGATGGTTCCCTGCCTTTCATTCAGAACAGCGATCAGTTTTACCTGAGCGGAGTCGATCAGGAAGAGACGATCCTCATTCTCTTCCCCGATGCC
>JBIKYB010000034.1:0-25529 GCA_044355475.1 Prosthecobacter sp.
GAGTGACGCCGCCATGTTGCGAAAGCCGTCGCCCGCAATGGCGTGAGTGCATGAGAAAAGGGAATCAACCGCATCCTGGCTGGCCTTGCCTTGTTGAGCCATCAGCCAGTTTGCGGCGGCCATGGGATCAGTCTTGGCCCAGACTTGGAACAAGCCGCGACGCACATCACTGATGTGCCAGTCTCCAGACGAAGTGGACTGACGGCTCGTGCCTGCCGGATACCTTTTCTCGATCCATGCCCTTGTCTTGTGCAGATCTTCACGGGCGGCAGCCAAAACCAGATCATCGCAGAGGTGAGGTTGCTTTTTCTTTTCGATGATGAGTGGTTTCTCGTGGCTGGTGAACCGATCGAGCAGGGCGATCCGCTCGTTCACCGTTGTGGCCGCCATGACAAATCCTTCAAACACGGCCGCCGCCATTTCATCAGGATGCGACAGGGTGGCAAGCCTGCGCAGCGCCTGGACGCCCTCGGCACGAAACCATGCCCGCCCTGCTTCCCGCATGACGGGAAACACAATCAAGCTCACACGGCTATTCCGATCCTTGTTGGGTGGGATCGTTGCTTGGATGAAGGCATAAGCGCGCTCCGGCTGCGTTTGAGCCATGAAACCATAGACAGCAGGAGCAGCGTCCTCGAAGAGGTAGTCACCCCGGAGATCATCCAGTATTTGCAATGCCCTCGCCTCGTCCAACTTTGTCAATCGTGCCCAAGCCATGTCAACAAAGGAGCTGTTTGGGCAACGATCCTGGACTAGCGCACCGAGAGCTGATGCGAGCAGTTCAGAATCGGCGCGGAGAACAGCCTCCAATGCATGCGACTGCTTTTGGAGCCGCTCGGCGATGCTTCGGGCTTCATGGGCCTCTTCGAGCCGCTTGAGAAGCTCGAGGCCACTGGTGGGCAGTTTCTCTGCCGTCTGACTGAAGGCAGGCGATGCCCAAAGCAGCACGACGACACGCAGGAGCCTGGTCAGGAGCGAGTTCACAAACTGAAAATGCCTGACTGAGGCGCAGAAGTCGAGTTTGTAGTTCAGGCTTCAGTTTGTTCAAAAGTGTTCGCAGCGGGCTGGAGCCCGAATTACAAACTCGACCACCATGAAACCAGTCATCCTCGCCTTTCTCGTCAGCGCTTCGCTGTTCGCTCAAACCGCCGCGCCCAAGGCTCCGGCCAAACCCAAAGGCCCGGCGGTTCCTGCCGATGCGCAATGGCATGATGTGACGACCTGGGGTGTCGAAGGCCGAGGCTGGGGGGATCAGGAGCGGAAGCGTTGGTTTGATCGTTTCCCGGCGAAGGCGGAGAAGACGGTGACGCCCGCCGTTTGGAGCCTGAGCCGCGATTCGGCGGGCATGATGGTGCGCTTCAAGACGGACGCGAAGGCAATTTACTGCCGCTATGACCTCGCCAAGTCCAATCTGGCCCTGCCTGCGATGCCGGCGACGGGTGTGAGCGGTCTTGATTTGTATGCGCGTGATGACAAGGGCCAGTGGCGTTGGGTGGCGTGCCCGAAACCGGCGGCGCAGCATGTGGAAGCCGTTTTGATCAGCGATCTCGCTCCGGGCGAGCATGAATTCGCCGCCTACCTGCCGCTCTACAATGGCATCGAGAAACTGGAGATTGGCGTGCCTGCGGGTGCGAAGTTTGAAGGGCAGGCTCCGCGCCAGAAGCCCATCGTGTTTTACGGCACCTCCATCACGCACGGTGCCAACGCTTCGCGCCCAGGCATGGTTCATACGGCCATCTTGGGCCGTCGGTTGGATCGTCCCGTCATCAACATCGGCTTCTCCGGCAACGGTCGCATGGATGCCGCCGTGGGTGATCTGATCAACGAGCTCGGTGCTTCTGCCATCGTCATCGACTGTTGCCCGAACATGCAACCGGCGGACGTCACGGCCAAATGCGTGCCGCTGGTGAAGCAACTGCGCTCCAAACACGCCAAGACCCCGATCATCCTCGTCGAAGACCGCCGCTTCACGAACTCCTGGATCACCCCAGCGAAGGCCAAATTCCACGACGACAACCACGCCGCGCTCAAGGCCGCCTACGAGCAGCTCAAGGCTGAAAACGTGGCCAATCTCCACTATATCAGCGGAGACGCGCTCTACGGCACCGACGCCGAAGGAGCGAACGATGCCTCCCATGCCACCGACCTTGGCTTCATGCGTCAGGCGGATGTGTTTGAGCCGGTGCTGCGTGAGGCGCTGAAGTGATCGTGATTCACTCTGCTCCCGGCGGTTCCAGAAGCCGCCGGGGGAGATCTCGCACGCCGTGGAGCACGCGGAAGACGACCATCGTGTCATCTTCAACGCGATAGAAAATGAGGTGCTTCTCAAACGATCCTCGATGCGAAAAGAACGGAGCTTCGCCAGACGCCGATCATGAAACTTGCGGATGCGCCCGAGGTCCGGTTGCTTCGCGAGAGTGCGTAGTGTTTGAACGAAGAAGTTCAGATAGCGTTCGGCGACATCCTGCCCGGCATTGATGTCATACCAAAGGGACTGAAGCCGCACATCTTCGGACGCATCCGCAGTGCGCTGGATGATCAAGCTGGGCATGCAGGAGTTTCCACTGCGGCTCTTTGATTTGAGGGCCAGCTTTTGCGGATGGAATCCAAGAAAGCTTCATCCAAAGGGTAGCGCGGGCTGTCGAGAGCTTTGAGCAGCTCGGCTTCGAGTTCCGGCGACTCGTAGCCGTCGTTTTGCTCGCGCAGCACCTCTAGATGGCGCTCGCTCATCCAGCCGAAGAGTTCCAGGAATCTTTCGGGCGGAAGAGTTCGGATGGAGTCTTCAATTTGAGCCACGGTCGTCATGGGGCAAAGCTATGCGCCGCACCGCATCGCGCAAGCCTCGCGATGGACCGACTCACTTCCCGATCTTGTACAGCGCCTTGTCTGTGCGAAGGAACAGGGCGCTGCCGTCGGCGATGGGGCTGGCCATGAGGGAGCCGTCGAGGGTGTTTTGGGAGAGGATTTTGAATTCCTTGCTGGCGGCGATGACGGTGACGACACCTTCACGGCTGCTGAAGTAAAGTTTGCCGTCGGCGAGGATCGGTGAGGCGCTGAATTTGCCGCCGATGCGTTCGCGGTAGAAGGCCTCGCCCGTTTTCACGTCCACGCAGCTCACGATGCCGCCGTCATCCACGTAGAAGAGCAAATCGTTGTGCAGCACGGGCGAGCACATCTTCGGCGCGTTCTTGTTGTTCCGCCAGACGACCTCGGGCGTCTTCACACCGGCGTGTTTGAGCGCGATGACGGCTGACTTGCCGAAGGCGGTGCTGAAGTAGATCTGCTGGTCGTCGGCGACAGGCACGGTTGACATGGAGAAACCGAGCTCGCCGTAATGGATCTTCCACAGCTCTTGGCCGGTCTGCGGATCGTAACCGTAGATGTTGTTGGCGGCGGAGCTGACGACTTGGGGCTGGCCGTTGATGGTGACGATCAGCGGCGTGCCATAGGCTTTGCGCTGCTGCGGACGCGGGTCCATTTCGCCACTGCGGGGCGTCTTCCAAGCGAGCTTGCCGGTGTTCTTGTCGAAGGCGGCGATGAACTGCTGATCGCTGCCGTCGAAGTGGGCGATCAAACGATCTCCATGCAGCACGGCGGTGGAGCCGGGGCCGTTTTCGTGCATGACGTTCAGATCCTCGTTCTTCCACAGCAGCTTCAACGTTTTCGTGTCGAGCGCCACGGAGCCGAAGGAACCGAAGTGCGCGTAAAGACGGCCTTCTTCGAGCACGGGCGTGGGCGAGGCATAGCTGTTGAGCTGATGCGCCCACTGGGGGTCTTTGACGTTCAGCAGTTCGATGTCGTGGAGGATCTTGCCACTGTTTCGGTCCACGCAAACGGCTCGAAGGCTCACGGAGGAGAGGACGACGAGCGGTTGGTCGCCGGTGTTCGATTCGAGGCGGCGTTTGGCTTCCTCGGGCGTGGCGACATTTTCAATCGCGGTGGTGAGCCAGATCTGATCGCCCCACATCACGGGGGTGGAGTGGCCGCGGCCCGGAAGCGGCGTCTTCCATGCGACGTTGCTCGTCTCACTCCAGGTTTCAGGTAGGCCGGAGGCATTGGCCTGGCCTTGTGCTGAAGGGCCGCGCCATTCGGGCCAGTTGCCAGCGTAGGAGACGGAGGCCAGAACAAGAAGCGGAAGGAGAATGCGGTGGATCATGAGCGAGAAAAAACGTGACAAGCGGCGGCGAACTGTCTTTCACTGCGAATCATCATGCGCACGCTGTTTTTTCATCTGTTTGTGGCCGCCACGCTTCACGCGCAGACACCCGCGCTTGAACAACTCATCGAGGTGCGCTCCGGCACGCTGCCGATCATCCTCACGGTGCCGCACGGCGGTACGCTGAAGCCGGAGAACGTGCTGGCGCGTCGCTACGGCGTCACGGGCATGGATGCTAACACCGCGCCGCTGTCCGAGATGATCATTGAGGAGCTGGAGTCACTCTACGGTGGCAAACCGCATGCGATTTTTGCCCGCTTGCATCGCTCACGGCTCGATCCCAACCGTGACATCAAAGAAGCCGCGCAGGGAGAGCCGACGGCGGAGGCGGCGTGGCATCGTTTTCATGATGGCACCAAGAAAGGCTGCGATGCGGTGATGAAAAAGCACGGCTATGGCCTGCTGCTGGACATTCACGGCCACCGCCACATCGACCAGCGGGTGGAGCTGGGTTATTTGATCAAGGGCGAGCAACTCAAGGCCACCGACACCGAATTGAATGCGGATGCGGCGCTGATCGCCAGCACGAGCATCCGCGATCTGGACAAGCGTTCACCGCAGAGTTTTGCTGAGCTGGTGCGCGGCCCGCAGAGCCTCGGCGGCTTGCTGGAGTTTCGTGGTTTTCGCTGCCTGCCAAGCCCGACCAAGTCATTTCCTGGCGTTCTGGCAGGATACTTCAGCGGGGCCTACGACATCACCGCGCATGGTTCGCGCGACGGTGGCACGGTGAGCGCGATTCAGGTGGAATGCCCATGGAACAACGTGCGCGACCGCCCGGAGAACCAGCGCCGCTTTGCCAAGGCGCTGGCAGAATCACTCGGCGTGTATTTTGAGGCGCATTTCGGGCAGAAGCTGAAGTGACCGCCGCAGCTCACAAGCCGCATTTTGACCGCCGGGCCGGTTGACGCTCCGCCGCCTAGCGCGTAGCCATCGCGCCCATGAGCACCGCACGCACGCAGGGTATTTCTTTGGTGACCGCCACGGCGGTGGTGGTGGCGAACATGATCGGCACGGGTGTGTTTACCTCGCTGGGCTTTCAAGTGGGCGATCTACCTTCTGGCTTCACCATTCTGATGCTCTGGCTGGTCGGCGGTGTGTGTGCGTTCTGCGGCGCGGTGTGCTATGGCGAGTTGGCGGCGGCGCTGCCGCGCTCCGGCGGCGAGTATCATTTCCTCTCGCGCATTTTTCATCCGGTGGTCGGCTTTCTCTCTGGCTGGCTGTCAGTCACCGTGGGCTTTGCCGCTCCGATCGCGCTGGCGGCGATGGCCTTCGGGAAGTACTTCTCCACCATCTTTACACAAGCGCCTGCGACGACATGGTCGCTCGTGATGGTATGGGCCATCACGCTGGTGCATGTGGGCGGCATCCAAGTTGCCGCGAAGTTTCAAAATACGGCGACGTGGCTCAAGGTGACGCTGATTTGCGTGTTCATCGGCGCGGGTTATTGGCTGGCGACGGGGCAGGTGGTGCGGTTCACACCTGCGGCGGATGATTTGAAACTCATCGGCAGCAGACCTTTCGCGGTGAGCCTCGTTTATGTGATGTACTCCTACGCGGGATGGAATGCGGCCACCTACATCGTCGGCGAGATCCGCAATCCGCAGCGCAATGTCCCGAAGGCCATCGCGCTCGGCACGCTGCTCGTCACCGTGCTCTATCTGGCGCTGAACGCGACTTTCCTCAATGCCGCTCCGATGAGCGAAATGGCCGGAAAACTGGATGTGGGCCACGTCGCGGCGGAGCATATCTTTGGCGTCACCGGTGGCAAGATCATGTCCGCGCTCATCTGCCTGGGCCTTGCCTCCAGCATCAGCGCTATGACGTGGTTGGGGCCGCGTGTGCTGAACACCATGGGAGAGGACATGAAAATCCTCGCACCTCTGGCAGCATGCGATGAGCGCGGCGTACCTGTCACAGGCTTGTTTGTGCAGCTTGCCATTGTCATCACTCTACTTCTCACGGCCAGCTTCAACACGGTGCTCACCGCGGTGCAGTTCAGCATCCAGCTCGGCTCGTTTGCCACGGTGGTGGGCCTCATCGTGCTGCGCATCAAGCAGCCTGACCTGCCGCGACCCTACCGCTGCTGGGGCTATCCGATCACCCCGCTGCTGTTCCTCGGCATCAGCCTGTGGATGATGGCATTCCTCATGCTGGACACCGTGACGCGGGAAGCCTCGCTTTATGGTCTGGGCCTGATTTTGCTCGGCTGGATCATTTACCTCATCTCGCCGCGTACTCCACGCACTGCATGAAAAACACCGCTGCTCTCCTGCTTCTTCTGGTCCAAACCGCGCTCTCGCAGACGCCTACACCGAATGATCAGGCACGGTTCCTCGCCGGCCTGCCGCAGGAAGGTTCACCGCTGGCGACACTGGCCGCGCGGGGCGAGTTCAACTCGCACGCGAAGGAACTCGACGCCGCCTGGGCCGATGCCGAGGAGCGCCAGCTCCGACCGATCCGAGAATGGTCGCCACTCGGCCTGCCAGAAGCAGTGAGCGACACCTCGCCGCTGCTCTACGTCTTCAGCGGGCCTGATTTCCTGCACGCGCACACGTTTTTTCCGAACGCTTCCACCTATGTGCTGGCCGCCGTCGAACCCGTCGGCCTGCCGCCAGATGTGACGAAGCTCAGCGAAGGCGAGCTCGGTGCGTCGCTGCGTAACTTGCGCAACACGCTCAACGCATCGCTCAGCTTCAGCTTCTTCATCACTGCTGACATGAAGAAGGATCTTCAGGCCACCAAGCTCACCGGCACGCTGCCCGTGCTCTATGTCTTCCTCGCTCGCTGCGGCTGTCACATTCAGAGCGTGGAAAACGTGTGGCTCGATGCCGAGGGCAAGGTGCTCACGGACAAGGAAACCAAGACGCCCGGTGCGCGCATTACCTTCCTCGGCACCCAAGGTCAGACGCAGACGCTCTACTACTTCGCCGCGAACATCGCGAGCTGGGCCTTGAAGCAAGACGCCTCCTTTCTGCGCTTCTGCGATACCCTGGGTGCGACCAACGGCTTCACCAAGTCTGCCTCCTACCTCATGCACCTGCCGGAGTTCAGCGTCATCCGCGACTACCTCCTCAACAACTGCCGCACCATGACCCAGGACGACTCTGGCATCCTCTGGCGTGATTTCCCACGCGACCGCTGGAACGTGCAGGCCTTCGGCTGGTATCCCGGGCCGATTGACTTATTCAAGCAGCATTTCCAACCCGATCTCGCCGAGTATTATCGCAACAACGAGGTCGCCATGATCCCCTTTGGCATCGGCTACCAATGGCGTCCCAAGCAGAGCACGCTGATCTATGGCGTGTCAAAGATGGTCGTGAGGAAAGCGATTCCTGTGGTCGAGGAGACGCCTTCGCGCTAAGTGGGAATCCGCCACGCATGGATCATTCCGACACATCGGAAAGTGTGTTTTACATCTGGAAATGGCCGCGTTAAAACCGCTGTCTCATGACTCAGGCGCAGATTCAGATGGTTGTCCGGCTGATGCGTCGCCACCCCAGGGCGGCGGTGCTCATTTTCATCGTTTTCGCATTCATCGCGGGGCTGGAGTATTATTACGCCACCTCGCCGCCCCACCGGATCGCTTCGCTCATTAATACGGCCAAACTAGCCAGACTCGGCGAGCGTGCGGCCAATCCACGGGTGCAAAAGTATGTGGCGATTTTGGAGGAGGCGCAGCGTTCAGGCAAAGCCCCTGCCGTCGTCGCTTCCGAGGCGGTGGCCATCGCGGGCCTGCGTGGAGATCTAGCCAGACTGACCGCCGAGGCCATGCTGCGCAATCGAGTCATCGCGGAGCGGTTGGGATGCCTGAACGCCGCAGGACTGGAGGAAATGCGCCAGGGGCGGGCACCCACCGTGACCAAGGGGCCGTATCGCGGCGACCAATTGAGCGTCGATCACATCATTCCACTCTCTGTCATGCCGGAGTTCGACAAGGTCATCGCCAATCTCGAACTCATGCCACTGCGGATGAATGTGAAAAAGAATGCTGGCATGGGAGATCGCCAGCAGGACTTGCTGAAAAAGCTGCGGGCGGCGGGCTTGTGATTCAGACGAGAGCAGGCGTGATGTCGTACGCATCCTCTGCCATCGCCAAGAGAACAGGTGTCCGAGTTTCAGCATGGGGAGTCGGAAACATCTCCTCCTGTTGATTCATTTCGAGCCAAACAACAGACGAAGCATCAGCGCGTCATTCGGCTTCGAGTCCTTCGCTAAACGAACGATGACGAGCTTCTGCGAGGGCACGAGGTAGAGGCGCTGGCCGTAGGAGCCGATGCAGGCGATGAGGTCAGCAGGAGCGGCGCGGCAGAGGCAGGCGTTGCGCCAGGATTGGGCTGGCCATTTTTTGTCGAGGGTGTCTTCCACATCGACCTCGCGAGCTGATTTGGATTCGGCGGCGCGGTTGTTCCAGAATCCGAAGCCGAAGGCGCGGTTGGCGTCGCTGGGCTTCAACGCGGAGATGATTTCCTCCTGTTTCAGCAGCCAAGAGCCGAGTTCTGACCACTGGCGGGCGGTTTGCATGAACCCGGCGGCGAGTAGCGGCGTTCCTTTGGCGTCGGGAAGGTAGCGCTGCGGGCCAAGATCGAGCGGGCGGAGCACTTTGCGCTCCAGATAGCGCGTGGGCGTCTGCTCTTTCTCCTGCAGCTTTCGCCTGAGCAGTTCGTGATACACCTGAAGCGACGCTGGGCCGTAGATGAACGATTTGCCGGTCGTTCCGACGAGTGGAGCCTTCAAAGCGTGAGTAGTGCGGTCTTGAAAGTCGTTTTGATGCAGTCCAAACAGAGGCTCCAGACCGCTGGTGAAGTCGAGAAGCTGCCTGATGGTGATCTTACTGCGGCGTTGGTCGCTTTGCCATTCGGTGATCGTGTCAGCCACGCGCTCGCCCAACTTGAGCAGCCCCTCTTTTTCTGCGGCGAAGGCGGTGAGGCACCAGAAGGCCTTCGTGCCGCTGTAGATGCGGTGCGGCTCGTATTTGGTGTGTCCGTTCGAATAAGACTCGTGGAGCGTTTTTCCGTTTTGCTTGATCAGCAGCGCATGACCTCCGTGAGCGGTGGAATAGGCCGCCAACGCCTGAATCCGCTCCTGGGGCAGCGTTTCCACGGCCAAGGCGACCACCGTTAAGAAAAGGAATGCCAATGTGCGAACCATGCGGCTCAGTTTAGCCGCTATCCTATCATGAGAGCAAGCGCCGCTGATCAACTCGCCAACGGATTTGCGGCACGCTCAAACAGCGATGGTGGTGATGATACGCTTTGGCACCCAGGCATGAAAAAGGCGGAGCCGCCTGCTGCAGCTCCGCCGGGTGGGTGAATCAAGATTACTGGCGCACTTCCTTGATGTGCTTGTCCGGCGCGGCGTCGAAGGTGGCCTTGCTGGCGGCGTCGGCAAAGGCGACCTGGCGTGAGTAGCTGACGGTGATGGACGGGTCGGCCTTTTTCTTGCTCAGCGGGCACTGGCCGGTAACGGCACCGAGGATGTTCACGAGGTAGGCCTTGGGCGTGGCGGTGAACTGGGCTTTGCAGCGATTGCAGCAGACGGCGACGGTTTTGCTGTAGTTGCTGGTGATCGCTGGGCTTGCAGGCTTGCCAGAGATCGGGCAGACAGTGTTCAGCGGCTCGGCAGCGTTCGTGAGGCCAGTGAGCAGGGCGCAGGCGGTGATGAAGGTGAGGATGTGTTTCATGATGGGCAGTGTGAAGACGACAGAAATGGGATACGAATTCACCCTCAGGCCTGCAACCAAAATTTTCCCACCTCCCAGGGCCGGGAGGCACACGAAACCAAGAGAGCGAGCTTGGAAGTGCGCTCTACTTTTTCGGCTGATACTTCGGATAACGCTGCTGGAGCTGCTTGAGCATCTGTTTGGCCTGGGCCTCGTCACCTGACTTTTGCAGGGCTTGGGAGGCTTTGAACAGTGCATCTGGCGTGACATCGGGATCCTCGTAGAACTGGCTCGGCACTGCGTATTTCGCGGCTGCGGCCTTCCACTTCTCCACGGCGGCTTCCTGCTGGCCCTGGGCGGCGAGTTTGTCGCCTTGGGCGGAAAAAATGTCGCCTTGGAGGATGAGCAGCTCGGCCTGGAGCTTGCCGTCTTTGACCACTTGCAGGGCTTCTTGGGCCACTTTGTCGGCCTCGTCGAAGCTGCCCTTGCCAAGGAGAGCGCGTCCTTTGGTGAGCTGGGCGCGGGCGGCAGCGGCGGCGTCTGGGTTGGATTTGAGGAAGTTGTCTGTGGCCTGAATGCTGGCGTCAAACTGGGCGTTTTGAAGCTGCGCCATGCCGAGGTAGTTCCACACGACTGGCTCGGTGTTTTCCGGGGTCTGCGGTGTGACGGCGAGTTCAAGGAAGCGGGCAGTGCGTTTGAAGTCGTCACCGCTGTAGAGCTTGAGGCCGAGCCATTTCAGAATGTTCGGAGGCACCTGGCCGCCTGGCTTGGCCGAAAGGTAGCTGTCGATGGTCTTGGCGAGGTCGTTGGCATTCTGCCGGGCGTAATCGCACAGGATGATGAGCTGGCTGGATTTTTCGAGGTAGTCGCTGCTGTCGATCTCGATCGCACGCCGCAGGGCAGGGACGGCCTTGTCGTAGAGCTTCTGGTCGAAGTTTCCGCGTCCGATGCCGTAGTAGGCCTGCGCGGAGGCGGTGGTGGTGGGGTACTTCTTTAGCAGCGTTTCAAAAGCAGTGACGGTGGCCTTCGGGTCTTTCTGCTCCATGGCGATGAAGCCGAGATGCAGCCAGGCCATCTCGCAGGCGTCGGATTTGGGGAATTCCTTCGTCACATGCTCGAAATCGGCCTTGGCCTTTGGCAGATCGCGGGCGTCGCGTTGGGCCAGACCTCGGCGGGCATAGGCCTTGGGGAGGAGTTCATGCTGCGGGTATGCTTCGATGAAGCGGGTGAAAGCGGCCACGGCTTCCTGCTGGCGTCCAGCCTCGGCCTGCGCCCAGCCCATGTTGAAGAGCGTGCCTGGACGCAGTTTTTCCGGCAGTTTGTCGATGTTGATGTCGGTGTAGCTGACCACGGCCTGGGCGTAGTCGGCCTTGTTGAAGTAAAAATCCGCGCGGATGAGGCGGGCGAGGGACAGATACTCATGCGCTGCGCGGCTTTGCGCGTGCTTGGCGATGAAGGCCGTGGCGAATTCGCCGAGATCCTTGTCATTGAGCAGGTAGAAGCAGTAGATCTTCCAGTAACCGGCATCGAAGGCCTCCTCCGTGTCCGGGTGGTATTGCTCGACGAGCAGGTAAACCTCCACCGCGCGTGCGTAGCTCTTCCGCATGCGATACGCGTGTCCGACGAGCACCAGCATCTTCGCCCGCGAGGCTCCGGGAGGCAGAACCTCGGAGTTCTTGTTGTAGTAGTCGATGACGGCGTCGTAGTCGCCTTTAGCAAACAACGCCTGGATGATGCCGACGAGCGCGATCCCGCGGTTCTGCTCGGTGGTTTCCGGCATGCGCAGTGTCTTTTCAAACATCAGGATGGACTCGTCTGGCTTTTTCAGTTCAGCGAAGAGCACCGCAGCGCGGATGGAGGCCTCCGCCACGATGGCGCGGTCCGCGCTGGTATTGACCAGATCTTCGAAGATGGGAAGCGCCTCGGTCTTTTTGTCCTGCGCTAAGAACATGCTCCCGAGCGTGAGAAGAGCGGTTTCGCGGTAGGGATTCTCCGTTTTGAAAGCAATGACCGTTTTCAGGGCGGCTGCCTGCTTCTCTTTGTCTCCCGCCATTTCATAGGCGCGGCTTTTGTTGTAGGCGGCGGCCAGTTTGACCTGGGCGCTCTTGTGTTTGGCCTCGCAGAAGGCGAAATGCCGCGCGGAGTCGAGGAATTTCGACTCGTTGAAGGTCATGGCACCGAGGCGGTAGGCGGAGGAGGGGGCTCCCTCGCTGTCCGGGTAGCGGGTCACCACTTCCGCATAGTAGCTTGCCGCCTGTTTGAGCTGGTTTTGCTTCATGTAGCACTCACCGATGCGGTAAAGCGCGTCCGGCACTTGGCGTCCGGTGGGAAATTTTTGCAGATACTTCGCATAGCCTTGCGAGGCGATGTCCCACTCCTGGCGGTCATAGGCCAGCGTTGCGAAGTCGAACATGTCATCATCTGGCCCTTTGGTGCGGGGCGGGGCGGGGCGCACGCTCGGATCGTCGAGCACAGGCTGGGCTTTCGGCGGCGGGCGCACCGGAATGGCCTTCGGAACCGGGGCATCATCCTCGACAGGAAGCGCACGCGGAGGCACCTGCTGCGCCAGGGCGGAAAAAGAAATCAGTCCAAACGCCGCAGTGGCTAGGCGGAGGGGGCGGCGGTGTGAGGCGGTTGGCATCTTGGCAAAAATCATCTCACGGAGGGCGTTGCGGCAGGTTGGTCAGCATCTGGCTTGCGGGTGGCGAAGGCGATGTTCCAGATGCCCGCCTTTTGACAGGTGTCCAGAACGCGGATGACATGCTGGTAGTTCACGATTTCGTCGCCGCGGAGGATCACGGCCTGGTCCTTGTAGAGTGCCACGATGTTCTGCAATTTCACCAGCAGCTCGTCGGTGTTGAACTTCTGCCCGTTGACGATGATCTCGCCGTCTTTTTTGATGTTGATGATGATCTCGCCGACATTGCGGGACTCCTTTTCCTTCCCTTCGTCAGCCGCAGGCACGCTCACATCCATCACCTGCTCCTCCTTCGCGTATTGGAAGGTCACGGCAAAGAAAATGACCAGAAGGAACAGCACGTCCACCAGCGGCGCGAGCTGCATGGGTGTGGGTTCGATAGAGTGCTGTTTGCGAAAATTCATGAGCGTGAAGGGGTAATGACGAAATCAGAATGACGAATGACGAACCAGGGCCGTCTTCCTGTCACTCGTCGTTGGAACTTCGTCATTCATTCGTCATTCGGGAGTTCGTCATTTCCTACTGCCCGGCCACCGCTCGCGCGGCTCTCTTATACTGCACCGCGAGCAGTGCCATCAGGTGCGTCGTCGCCGCCTCCATCTCTGAGATCAGGCGGTTCACTTTGCCACGGAAGATGGCGTAGAAAATGAGGGCTGGGATGCCGATCACAAGGCCGGAAGCCGTGCACAGCAACGCTTCAGACACCCCCTGAGCGAGGCCGAGCTGGCTGGAGCCGCCCGCTCCTTTGCCGGAAATCTCGTGGAAGGTGGTGATCATGCCCAACGTCGTGCCGAGCAGCCCTAGCATCGGTGCCACGGCACCCACGTCTCCGAGATAGGCGATGCGGGCCAGCAGCAGGCTCGACTGGCGATTGCCCTCGGCCTCCGTGACCTCCTTCACTTCTTCAAAACTTGCCGTCGGGTTGCGTGTGGCGAAATCCAGCGTCTTGGAGGTGATGCGGGCGATGCACTCGTTGCGGCGGTTGCACACCGCCAGCAGCCCCAGGTAATCTTGCTTGCGGATCAGTGCGTCCGCCGAATTCATGAAGGCGTCGCTCACGACCGTGCCCTGGCGCACCGTGAAGGTGAACAGCACGATCATGAAGAAGGCGATCATCGAGAGGATGATGAGCGGGTAGGCCATGACCCCGGTGCGTTTCACGAATCCCTCAAAAGTCAGCACGTCGGCATATGGATTATCATCCAGGGCGGCGGCTTGTGTGACAGCGGGCGTGACGACCGGCGCAGGCTGCTGGGCCTGGGCAGGAACATTCATCGTGGCGATGACAGCCGCCAGCAAGGCCAGGGCGAGGAGGAATTTGCGATGCATGAGGGCGCGACTGTAAACGTGAGCGCCCGCCTTGCAAGCGGGCTGGTTGGCGGGCTTTCTTCCAGATTCAGGCCAGCAGTTCCCGCACCACTTTGCACTCGTTCACGCCTGTGAGGCGGAAATCGAGGCCTGCGTAACGGTATGTGAACTTTTCGTGGTCAAAGCCGAGAATTTTCAAAATGGTGGCATGCAGGTCATGCACATGCACGGGTTTTTCCGTGGCCTGAAAGCCAAATTCGTCCGTCGCGCCATGCGTGTAGCCGCCGCGCACCCCGCCACCCGCCAGCCACATCGTGAAGCCGTAGTGATTGTGATCGCGGCCATGCTGCTTGCCCGCATTGGCCCCTGGTGTTGGTAGTTCCACCGCCGGTGTACGGCCAAACTCGCCGCCCCACATCATCAGCGTCTCGTCCCAAAGGCCGCGCTGCTTCAAATCACTCATGAAAGCCGCGATGGCACCGTCCGTTTGCTGTCCGAGCTTACGATGCTCCAGAATTTCGTCGTGATTGTCCCACGGCTGGCCCGCGCCGGTCCAAAGCTGGATGAAGCGCACGCCACGCTCCAGCAACCGCCGGGCGATGAGGCATTGGCGGCCAAAAGCGTGGTCGCCATACATCTTCCGCACCGATTCCGGCTCCTTCATGATGTCAAAGGCGTCCGTGGCCTCCATCTGCATGCGGTAAGCGAGCTCGTAGCTCTGCACCCGGGCTTCGAGCTGCTGGTCACGATCCTGCTGCACCAAATGTTTTTGATTCAATTCCTGCAGCAGGTCGAGCTGGCGGCGCTGCTGCTTGAGGTCCAGCGAGCCGTTTTTGATGAACTCGACGAGCTTTTCGACCCGTGTGTCCTCGGTGTTGATGTACGCGCCCTGGTAGGCGCTCGGCAGGAAGGCGGACTGCCAGTTCTTCGTCCGCCGTGTCGGCATGCCGCCGGGGCACATGGCGATGTAGCCTGGCAGATTCTGATTTTCGCTGCCGAGACCGTAAGTGACCCAAGAACCCATCGTCGGACGGTTCAGGCGGCTCTCGCCACTGTTCATCAGGCCCAGTGAAGGCTCGTGATTCGGCACGTCGGCGTGCATGGAGCGGATCACGCACAGATCATCGGCAAAGGCGCCAGTTTTCTCAAAGATCTCGCTCACCTCCAGCCCGCACTCACCACGTTTGGTGAATTTGAAGGGCGATTTGAAGCCCGCACCTGTGGGACGCTCCGTTTTGAGCACATTCGGAAGCGGCTTGCCGTCGTATTTGTCCAGCATCGGCTTTGGGTCGAACGTATCGACGTGCGAGGGGCCGCCGTTCATGAAGAAATGCACCACACGCTTAGCCTTTGGCTCAAAATGCGGACGCTTCAGCGCCATCGGGTCCAGCGTGGCCGCCGCAGCCTGGTGATTGAACAACGAACCTGCCGCCACGGTGCCGAAGCCCATGCCGACACGCTGCAGCAGTTCGCGACGCGTCAAAAACGCATGCTCCAGATTCGGAGCATGATGTGAGATGGGGGAGTTCATTGGGGGCTGAAAATACGCCTTTTGGGACTGATTGCTATCGCAGGATTCCAGCCACGAGGAAGCGCAATCACGCCCGCAACTTCGCCACCATGCATCAGTGCTCGGCCCCGCGCGTCTCAAACGCTCGGAAGTAATGCAGCGTGGGGTAGTCGAAGTGGTTGTTGAGGGCTTCTTTGAGCTTCCCCAGGCTTTCCAGGCCGTGCTCGGCGGCGGCTTCGCGCATGAGTTGCTCGTCCTCGACGCTGAAGTAATCACGCGGATTGGCCTGGAGCGCGCCGCTGGCGATGGCCTGGGCCAGATGGTTGTGGATCGTGCTGACGACGAGGTTGCGAAGTGCGGCGATCTTTCCCGGGCTGAGGCCCTGGCGGTAAAGGCGCAGCGTTTCGAGCGCCGTGCCGTTCGCGCCGCTTTCGCTTTTCATTTTCGGCGCGGGCGGCGGCGGTGCTTCAGTAGCGAAAGTTTGGCGCTCGTGCCCAGCCAGCCACGCTTTGATCTCCGCCATGAAAAGTTGGCCGTAATCTGCGAGCTTCTGGCTGCCGACGCCGGGGATGTCGAGAAAGGCACGATCCGTTTGCGGATAGCTGCGGCACATGTGGCGCAGGCTCGTGTCGCCAAAAATCACATAAGGCGGCACGGCTTTTTCATCGGCGAGCCGCTTCCGTAGCGCTCGCAACTCCGCAAAGAGGCCCTCATCACAGGCGATGCTGCCGGCGCGAGAGACTTTGGCCGTGCCGGTGCCTGCGATGAAGGGCGAGCGCGTCAGCAGGATCGGCGTGCGGTTCATCAGCGCGGCCAGTCCCTGCTTGGAAAGCGTGAGCGTCTGAAAATTGTCCGACGAGGCGTCAATGTAGCCCAGGCGGATGAGCTGGCGGCCCAGCGCGGTCCATTCCTCACGCGGCGTGTCTTTGCCGATGCCGTAGGTGCTCAGTTGATCGTGATACCATTTGCGAATCTTCTCCGTGTTCGCTCCGGCGAGCACTTCGACGACGTGATTGAGCCCGGTGCTGAAGTTGCTCTTTTGTTTGATGCGGAAAACGCAGCTCAGCAGCTTTTGCGCCTGCGTGGTGGCATCCCAGGTTTCCCGTGGTTGCAGGCAGATGTCGCAGCCACCACAGTTGTCGCCGGGCCACTGCTCGCCGAAGTAGTCGAGCAGCGACACGCGGCGGCACTCGCTGCCCTCGGCAAAGTCGGCCATGAGACGCATCTGTCGTGCGGCGATCTCGGCGGCCTTCGCGTCCGTCATTTCATCGAGAAATTTCAAGTTCCGCACCAGATCGCCGCGCGAATAGAGCAGCATGCAGTCAGCGGGCAGGCCGTCGCGCCCCGCACGGCCCGTCTCCTGGTAGTAGCCTTCGATGTTCTTCGGCAGATCGGCATGAATCACGAAACGCACGTCCGGCTTGTTGATGCCCATGCCGAAAGCGATCGTCGCGCAAACCACCCGCGCCTCATCGCGGATGAAGGCCTCTTGATTGGCCGCCCGCTCCTCCGGCTGCAACCCCGCGTGATACGCCACCGCCTTCACCCCTTCCGCCACCAGCGCCGCAGCAAGGGATTCCGCGCTCTTGCGTGACTGCACATACACGATGCCCGCGTCATTCGGCCGCTCACGGATGAACTCATACACCTGCCGCGTCGAGTGGCTCTTGGGCACGATGCTGTAGCTCAAATTCGGTCGGTTGAAGCTCGCCAGAAACACCTCCGGCTCGGGCAGTTCAAGCTGGCGGATGATGTCGCCGCGTACCTGCTCCGTGGCGGTGGCCGTCAGCGCCAAAAACGGCACGCTGGGCAGTTTGGTGCGCAAATGCGCGAGCTGGCGATATTCCGGCCGGAAATCATGCCCCCACTCGCTGATGCAATGCGCCTCATCGACCGCGATGGCCGTCACATTCCAGCGTTGCAGGTCCTCCACAAAGCCCTGCATCATCACGCGCTCCGGCGCGGCGTAGAGCAGCTTGTAATGGCCGTTTTCCAGCCCCGAGCGCCGCCGCTGCGCCTCGCTGCCTTGGATCGACGAATTCAAAAACGTCGCCGCCACGCCGCTGGCCGTCAGCGCATCGACCTGATCCTTCATCAGCGCGATCAGCGGCGAAACCACCAGCGTAACACCCTCCCGTGCCAGCGCAGGCAATTGAAAGCACAGCGACTTGCCCGCGCCCGTCGGCAAAATCGCCACGACATCCCTCCCCGCCAGCGAGGCCGCCATGATCTCCCGCTGGAGCGGACGGAAGGCGTCGTAGCCGAAGGATTGCTTGAGCAGCGGCAGCAGCGGGTCAGTCATGGAAGGCATCGTGAAAGCAAGCCGACGCGAGCGCAAGCCTCGGTCGGCGGCAGACCATGACGCATCGAGCACAATCTCGGCATGAAATCTGCCCGTTTTGATGCGTAGTCGTTGTCCCCAAACTTTGAAAATGCCCCTGAATCCCAGCCATCTTGCCCTGGTCGGCTTTGTCGTCGCCGCGTCGTCACTTTCCGCTGCTCCCGATTGGAAGCAGGTGGAGTCCTTCCTCGCCGCCAAGTGCTACGAGTGCCACAACGCCGAAAAAATGAAGGGCGATGTCGATTTGAAGCAGTTCGCGGCGAATCCGGATGTGCCGGTGAATTTCCAGATCTGGAACACCGTGAAGGACACCATCGACAACGGCGACATGCCGCCGCGTAAGGCGAAGCAGCTCTCGCCCGACGAAAAAGCCGGTATTACTGGCTGGGTGCAGCATTCGCTCGATCTGCTCGCGGAAGCCAAGTCCGGCGATCCAGGCCCGGTGACCATGCGCCGCCTCACGAATGCCGAGTATGATTACACGATCCGCGACCTCACGGGTCGCGATTACGGCCTCGCCAAAGAATTCCAGACCGATGGCGGTGGCGGTGAAGGCTTCACCAACACGGGCGACGTGCTTTTCATGAGCCCGGCGGCCATCGACAAGTATTTCGCTGCCGCGCGGAAGCTCGCGGACCATGCCACGATCATGCCGGGCACCGGTGTTGTGTTTCATCCGAACCGCATCGGCCTTCGCGGGCCGGAGCAGGTCAAAGCGCAGGCGCAGCAGGGCCTCTACGTGTGGTATCAGCAGAAAGCCGCGCCGCATTTGCCGAAGGACGACGAAGACATGCGCGAGGCCGATTACATGCTCGCCTGCTGGAAACACAAGCATGCCAAGACGCCGCTCGATCAGCTCGCCAAGGACATGAAGCTCAGCATTCACTTCCTGAGCAACTGGTGGAACCTCGTGAACAGCGTGGAGCCGAAAAGCCGCTTCCTCGATCTCACCCGCGTGGCCTGGCGTGAGCTGCCCGCCGATGAAAAAGTCGCGCACGAGCGCATCAAGGCCATCGAGGCCGACAGACTCTCCTGGAACAACCCCAAGCATCCCGGCAGCGGCCCCCAGCGCTGGCAGCAGGACAGCGACGGCATCCGCCCCTATCCGATGCAGACCTCTGTGAACGGCAAAACGCACGTTCACCTCTGCTTTGGCGACATCGGCGATGGCAACAAGGGCGATATCGCGCTCGTGACCTACATCGAGGTCAGCGTTGGCAAGAAGAAGGAAAACTACTTCCACTGGCTCAACAAGACGCTCGACGAAAAGAAGAAGCTGGCCGCTGCCAACCCACCGCCGCCGAATCTCGACGCGCTGAAGGCCCGCATTGCCGAGCTGGAAAAAATGCGCGGCGTGTATGGCAAGCACCCGCAGCCTGGTCGCCAGATCGAGCCGCAGGTGCTCGCCTTTGCCGCGCCCACTGTTTTCACCCTGCCGCTGCCGGAAGGCGCGCATTGGCTCAAAGTGGACACACGCCTCGACATGCAAAACCCCGAGGTCGATGCCGCCACCATCCAGTGGACGCTCAGCACCGACAAGCCGCGCGATGTGACGAAGATCATCCCCGGCGTGGTCACCATCTGGAAACGCGGCACCAAAGCCGCCGGCGAGACGATGAACGACTTCAACAAGATGAAGGCTGCGTTCCCAGACATGTTTGAGCGCCGCCTCGAAGAAGTCGCGAACAACCTCTACCGCGGTGGCAAGCCGAACTACACGGTTTACTACTTCAGCGACGATCAACTCGGCTCACTCCTCGGCGAGAAGGACAAAAGGTACCTCGACTACTTGAAGAAGGACTGGGGCTACACCGCCACCGGCGGCAAGCTCAACCCCCAGCAGCAACAAGAATACAACAGCCTGATGCTCGGCCACCTGCACTACTTCGCCAGCCTCGCCTGGCGTCGCCCGCTCACGGGTGAAGACAACAGCAAGCTCGACAGCCTCTACTACGCCAGCCTCAAGAAGGACCTCGATCGCGAGTCCGCCGCGCGTGAAGTGCTCGTGCGCGTGCTCGTCTCGCCGAATTTCCTTTTCAAAGCCGAGACACTGCCGCCCATCGCCGACGCGAAGACCACCGAGGTGCCGCTGAACGCCCA
The DNA here is from genome assembly GCA_044355475.1 of Prosthecobacter sp. GTDB lineage: Bacteria > Verrucomicrobiota > Verrucomicrobiia > Verrucomicrobiales > Verrucomicrobiaceae > Prosthecobacter. The sequence continues at coordinate 19,833 of JBIKYB010000034.1, forward strand.
CGAGCTCGCCTCACGCCTCAGCTACTTCCTCTGGGCTTCCACGCCCGACTGGCAGCTCCGCAAAGCCGCCGATGACGGCAGCTTGCTGAAGCCCGAAGTGCTTGCCGCCCAGACGCAACGCATGCTGCGCGATCCGAAAGCCTCCGCACTCGCCAAAGAGTTCGCCGGCCAGTGGTTGAAGTTCAACGGCTTCGACGAGAAGAGCACCGTCGATGAGAAAAAGTTCCCGCAGTTCACCCCCGAGTTGCGCAACGACATGCTGCGCGAGGCCGTCGAGTTCTTCACCCATCTCGTCCGCGATGACCGCAACGTCTCCGACATCATCGGCGGCGACTACACCTTCCTCAACGAACGCCTCGCCAAGCACTACGGCATCCCCGGCGTCACTGGCGGCGACTTCCGCGAGGTCAAAGCCGCGCAGCAAAATCGCGGTGGCCTCCTCGGCATGGGCGCCATCTTGACGAAGACCTCCCGTCCGCATCGCACCAGCCCCGTCGTGCGTGGCGATTACCTTTATCAGGTCGTCCTCGGCTTCAGCAGCCCACCACCGCCGCCGAACGTCCCCGAACTCAAAGAAACCAGCAAACCCTCCTCCCTGCGCGAGGCCCTCATGCAGCACCGCACCGATTCCGCCTGCGCCGTCTGCCACGAGCGCATCGACCCGCTCGGCTTCGCCTTGGAAAGCTACGACCCCATCGGCTGCTTCCGCCCCACCGATGAAGCCGGCGGCAAGATCGACGACACCGGCGAAATGATGGATGGCACCAAGTTCACCGGCCTCCCCGGCCTACGCGACTACCTCAAAAAGAACGAACCCCAGTTCCTCACCCAATTCACCCGCAAACTCCTCGGCTACGCTTTGGGACGCCAAACTCTGCCGAGCGATAAAAAACTCCTCCAGCAGATGCAGGGCTCGCTGAAAGCTCAAAACGGCAAGTTTTCGGCCGCTGTGCTCGAAATCGTGAAGAGCAGGCAGTTCCTGAATCGACGCGCCGAGCCACAGGTGGCGGGGAATTAAAACCAAGCTCGCTTTGGGGCGTCGTCGCGCTCTGCTCTCTTGCTTTGACCCTGGACGCTTCCGCATGAATGCTGCGGGCGCACTAGGCGGTTTTATTCCAAGACCCACACCCACGGCCATGCCCTTCCGAAACGATCCTGCACTCCTCTACCTCCTCGGCGGCACATTGGGGCTGCTCGTGATCGCCTCGCTCATTGGTTTCGTTCTAGCCAGACGCGCCAGGACAGAGTCGGCGAAGGCCACGATGACCAATTTGAACGCCCGCACCAACGCCTGGTGGATGATGGTGGCGGTGTTTGCGGGGGCACTGGCGATCGGGCCGATGGGGGCGACAGTCTTGTTTGGCCTGTGCTCGTTCATGGCGCTGCGCGAGTTCATCACGCTCACGCCGACGAAGCCGGGAGATCACCGCACGCTGTTCTGGGTGTTCTTCATCATCACGCCGCTGCACTACTGGTTTCTAGCGTCGCAGTGGTATGGGATGTTCGTCATTTTGATTCCTGTTTATGCCTTCCTTCTGGTGCCACTGCGCACGGCGATGGCCGGGGATTGCGAGCGCTTCCTGGAGCGCACGGCTAAGATTCAGTGGGGGCTGATGGTGTGCGTGTATTGCATCAGCTACACTCCGGCGATTCTGCTGCTGCTCAAGATTCCCGGCTATGAAGGACAGAATGCCAAGCTGTTGTTCTGGTTCGTGGCCATCGTCGAGTTGAGCGATGTGATGCAGTACGTTTGGGGCAAGACTTGCGGGAAACACAAGATCGCGCCCACGGTCAGTCCTGGCAAAACCTGGGAGGGCCTGCTGGGAGGCGGAGTCACGACCGTGGCTCTCGGCACCGCGCTCTGGTGGGCCACGCCGTTTTCACCGCTGCAAGCCGCAGGCATGTCGGCCATCATCGTGCTCATGGGCTTCGCGGGCGGTCTGGTGATGTCCGCGATCAAACGCGACCGAGGAGTGAAGGACTGGGGCACCGCCATCGGCGGCCACGGCGGCTTCATGGACCGCATGGACTCTCTGAGCTTCGCTGCACCGGTGTTTTTCCATGTGGTGCGCTACTCGCTCAATGCCTGATGCTGGAAAGCCGCAGAGGGCGGCGGACGTTCTTTCCCACCCATGCACCTTTGTTCCTTTGTTGTTTTTGCTCTGTTAACCGCCACCGCGTCTGCGGCGGGGAAGCTGGACTTCAATCGCGACATCCGGCCGATCCTCAGTGATAACTGCTTCGCCTGCCACGGCTTCGACGCGAAGAAGCGGAAGGCGGATTTGCGGCTCGATGTGCCTGAAGGCGCGTTCACCGCCATCGACGGCGTGTTTCCGATCAAACCGGGTGATCCCGAGGTGAGCTCAATCATTCAGCGCATCGTTTCGACCGCTGAGGATGAGGTGATGCCGCCGCCGGACTCGCACAAGAAGGTCACAGTGGTCCAGGTGGAGATTTTGAAGCGCTGGATCAAGGAAGGCGCGGAATACAAGAAGCACTGGGCGTTTGAAGCGCCGGTCAAAGCGGCTCCGCCGCCGGTCAAGGGGATGGTCAAGAATGGGATTGATGCGTTCATTCAGGCGCGACTGGCGCAGGAAGGGCTGTCGCCTGCGCCGGAAGCTTCGAAGGAAACGCTGATTCGTCGCGTGACGCTGGATTTGACCGGACTGCCGCCGACGCTGGAGGAGATCGACGCGTTTCTGGCCGACACGAACGCGGACGCGTATGAAAAGCTCGTGGGGCGCCTGCTGAAGTCGGAGCGTTATGGCGAACACATGGGCCGCTACTGGCTGGATGCGGCGCGTTACGCGGACACGCACGGCCTGCACCTCGACAACGAGCGCAGCATGTGGCCCTACCGCGACTGGGTGGTGAGCGCGTTCAATGCGAACCTGCCGTATGATCAGTTCACAATCTGGCAGCTTGCGGGCGATCTGTTGCCGAATGCGACGGTGGAGCAGCAAATCGCCTCCGGCTTCAACCGCTGCAACGTCACAACGAGCGAGGGTGGTTCGATCAATGAGGAGTTCATCTTCCGCTACGCGGTGGACCGTGCGGACACCACGATGGCGGTGTGGCTGGGCCTCACGGCGGGCTGTGCGGTGTGCCACGACCACAAGTTTGATCCCATCTCGCAGAAGGAGTTTTACTCGATGTACGCCTTCTTCAACAGCGCCGCTGATCCGGCCATGGATGGCAACATTCTACTGACACCACCGATTCTGCGCCTGAGCACCGCCGAGCAGAAAAAGCAGATCGCAGAACTCGATCAAGGCATCGCTGCGGCACAGACAAAGATCCGTGAGTCCATTCAGAAGCTGAACTACGTCGATCCGGCGACGCTGAATCCACCGCCACCGGTGCAGACGAGCGAATTGGTGTGGTTTGAGGACGCTTTTCCCGCCAATGCGAAGGTGGAATCGAGCGGCGGGCATCCCACTCAACTTGTGACCAAGGACAAAGACCCCGTCTTCAGCGGTAACGCGGCGCTGAAACGCACGGCAACTGGTGTGGCGCAGGATTTCTTCTCCGCCGGCGGCAAGTACGAGATCCCGCCGAATGGAAAACTCAGCGTGCAGTGCTTCATCGACGAGAAGAACCCGCCGAAAGCCATCATGCTGCAATTCCACACCGCAGGCTGGAACCATCGCGCGGTGTGGGGCCAGGAAGGCGCGATCCCCTTCGGCCAAGTGCGCACACCTGAAAAAGTGCAGATGGGAGCGCTGCCTGAGGCCGGGAAATGGGTGAAGCTCGAAGCCGCGGCGGATCGTCTCGGCTTGAAGCCCGGCGCGAAGGTCACGGGCTATGCGTTCACGCAGTTTGGGGGCACGGTTCACTGGGATCATCTGGCGATGAGTTCCCGTGTCGATCCGGCAAAGGACCCGCAGTGGTCGTGGAAAGTCTGGGCTGAGAAGAATCAGGGCAAACGCGTGGCCGAATTGCCCAACGACCTGCAAACCCTCGTGCGCGGCAAAAAACAGCCCGAGTGGCCGGAAAAGGACGTGACCCGGCTCAAAGAATGGTGGTTTGAAAACGAATATCAGGGCGCACGCGAAATCGTGGACGGCGTGCGTGCCGAAAAACTGGCACTGGAGGCCAAAAAGAAGGCTCTGGACGAAGTGATCCCCGCCACGTTCGTCATGGCCGACTTACCACAGCCGAGGGACGCCTTCGTGATGGATCGCGGCCAGTATGACAAGCCGAAGGACAAGGTCACACGCGGCACACCGGCGATTTTCCCGGCCTTGCCCAAGCAGGACAACTACACACGACTCGATCTCGCGAAGTGGCTGGTGAGCCCGCAGCACCCGCTCACCGCCCGTGTGCAGGCAAATCGACTGTGGCAGCAGTTCTTCGGCGTCGGTTTGGTGAAAACGAGCAACGACTTCGGTTCCCAGGGTGAACCGCCCAGCCATCCTGAGTTGCTCGACTGGCTGGCAGTGACCTTCCGTGAGAGCGGCTGGGACATGAAGGCGTTTGTGAAGCTGATCGTGACCTCCCACACTTACCGGCAGAGTTCGCAACACTCCGAACTCGCCCTGCAAAAAGACCCGGAGAACCGTCTGCTGGCCCATGGGGCGCGTTTCCGTCTCGACGCCGAGGTGGTGCGCGATTCGGCCTTGTTTGTCTCCGGTCTGCTGAGTCCGAAGATCGGTGGGAAGGGCGTGAAGCCCTACCAGCCGGAAAACATCTGGGAGCCGGTCGGTTTCGGCGGCAGCAACACGCGCAATTACATCCAGGATCACGGCGAATCGCTCTACCGCCGCAGTTTGTACACCTTCTGGAAGCGCACCGCGCCGCCGCCGAACATGACCTCCTTTGACGCGCCGAACCGCGAGAGCTACTGCCTGCGTCGCGAGCGCAGCAACACGCCGCTCCAGGCGCTCACGCTCATGAACGACGTGCAGTTCTTCGAAGCCTCGCGAAATTTCGCCCAGCGCGTGCTGCAAACCGCCATCAGCACCGATGCGCGCATCACTGCGCTGTTCCGCAGCGCCACCGGTCGCTTCCCGAACGCCCAGGAGGCCGAAATCGTCCGCCAGTCCGTCGAAAAACACCTCGCCGCCTACACCGTGAAGCCCGAGGAGGCCAAAAAAGCCATCAGCTACGGTGAATCAAAGCCCGATGAGAAACTCAACCCCGCCGAACTCGCCGCGTGGACGATGGCGGCGAATCTGGTGATGAATCTGGATGAAGTGGTGACGAAAGGTTGATTCACCCCTCAAACTCCGTCTCACGGTCCGCCGAAGAGAAGCAGATCACCATCTCTGCATCCATGCCATTCAGCGCATGGGCATTGTGCCACTGACCTGCGGGGATGGAGATCGTGTCGCCGGGGTTGAGGAGGAATTTTTGATCCCCGAGGCTGTGTTCGAGGCGACCGGAGAGCAGGTGAAGGATTTCGTCGCAGTTCGGATGGCGGTGACGAGGGTTGGTCTGCCCTGCGGGGATGATGACGCGGCCAAAAGTCATCGTGGTTGAGTTTCCCAGCTCGCGGGAGGCCAGCCAGGTGAGTTTTCCCCAGGGTTGGTCGATCAAAATGCCTTTGGAAAACGTGCGGATGGGCGAAGCGGTCATGGGAGCGATTGTTTCGGTTCGGGGCGGTCTTGGCGACTGATTTTTGGCCTTGGAAGAGGGAGGTAAGTCTTTTGTAAAGGCTGTATTGATTATTGCTTCTATAATTCGAGACTCTAAAAT
>JBIKYB010000035.1:0-25468 GCA_044355475.1 Prosthecobacter sp.
GAGCAGGCTTTCCTGCTCGCCCTGGCTGTAGATGACGAAGTTGTTCTTGTAACCGACGTGCGAGGCGAACTCGCGCAGCAGGCGTGCGCAGAAGGCGTGGAAGGTGCCGAGGACGACTTTTTTGCCCAGGCCGTCGCGCACCATGCCTTTGACACGCTCGCGCATTTCGGTGGCAGCCTTGTTGGTGAAGGTGACCGAGAGGATGTTTTTCGGATTGATGCCCTCGTTCACCATGTAGCTGATGCGCGCGGTGAGCACACGCGTCTTGCCAGTGCCGGCACCGGCAAGAATGAGCAGCGGGCCGTGGATGTGCGTGGCCGCCTCGCGCTGCTGGGGATTGAGCGTGCCGGTGAAGCTGCTCATGGCGCTCCCGCACCTCGCACGGGCAGGCCGAGTTCACGCCACTCGTTGAGCACTTTCGGCAAGAGCTTGTGCTCCTCGGTTTTGATGCGCTGATGCAGTGTCTCGGCGGTGTCGTCTGGCAGCACTGGAACCTTTGCCTGAGCGAGTGTGCGTCCCGCGTCGATCTCCGCAGTGACAAGATGCACCGTGCATCCAGTCTCGCTGTCGGCCGCCTCAATCGCGAGTTGTGGGGCGTTTGCGCCTTTGTGTTTCGGTAGCAGGGAAGGGTGGACGTTTACGATGCGGCCGCTGTAGGCGTTGATGACCGGCTCTTTGAGGATGCGCATGAATCCGGCGAGCACGACGACATCCACACGCGCACGTTCCAAGTGTTCGAAGATCTCTTTCTGCGCCGCATCACCGAGTTTGCGCGGGTTGCTGCCTGGATCGACGAACTGCGCGGGCAAACTGGCCTCACGAGCGATCTTGAGGAAGTTGGAGTTCGCATGGTCGCTGATCGTCATGGCGATCTCGGCATTGAGTGCACCGTTTTGCACTGCCGCGATGATGGCGCGGAGATTTGAGCCTGCGCCGGAGCCGAGAATGGCGATGCGGAGCCGACTTGATGTTTTATCACCGAGCATCTTGTTGATCGTGCTCGTGGTGGAGCGTCCTGGCACGAGTGGGAGGATGCGAATTTCCGTTCCGGCATTCTCAAGCGCGGCTCTCTCTTCTCGGTTCAATGAATCCACGGTGTAGTCGCCACCCTTGGCATACACATGAGGTCTGATGGTCTCAATCAACGAGGTTGCGCGTTCACCCTCGAAAATCACCACCGCGTCCACCGCACGCAGGGCGCTCAGCACCTCGGCGCGGTCATCTTGACCATTGAGCGGGCGGTCCGGGCCTTTGAGAACTTGTACGGAGCTGTCGGAGTTCAAGCCCACCACGAGCGCATCACCCAGCGCACGTGCGTCATGCAAATAACGCACATGACCCGCATGCAAAAGATCGAAGCAGCCGTTGGTGAACACGAGCTTTTTCCCTTGCGCGTCAAGTTCTGCGCGCAGGCGCTGAACTTCGGGGATGGTTTGTGCAGTGTGGTTGGCTGACATGCTGCTGTTTAATGGCGTGAACAGACGCAGATGCAAGGAACGAGCCGCAGGCTCTTCAAAAACAAAAAAGCGGAAGGGGACGCCTTCCGCTTTTTCAATTTTTTTCGGCCCTTGCTATCAGTTGCTCTTTAGCACGACATTCTCAGTGGTGCCGCTGGCGGGATCACGTGTCAGCGGCCAGTAGGCTTCCATGTTGAGCTTTTCTGGCGGCTTCATCTCGAGCGGCTTGCCATCCTTGGCACCAAAACCCTGGTAGGCGAGCGGCATCAGTGTGACGCACACACGTTCCTGATCGAACTTCTGGACGTGCAACGCGGCGGTGAAGGTGTTCTTCTGGTCGAGCACGATGGTGTCTCCCACCTGATATGGATCCACGTTTGCCTTGTTGCCTGGAAGCACGATCTCGATGTCCACGTCCTCAATGTCAGTAGAGCGAGCGCGAACAACCCAGCCTTCGGTTATCACATCGCTGCTGGTAAGAGGGCGGGCGTTGATCACTTCATAACTACCTTTGACATACATCGGCTGCTCCTGCTTGTAGTTGCGGATGTAGGAGCGCTTGAGCATGTCATTTTTCACTGCGAGTTGATCGCCTGTGAAGGCATAGAACTCAGTGAGGAGATCGCGTGGTGGAAGGAACTTGCCTTGCGGTACGGTGTAGGTGGTGAACTTGCGCAGAGGGTCGAGCTTGTCGAAACGCGCGAGCACACGGTAGTTGAAGGGCTTCTCAGGGTGCGCAAACACCATGATGCTGAAGAACCAGCAGAAAGTGGCAAAACCCATCAGCAGCGTGATGAGGATGGACCACCAAAAGATTCCGCCGGAATCTTTTTTCTTTGAAAAACTACCGCCGCCATAGGAGCGGAACTCGTTTCCGTCGCTTAAAAATCGGATTTGCATGGCAAAAGTGCGAAAATTTTAGTATTTACAGTGAAATATCGTTCAAATTCTACAAGATTTGCTGAATTTGAAAAGAGTTTTTTGTGAAGAGGTTGGCAATAAGTTTGCTCCTGGTTCAAGCCGCCAGGGGTTCAAATGAGGTGCCGCAGCCACAGCTTCGGGTGGCGTTTGGGTTTGTCAGCTTGAATCCTGAATCAGCTAGTGAGTCCACATAGTCGATCTGGCTTCCGCGGAGAAAGCCTAAGCTCTCGTGGTCGATGATGATGGTGATGTCATCCTGAGTGATGACGCTGTCTTCAGGAGCGGATTGATCCAGCCCCATCACATACTGCATGCCTGCGCAGCCACCTTTCTCCACGCGTAGGCGCAGACCTGTGCCGGGGGCGGCGTTTTTTTCCGCAATGAGGGATTTGAGGTGTGTAATGGCGCTGTCGGTGAGGGAAATCATGAAAATGAGGGGGCTGTTGTCGAGGTTGCGTGCCACAGACGCGCGGGGATTGCAATTCCTCACCCGGCATCCAATGTGACGTTTTCTTGCAGCAAGAGGGCTACGTCTTTGGCTGCGCACTTTATCGAAATTCATGGCCAAAATACGCATTCTTCCAGACGCACTCGCCAGCCAGGTGGCGGCGGGGGAGGTTGTGGAGAGGCCTGCCGCGCTGGTGCGGGAATTGGTCGAAAACAGCCTGGATGCCGGAGCACGGCACATTGAAGTGCATGCCCAGCGCGGCGGCACCGCCTTGATTCGAATCGTGGATGATGGAAGTGGGATGGACCGGGAGGATGCCATGCTGTGTCTTGAGAGACACGCCACAAGCAAGATACGGACCAAGGAAGACTTGGGCGCGATCTGTACCTTTGGATTTCGTGGCGAGGCGCTGCCCAGCATTGCTAGCGTGTCGCGCTTCCGTCTGGCCACCCGCGAAAAGGAAGCCCTCGTGGGCACGGAGATTGAGGTGAATGGCGGCAAGCTCACTGCTGTGCGGGATCACGGTGGCGCGGCGGGCACAGTGATTGAGGCGCGTTCGCTTTTCTTCAACGTGCCCGCGCGGCGCAAATTCCTGCGCACAGAGAACACCGAGTTTTCGCATGTGGAGCAGCAGTTGCGGCTGCACGCCATTGCCAATCCGCAGGTGGCATTCACGCTCACGCACAATGGCGAGCTAGTGCTGCATCTTCCGGCCACGCGTGACATGCTGGAGCGCATCCGTGGTCTCGTGGGTGAGGAGCTGGCGACTCGCCTGCTGAAGATCGAGGAAACCACGCTGCACGGTGTCACAGTGTCCGGGTACATCGGCGGTCCTGGCATGAGCCGTTCCAACCGCCAGATGCAGACCACTTATTTGAACGGTCGCCCCATCGAAAGCGCCAACATCTCGTATGGCTTGCGCGAGGGGTATCACACAGCGCTGATGAAGGGCCAGTATCCGGTCACTTTTCTGTTCATCCAGATGGACCCCACGGCCTTCGATGTGAACGTGCATCCGGCAAAAAAGGAGGTGAGGTTTCACGATGGTAACAGTGTCCGTGATGCCATCGCGCGGAGTGTGAGTCGGACGCTTGAAAATGCCTCCAAGCTACATACAGGGCATGCGCCTGCGGCTCGCCCGCTTCCTGTGGCAAGCATTCCCGCGCCGGTTATTCCAGTGAGCCGCCAGGAAGAGCTGGAAATGCCGGTCGCACCTTCTTCTGCGCCCCTCCGGCAGATGCCCGCGGTTTCCACTCCAAATCCAGTGAGGGCACCTAGTCCACCACGTCCCATCGAACCGGTTTCCGCGTCCGAGGTCCCGCTGCCCAAGCCGGTGGAAAACGCCAAGACGGCGTCGTCCGATGCTCCATCACCGAACGACTTCCGCATCATCGGCGTGTTGCAGAAGCTCTACGTTCTCATGGAGAGCAAGGAAGGTCTCGTGCTCATGGACCAGCATGCGGCGCACGAGCGCGTGAACTTTGAAAAATTCCGTCGGGCGCTCGAATCCGGTGGCGTGCCATGCCAGCGGCTGCTCATGCCCATCACCCTGCAAACCACGCCGCGTGATGCCGATGTACTGAAGCAGAATCAAGCCGCGCTGACCCGCCTGGGCATTGAGATCGAGCCTTTTGGCCCGAACATCTTCAAGGTCGAGGCGCTGCCATCCTTTTTGAAGACGGACGATCCCGCCGCGTGGCTCGATCAAGTCATTGAGGAACTCAGCAGCCTCACCGCCAAAGCCTCATCGCTTCGTCTCAGCGAAGACGCCATCGCCACCACCGCCTGCCGTGCCTCCGTCAAAAGCAACGACGTGCTGTCCATTCCCGAGCTTCAGGCACTGCTGAAAGACCTCTTTGCCTGCGAAATGCCCTACTGCTGCCCGCATGGCCGCCCCACGCTCGTGCAAATATCCACCGCCGAGCTGGAACGCAAATTCGGTCGCCGTGCGCCGGGTTAAGGGCATGGTCTGGGCCATCTGAAAACTTGTGATAAGTCGGTGCGGAGGCTGCGTTAAAGGCGGGCATCCCCCCAAACCCTGTTTTTCTATGAATGCCCTCCGCAACGACCTCAGCCGCCGTTCCTTCGTCTCCGGTGCTGCCAAGACCTTCCTCGGTGTCAGCGCTGCCACGCACCTGAACACCCGCGTGATCGCCGCGCCCGGCCAGGGCACTTCGCCGCTGAAGCAGGCTGCCACTGCCCGCAACGTCATCTACTTGTACATGAACGGCGGCATGAGCCATCTTGATACCTTTGACCCGAAGCCGGACAAAACGGACATCATGGGCCTCACCAAGGTCATCAACACCAACGTCGATGGCATCCGCGTCTCCAACAACATCCCGCTGCTCGCCCGGCAGATGGACAAGCTCGCTGTCATCCGTAGCATGACCTCCACGCAGGGTGCGCATGAGCAGGGGCAGTACTACCAGCACACCAGCTACACCCAGCGCAGCAGCATCCGCCACCCCAGCATGGGCGCGTGGCTGCAAAAGTTTCAGGATCGAGGCAATCCCACGCTGCCCGGCAGCGTCATGATCGGCAATGACAGCCGCCATCCCGGTGCGGGTTTCTTCGAAAGCCGTTTCGCCCCGCTCATGATCAATGATCCCGAAAGCGGCATCAATAACGTCAAAACCAACCAGTGGTTCACCGAGGAGCGCTTCCACAGCCGCCTCAACACCGCCAAGCAGCTCGATCGCCAGTTTGCCGAGACCTACAACGTCAAAAACGTCCGCGCCTACGCCGACATGTATGACGACGCGCTCAAGATGATGAAGAGCGAGGAATTGAAAGCCTTCGACCTCAGCGCCGAATCCGACGCGCTGCGTGGCAAATACGGCAACGACCGCTTCGGCCAGGGCTGCCTGCTCGCCCGCCGCCTCGTCGATCATGGCGTTCGCTTCGTGGAAGTCTCCTTCGGAAGCTGGGACACGCACAATGCCAACTTCACCCGCGTGCCGGAGCTCTGCGACGAACTCGACTCCGCCCTCAGCACCCTGCTGCAGGATCTCGAATCACGCGGCATGCTCCAGGAGACGCTCGTCGTGCTCGCCACCGAGTTCGGCCGCACGCCGGAGATCAATGCCAATGACGGTCGTGATCACCATGCGCCCGGCTTCACCTGCCTCATGGCCGGTGGCGGCATTCGAGGCGGCCAGGTGTATGGAGCCACCGATGAAAACGGCGGCAAGGCCATCGAAAACCCGATCACCATCCCCGACTTCAATGCCACCATCGCCTATGCGCTCGGCATCCCGCTCGACACTGTGCTCTACAGCCCCAGCAAGCGGCCCTTCACCGTTGCCGACAAAGGCAAGCCGCTCGCGAATCTGTTCGGTTAAAGCCAGCCTCCAGCCTACGGTGCTTTCTTCGCCTCCACCTTCGCGGGTGGGGGCGTTTTTTTGGCTGGCGGCTTGGCCGTGAGTGTCAGCCAAGGACTGCTGTCATGCACGATGAGCAAATCCCCGCGTGGTTCAGTGAATGGGATGAGATAACTGGCTGTGAATGTCTGCGATACATCAGGCACGCTGGTGATCACTTCGACGGCAAAAGCAGACTGGCTTGCGATGGCTTCCGCCGTCGCTTTGAGCGTCAGTTTGACCTCGCCGCCCTTCGCAGGCACGTCCACGGGGTCTGCGGTCACTCCGGCAGGCAGTTGAACGGCACGCGCCTGAATCTTGCCTGCGAACGTCCCGTTGGTTTTGACCGTCAGCTTGACCTCCGCTGTTTTGCCTGACTCCATGAGATACGCGTGCGTGTCGAGCGTGGCGGCGATGCTGGGCACGAAGGGCTTCAATGACAACTCATAGCGATGATCCGCGCTTCCTGCGTGAAAGCGGTCGGAGACGACGAGTTTGAAGTCGCCATCCTTTGGAGCCTTCCAGCGCAGCACGGGATCGAGATTGTCGCCGTCGTCGGTTTGCGTGAGCATTTTGCCATCCGAATCTTCAACGCGCAGCGTCGCGTCCAAGGGGCTGCGCATCGACTGTGCGCGCACCGCGATGGCCAGATCATCGCCCTTTTTGGCCGTGAAAGTGAAGGTGTCTTCCTCTGCCGGCTTGCTGATGCTGCCCGGCACGGTGGCTGGCACCGTGAGTGTTTTCGGTTCGCTCGCAGGAGCGGGCTTTTTCGGCTCGTCCGTCACCGTGAGGCGGTACACATGGTTGGTGCTGCCTTTCAGGGCCACATCCGCCGCAGGTGGATGTGCGAAGGCGAAAACCTGTGCAAACAGGGTCCCATCCGTCGTCGGTGTGTGCTCGATGTGCGGGTCCAAGTTATGCGTGTCGTGTCCGGCGGCTATTTCGATGCCGCGTTCATTCAAGAGCCGCATGGCCGGGTCCATGGGGGAGCCGAGCGCATAGCCGTGAAGCTCAAGCGTGATCGTTTTGCCCTTCTGCCCACGAATCGCGTGTGTATCGACATCTCCCGCCTTTTCCAGCACACCGTTGATCGTCACGTTCATCTTGGCCTCGGACGTTTTGGCGTCGGCCAGCACGTCATTGGGCTCCTTTTCCAGCGGTTCCGTGAATTTTCCCACCACAAAGATGCGCGGTGGCGTGCTGCCTTCGGGGGTGTAAAAGCGCACGAGGTAGGGGCCCGGCGGCACATCCTTGTCGATGGTGGCGATGAATTTCTTTGGCTTGTCGCCCGCCAGCAGCACCAGTCCAGGATGGTTCGACCTCGCGACGGGCGATCCCGTTTCCAAACCCTTGCCTGCGACCGTGCATTCGACACGCGTCCCGGCCTGACCTCCGGCGGGAAAGATGTTTTCCAGCCCGGGGGGGGCCGCAGTAGCGGAAATGACGAATGACAAATGCAGAAGGACGAAAGTCAGCACGTGCCATCCATTCGTCATTCTGCATTCTACATTCGTCATTCCACTTCTCATCACGCAAACAGCTCACGGATGGGCCGGCCGCCGTTGATGAGCTGCACGGGTCTCCCGGTGTTTGTGTGAAGGAGTTGATGCGGGTCGATGCCCAGCTTCGTGTAAAGCGTGACCGCAAAATCCTCGGGCGAGTAGATGTTTTCGCTGGCGTAGTAGCCCTTGGGGTCGGTGGCACCGATGACGCCGCCGCGTGGGACTCCCGCGCCTGCGAAAAGGATGTTCATCGCGCCAGGCCAGTGGTCCCGGCCGTTGTCCTTGTTGATTTTCGGCGTGCGGCCGAATTCTCCAAGCGCGACAATCAGCGTGCTTTCCAGCAGACCGCGTCGGTCGAGGTCGGTGATCAGCGCGGACATGCCTTGGTCAAACTTCTGCATGAACTCGCCTTTGCAGGTCTTGAACACATCGCGGTGATGATCCCAGCCGCCGTAGTTCACGGTGACAAACGGCACGCCGACTTCTACAAGGCGTCGTGCCAGCAGCATGCGCTGTCCCAAGTCGTTGCGGCCATAAAGATCGCGAGTCTTTTCGTCCTCCAGATTGATGTCGAAGGCTTCCTGAGCGGGTTTTGAGGCGATCAAATCGACCGCTTGCCCGTAGAACGTGTCAAAGCTCACCGCCGGATCTTCCGCCACGGCATTGTTCAGCCGCTTCATGCGATCCAGCGACATCCGCAGCTCGCGGCGGGACAATCCACGTGCTTCCGAAATGTCTGAGGGCAGCACCACGTCGCGCACTTTGAAACCCTTTGAGTTAGGATCGCCACCTGCAACGAAAGGCGCGTGTTCTGCACCCAGGAAATTCGGCCCGCCGCTGCGGGTGATGCTGGGCAGCGTCATGTAGGCTGGCAGTCCGTTCTGCACGCCGCGCTTGTAGCTGACCACGCTGCCAAACGAGGGATGGAAGGTCACAAACGCACCGCAGCCCACAGGCACCGGCGTGGGCGCACCAGTCATCATGTAATGGTTTCCGCCGCCATGGTTTGGGTCCTTGTGCGTGACGCTGCGCAGCACCGTGAATTTGTCGGCCACCTTGGCGAGGTTGGGGACGCATTCTGAGAAATGAACCCCGGGCACGCTGGTGCGGATCGGGTTGAACTGGCCGCGGATGTCGCTCGGGGCGTCCGGTTTCGGGTCAAACATCTCGTAATGCGACGGGCCACCATCGAGCCACACCAGAATGCAATTCACCGGACGCGAAAGCGAAGGCTGAGGGGCGGTGGCGGCCATGGCCTTGGCACGCAACAGATCGGTGAAACCCAAGCCGCCGCCTGCGGCGGTCAGACCGAGCTTCAAGAAATCACGCCGCATGTGGCCAGCGCAGTTATGGGTGATACGGGACATTTTTTGAGAGGGAAATAACCCCGAAATTACGGGCGCTGCCCTGCCTTCTTGCAAAGGGGATCACATTGTCTCGGATTCGCTGCGCGAGATCTCTCCGACTCAGTTCACTCGCTTCTTCGGCATCGTGACAAAGGCCTCGGCGAGATAATGCGGAATCAGCGGCTGCTGGATGAGTGCGTCGAGCTCGGCTTGGCCCAAGGTCTGAATGATTTGAGCCAGGCGCAAGGCGCTCGGCTTGGCGGATCGAACGTGAGGCAACTCCAAAGGCGGCTTCGGATCGAACGTGAGCCATGTTTGGCCGTCCGCCGTCCGCTCGCGGGCGGTTTCGGCAGAAACGGTTTCGAGATCGGGCAACAGGCGGCCGTTTTCGACTCGCGCGAGGTAAAAGCTCTGACGGCGGGCGTCGCCGATGATCGGGTAACTGTCCGGCACCTCAATATCCGGTGCCGTGAGCGACGACCAGCCGACGCACCACACGTTTCGCGATAGCGCCACACCTTGAGCCGCGGCAATCGCGATGCGGACACCGGTATAAGAGCCTGGGCCATTGCCAATGACGATGCCGGTCAGATCACTACCTGCGGCGGCCAAGGCACCGCGAAGCGGCGCGAAGACCTGCGCGTTGTGTGAGCGCTCTGACTGAAACGACGACTGAAATAGCACGTCAGTGCCCCGCACGACGGCGATGCTGCCGTGGGCGGTGGAGAGGTCGAGAGCGAGGAGGGTTCGGGTCATTTTGCGAGCGGCCCTTCCGTGACACGTCGCGAGCCATCCGGCAAGGCTTCGATGTGAAACCAGCGCGTGTTCGGCGGCATCAAATCAGCAAACATATCCGCCCACTCGACGATGATGACGCCGGGTTCGGTGAGAAACTCATCCCAGCCGATGCCGATGACCTCAGCGGCGGATTCCATGCGGTAAAAGTCGAAATGGAAGACCGGCAGCCGCCCGTCGAGGTATTCGTGAACCAGCGTGAACGTGGGGCTGGTCACTGCGGCCTTCGATTCCATACCAGCAACGATGCCGCGTGTGATCTGCGTCTTTCCCGCGCCCAAATTGCCGCACAACGCGATCACATCGCCCGCGACGAGTGTCGGCGCGAGTCGTGTGCCCCAGATGTGGGCGTCATCGGCAGTCGTGAGTGTGATCATGCATCAGCGCTCAGGGCAAAATGATCCCACCCCGTGCTCTCAAAGTCGGGCGGCCTTCCTTCGCCGGGAGGGACGAGTTTGCCGATGATGGTGAGAGGGAGCTTTGGGAAGGCTTCTTGCCACTTTTTCATCAAGGAACGCAGCGTGCGCGGATTCACGGCGAGGAGGAGCTCGTAGTCTTCGCCGTCGCCCCAGGCTTGATCGAAGGTGCAGCCGGGATTGCAGGGCAGGGAGGCCACGTTGACTTGATAATGCGTGCCGCTGGCGAGGGCGAGCCGCGGTAGGTCTTTGGCAAGGCCATCACTGATGTCCATGATCGCGTGCGGATGCGCGTTTTCGGAAAGCCAGCGGCCTTCTTTGAGGCGCGGCTCGAATTTGAGGTGCTTGCCCTTGATCGACCCGCCGAGACGGCCGGTGACGAGCAACACATCGCCCGCTTTGCCTTCGCTGCGGGAAAGCCAGCGCTTCGACGGCACGGTGCCACTCATGGAAATGGACAGCATGAGCACGAGGCCGCGAGAGGTTTCACCGCCGACGATGTTGATGCCGTACTGCTTCGCGATGGCCCGCATGCCGCGATAAATCTCGGTGAGAAACTCGACCTGCATGCTCGGCGGGGCCACCAACGTGATCATGGCATGCCGTGGCGTGCCGCCCATGGCCGCGAAGTCGCTGACGACACGAGCGATGGCCTTTCGGCCAATGAGTTTCGGCGGTGTTTCGAGCGTGAAATGCACATCCTGCACCAGCGCGTCGGTTTTGAGCAGCGTGTGCTCGTTTTTCGTGCTGCGGACGACGGCGCAGTCGTCACCAGCCCCGGCGATGACATCTCGGTCGAGCTTCACACCGCGCATGAGACGGCGGATGAGGTTGTCTTCTCCGATTTCGGCAAGGGTGGGCATGAATTTGAATGGTAAAATGATGGAGGGTAAAATGATGTCGGAAAAGCTCAGATTCAGAACATCATTCTACCCTTCATCATTTTACCAAAGCAGAGCATTCCTCAGCTCTTCACCACGACATTCTGCCCATCAAAGTGCAGCAGGTGGTTTTTGAGGCCGCGCATGGCCTGACGGTGAATGCAGACCTCAATGTCGCCGATCCGATGGCGGTGCTCCGTGGGAGCCTGCATGCCGCTGATCCAGGTGATCTGCCACCATTCCTGGCCTGCAAGATCACCCTGGCTGCAGCGCACGTATTCGAGGTGCAGCACGTCAGCCGGATGGGCGAAGCGCTCGATGTTGTGCTTCGACTCCAGATACTCCACGAAGGCCTGCGAATAGATCAGGCCGCAGCGGAGTTTGTGGAGGACGAGGGCCATAAGTGAAATGACGAAACCAGAATGATGAATGGCGAAGGGCTTAACGACAAAGCGCGGGACGGGGTGGCCGTTCCGCGCTTTGTGAGTGACGAAGTTCGTCGGGAAGCGGGAATCAGCCGAGCGCCTTGGCGTAGTTGGCGGCGACGGCGGACCAGTTCACGGCGTTCCACCAAGCGGTGATGTAATCGGGGCGCTTGTTCTGATACTTGAGGTAGTAGGCGTGCTCCCAGACATCGCAGCCGAGGATCGGCGTGCCGGAGGCGTCCATGAGCGGGTTGTCCTGGTTCGGCGTGGAGGTGATGGCGAGTTTGCCGTCCTTGACGACGAGCCAAGCCCAGCCGGAACCGAAGCGGGTCACGCCAGCTTTGGCGAAGGCTTCTTTAAAGGCATCAAAGCTGCCGAAGGTGGCGGTGATGGCCTCGCCAAGAGCGCCAGTAGGAGTGCCGCCAGCGTCAGGCCCCATGATGCTCCAGAACAGCGTGTGGTTGAAGTGGCCGCCGCCGTTGTTGCGCACAGCGCCGCGGATGGCCTCAGGTACGCTGGCGATGTCCTTGCAAAGGTCTTCGATGGACTTGCCTTCGAGTTCCGCGTTGCCAGCGAGGGCGTTGTTCAAATTGGTGACGTAAGCGTTGTGATGCTTGCCGTGGTGTATCTCCATCGTCTGCTGGTCGATGTGGGGTTCCAGCGCGTTGGACGGATAAGGCAGGGGGGCGAGGGTGTGGGCCATGGTAGGGTGGGGTTGAAGGTTCTTGGGTAAGTATCGCGATTATGAACGGGGGCAAGTGGGAGAATGCCCCATTACGAACGAAAAACCGGGCGCTTTGGATGCGTTCGTGAGATAGAACTCCATGAACCTCCTCCAACCGCTTCGATTCGTCCTCCCCTTGCTTGTTTTGATCATGCTGCCTTCCTGCGGCAGTGATTTCCGCAAAGCGTGGAAGCGCGACATCTGCCTTGCGCCGCCTCCAGCAAACGGTGTGGCTGGCAAATGGGAAGGCACCTGGCTGAGCGCTGCGAACGGCCATCACGGCAAACTGCGCTGTGTTGTCGGCGAACCGAAGGAGTACATGATGGTTTCCTATGTCCCCTCAAAGAACTCTGACGCCTATTGTTTTCACTACCACGCCACCTGGATGAAGATTCTTAGCGGCAGCTACAAGGCCTTTCATCATGTTGTGCGGAACAAGGATGGCTCACACACCTTCAAAGGCGACCACAAGATGCCGGACTGGGCCGGCGGCCTGTATCACTACGAAGGCACGATCAAGGGCGACAACTTCAATGCCTGCTACGAAAGCGCGATGGATCGTGGCACTTACACGATGAAACGCGTTCGCTGAGCAACCATCCGGCTCGACGCGGGGTTCATGCCTCCGTGACATCCCCCATGAAGTGGTTCTCCAGTTTTCGCGCCAAGCTCATTCTCACCGTGTTTCCCGTCGTAGCGGGGATCACCATCGCCACGCTCGTGCTGGCGGAGTGGAAATTCGTGGCGGCGTATCGCAGGCTGTTTGAAGAGCAGTTTGAATCACAGATCAACACCTTCACGGCGGCGAAAAAGAAGCGCACAGAGGCGCTTTCCGCCGTGCTCGGCAAAATCGCGAAGGAACCCGAGGTGCTGGAGGCGATTGCCAAAAAAGACTATGGAGCCGCCGCGCAGATAATGCGCCCGCAGCTTGAGGCATTGGCGGTGGAGCGCTTGCAGACCGAGTTTCCCGGCAGCGGCGGCCCGCCACGGCCGAACTTGGGCGGCGGCCAGCGTTTGCCGCAGCCGTTTGGTCAGCGTGGCAGTGAAGACAAAGATCGTCCTGCGGCGGCCAAGCTGGTCTCCCGGCTTGCTCCCGGCCAGATGCCCTTTATCGGACTGATCGACTCTGATGGGGATTTCCTCTCCTCGCCCAAAAAGAGCGGCCCGGGAGACAAAGCGCCCAACGGATTCAAACTGGCTCCAGGGCTGATGGAGAGCGATGACAACGGGGAAATGCGGCGGCGAGGTGGCAAGATGCAGTGGCTCAGCGGTCGCAAACTCGAAGAGATTCTGAAGGAACAGGAGGTGGGTTATCTCCGCGTCGAATACGGCGAGAACAATCGCAACGAGCAAGTGCGCGAAGTGTTCATCACGCCGCTGAGGGACGAAAAAAATGGCAAGTTTCTTGGAGCCTTTCTGTTCGGCCTGCCGCTGCAGGTGCTGGCAGAGCGCCTGCTTTATGAGCAGACGAAAAAGTCCGACATGGGCGAGATCATGAGCGGCGTGTGGGTGGAGGATGCGTTGGTCAGCACCACGATCCCGAAAGACATTGCCACAGTCATTGGGAAACATATTGCTGAATCCATCCACCGCTCCGGCAAATCACAGCGCGAGCTGACCGTGCCTGTCAATGGCGTAAGACATCAGATTTTTTATCGGGTTCTGAATCCTGGCTCTCCCTTTCCGCTGGCTGCGCAGGTGAATCTGTATCCGCTCACCGCCATGGAGGGCGAATTGAACGAGTTGCGGCGTGACGTCGGCGGCCTGGGCGTGGTGGCGCTGCTGATCGCGCTGCTGGTCGTGCTTTACATCTCACGCGGACTCTCCGGGCCGATTAGCGATATCGTCAGCGGCACGCATCAGATTGAGCAGGGCAATTTCGACGTGCGCGTGCCGGTGCGCAGGCAGGATGAGCTGGGCAAACTGGCCGCCTCCTTCAACGAAATGGCCGCCGGACTCGCTTTGCAGGAAAAATATCGCAGCGTGCTCAATGCCGTGGCGGATCGCACGGTGGCCGCGCAGTTGATCGAGCAAAGCAGCGGTCTTGGTGGAGAAATCCGGCACGTCTCGATGTTGTTCTGCGACATCCGTGGCTTTACGGCGATCACCGAGAACATGGAGCCGGCCGAAGTCATCGAACTACTCAACGAGCACATGACCGCGCTCACCGATGTGGCCTACAAGCACGGCGGCATCGTCGATAAATTCGTGGGAGATCTGATCATGGTGCTGTTCGGCGCTCCCGTCAGCACCGGTGCCGATGCGCTGAGCGCCGTGCAGTGTGCGCTGAGCATGCTGCAAGTGCGCCGCCATTTGAATCAGACCTCGAAACACTCACTGGAGGTCGGCATCGGCGTGGCCACCGGTTCGGTGGTAGCGGGCTGCATGGGGTCGGATCAGCGGTTGAGTTACACGGTGCTTGGGCATCGCGTGAATCTGGCCTCACGGCTGTGCAGCATCGCTCAGGCAGGCCAGATCGTGATGGACGCGGAGACCTATGCGGAAGCTCAGGAGTTGATTCAGGCGGAACCGATGCCACCGATGCAGCTCAAGGGCATCTCTGAACCGGTTCATCCGTGGCGGGTGGTGGCCGCGTAACTCCCTGCATGCCCGATTCACGAGCCAAGCCCGACCTCCAAGCCAAACTGCGCGATGTGCCGCATGTGCCAGGCGTGTATATCATGCGCGACCGGCTCAACAACGTGATTTACGTCGGCAAAGCGCGTGACCTGCGCAAACGTCTCGCGAACTACTTCACACCCGCACGATCGAAGCTGGCCGACCGCAAAACGCGGGCGCTCATCGCCAGCATCTGGGATTTTGATCTGCATCAGGTCCGCAACGACACCGAAGCGCTGGTGCTCGAAAGTAAGCTCATCAAGGAATTCCGCCCGCGCTACAACGTCAGCTTCCGCGACGATAAACGTTACTTTCTGGTGCGTGTGCATTTCGGTGACGCCATGCCCAGGCTCTCCACCACCCGGCTCAAGAAGGAGGATGGTGCCCGCTACTTCGGCCCGTTTCCGCATGGCATGGCGCTGCGCACGACACTCAACTGGCTGAACAAAAAATTCGGCCTGCGCGTCTGCCGCCCGCTGAAGCCGGGCGAGGCTGACTACAAGCACTGCTCCAACGACATCATCAAAAACTGCTCAGCGCCGTGCATCGCCCGCATTTCACAGGAGGACTACAAAAAGCGTGTCGAGCAGGCCTGCGAGTTCCTTGATGGCAAGAACAAAGACCTCGTCACCGCCTTGGAGGAGGAGATGCAGCAAGCCGCCGCAAGGCTCGACTTCGAAAAGGCCGCTGAATTGCGTGACATGGTTGAGGACTTCAAAAAAACGCTCATTCCCTCGCGCACGTTTGAGCGCGGGGCGCGGGCGCGGGTCATTCGCAGCATCGACCCGATGGCGGATGTGCAGGAATTGAAGGAACTGCTGCATTTGGAGCGCGCACCGTTCTTCATGGAGTGCTTTGACATCGCCAACATCGGCACCGCGCACTGCGTGGCCAGCATGGTGCGTTTTAAGAACGGCGTGCCCGACAATTCCAACTACCGCCGCTATCGTATCAAATCCGTGAGCGGCCAGAACGACTTCGTCAGCATGGCGGAGGTCATTCGTCGGCGCTTCTCGCGCATTCTGCTCGAAGGTCGGCAGGCAGCCGGTGATGATGCCGAGTTTTCGCAGGAAGCGCCTGGGGAGGCCATGCAGCGCCTCGCCACGAATCCGAAATTCGTCACGCTGCCGGATCTCGTCATCGTCGATGGTGGCAAAGGCCAGCTCGGGGTTGCTGTCACGGAGTTGCAGCGGCTCGGTTTGCATGAACTCCCGATCATCGGTCTCGCGAAGGAGCACGAGGAGGTCTATCGGCCCGGCGAGAGCCATCCGGTCATCATTCCGCATGAGCGCGGTGCCTTGAAGCTGCTGCAACGCATCCGCGATGAGGCGCATCGCTGGGCGAATGGCTATCATCAGCTCCTGCTCGGTCGTCGTGTGGCCGAAAGCATTCTGGATGACTGCCCTGGTGTCAGCAACGCGCGCAAGGCGGCCTTGCTGAAGGCTTTTGGGTCGGTGACGCGGCTGCGCAAAGCCACCGAGGAGCAGATCGCCGCCGTGCCGGGCATCAGCAAGACTCTGGCGCGTCAGATTCTGGATTTTTTGGCGAGCCGATGACGGTTTGGAGTTAGGAGTCCCGCCTTTAGGCGGAGAGGCTCACGTTTTCTGCATGCGTTGACGAATTCGAATCCGCGTCCTGCACAGTACATTTTTCCGCCTGAAGGCGGGACTCCGAGCGGGGACTCCCTGCGGGTTCCAAAATGCCCTCGAACTTGTTCATCGACCAAACAGATCACTCGTGGTATAGGCCGCGCATGCAAATCCTCGAACAGCTTGGCCTCGGGCTCGGACTGGCATCGCTCGCAGGCCTGAATCTTTACCTCACGGTCTTTCTCACCGGCCTGTTGGTGCGCTTTGACGCGCTGCATCTGGCGGAGAAATTCCAGTCTATCGAAGTGCTGGGGCACGACTGGGTGCTCATTGCCGCCGGTGCGATGTATGCCATCGAGTTCGTGGCAGACAAGGTGCCGTGGCTCGACTCGCTGTGGGACAGCATTCACACGCTCATCCGTCCCATTGGCGGCACGATCCTCGCTATGCAGGCCATCGGCGAGATGCCCGCGCATCTGGAGGTTGTCGGAGCGTTGCTGGCCGGTGGTGCGGCGCTGACCACGCACAGCGCAAAGGCGGGTACTCGGCTGCTGGCCAATCATTCGCCGGAACCGGCCTCGAACATCGCCCTGAGCATCGCGGAGGACATCATCGTGGCGGCGGGCACGCTGCTCATGGTGCTGAAGCCAATTGTCGCGCTCTGTTTCTTCACCGCTGGGCTGATCGTGCTCTGGCTGGTGCTGCCCCGCATCTGGCGCGTCGTGCGCCGCTTGTTTGAAATCATTCGCGACAAGCTGCGCACGCTGTTTGATAGCAATACACCGGATTACTCGGTGACTGCGCCTGGTCCATCCAGGGCGTGAGCCTTTAGGTCGTCGAGATCGACCCATTCGAGGGCGGACTCGTGGCTGGCGGAGAGGCAGACGGGCGGAGCCACTCCGGCATCAAGCGCTTCCTTCCAGCGCGTGACGCACAGGCACCAACGGTCGCCGGGTTCCAGGCCGGGAAAGTCCCAGTCGGGGGCGGGAGTGCTCAGATCATTGCCACGCGCGGCGGAGAAGCGCAGGAACTCGGCGGTGGCTTCGACGCAGACGGTGTGCAGGCCCACATCACCGGGACCGGTGCGGCAGTAGCCGTCGCGGTAAAATCCGGTCATGGGTTGGCGACAGCAGCAGGTGAGGGCGGTTCCGAGGACGTTGGTGCGCATGGGGTTTGGGTAGATTCGACTGGCAGTCGAATGGTTTGGGGCTGTTTGGCTTCGATTGCCAATCGAAGCTACTTTTTCCACGAAGGGCCGACAGGTTCTGGTTCGGCCAGTTTGAAGTTCGACGACAATTCCTTGCCGGTTGCGTTGTCCTTCATGGTGAGACCTTCGACAACGCACTTGATCTCAAAGGCCTCGCCTTGGTTGGTTTGAATGCGGTTGCCGCTGATCTCGCTCTCCAGCGGTGGAAGCGTGGCTTTTTTGTCGCCGCTCATGCCGATGAGGATGTTGTGTGCACAGTTCACGAAGGTGTTGTTCGTCACTTTGGCGCGTTTGACCTGGAAATAGCCGTTGGGAACTGAATCGGGGATGCCGAGCATGAAACACATCGCGCTGCGCTCGTTATCGCCGGTCAGGCCGTCAAAGAGGTTGCCGGTGACGACGTGCTTCTCGCCGATGATGCGCACGCCGCCGCTGCCTTTGGCTTTGTCGCCAAAGAAGACGTTGTTCTCGACTCGGCAGCCGTTGCCGTGGCGCAGCGTCAGCGTTCCGGACACACCTTTGAAGGTGTTGAAGCGGTAGAGGTTGCCGCAGGACTTGTTGGAGATGCATTCGGCCTCGCCATCGCACTTCTCGAAGAGATTGTGTTCCACGATGCAGGCGGCGGTTTGCATGGAGGTCTTGCTGTCGCCAAGGCGGATCGTCTCGCCGCCGTTCTTGCCGAGTTTTTGGCGCGGGCCGAAGTGATTGTGGTCGATCTGGTGTTTGCCCTGGTCCTTCGCCTCGTTCGAGAGCCACACGACCAGCGTCGTGCCCTGCGTCGTCTTGCCAGCGATGTAGCAGTGATCCACGCGGTTCCGGGCACCGTAGATCGAGACAAACTGGGCAGAGTCCACCGAAGTGAGCTGCGTGTCATTCGTCACCGCGCAGTTCGTGATGCGGCAATCGCTGGCGAGCTGCTTGAAGTCGAGGCGCAGTTCGAGAACCTGCTCGCCCGTCGGATTCTGAAACCACAGACCGTCCACGACGACGTGCGCACCTCCCACCGAGAGCCGCGAGTCGCCCGTGAACACCACCTTGCCCGGCGTCTGCGCCTTGATCGTCACCGGCTTCTCCGCCGTGCCTTCCGCACGAATCTTCAGCCGCGCATCGGCCCAGGTGCCGTCTTGGAGGATCAGGGTATCTCCTGCTAGTACAGTTTTGGCAGCATCGGCGAACGCGGCGGCGTCAGCGACGGGGATGTCTTTGGCAGAAATGGGGAGGGCGAGGGTGAGACTCAGGAAAAACAGACGCATGCCACATAGGAGGCGGCAGTCAGCTTGACGGCAAGGCGGTTTTCCAGCACACTCCCAGCATGACTTCACTGCCTGAAACCAAAGCACGCACGAAGCTCCGCCAGTTGATGGTCGAGACGGCGGACTCCCATGAGCCGATTCAGATCACGACCACTCGTGGCAACGCCGTGCTGATCTCTGAGGATGACTGGCGCAGCATTCAGGAGACGCTGCATCTTTTGGCGATCCCCGGCATGCGTGAGTCGATCTGCAAAGGCATGCGTGAGCCATTGTCCAAAGCCTCCAAGAATCCCGGCTGGTGAACTGGACGGTCTTCTATACGAAGCAGGCGCAGAAGGATGCGAAGAAGGTCGCCTCCTCGAACTTGAAGTCTCAGACGCAACGGCTGCTCGACGTTCTGGCCAAGAATCCGTTTCAAACCCCGCCGCCCTATGAAAAACTGGTGGGCGATCTGGAAGGTGCCTATTCGCGGCGCATCAACATCCAGCATCGGCTGGTTTATCAGGTGTTTGTCGCCGAGCATGCCGTGAAGGTATTGCGGATGTGGACTCATTACGAATGAAGCGTTTGAACACTGTGGTCATCCCCAAAATCGAAAGCAATCGACGAGCAGTTATGCGCCCAGAAGCCATTAGACAATTAATTGTCATCCACCTGTTGTTCCTCGTTTTCACAATTGGCGGATGCCGCCGGGAAGTGACGACGAATAGGCACGAGGTGAATCAAGCACAGCTTCAAAATGTGAGTATGAAAGAAAAGGAAGCTCTTGACCGCAAAAAAAGATCGATGGCTCAGCTTCGTGCGGAGAGAATACCCGTAAACGAAGGTCTTCCGATCATAGAGATAGAATCAGAGGCCAAGTTTCGCTCCACGGAACAAGTTGCGTTGCGTGCGATGGCGCTTTGTGTTGTCGCGTCTAGAGCCGAGGGATTGGATGAAAACATGACGAAAAAGCTGATCGCTGATTTCCGTCTCTCGGAGACTCTTACACCAAAAGAGAAAGAATTTATGTTCAATCCAAATCCTTCGGCACATGATCGCTCCCAGTTTGTCTGGAGGTATGAATGCTGTTGGGCGCTGCTATGGGCGCTTGGTTTCGTCGAAGATCTGAAAACTCCAAATAGCATTTGCGACGTTCAGTTGGTTGTAAGAATAATTCGCGATCATGGCCGCGATGATTTTTTGAAAAAAGCTAGGCTGCGATCCAAAGCCGAAATTCTCGACACGACCGACTTGGTTTATCGTTATCATTGGGCGGTGCGCGACGCCCAATTGAATGGTCGCAAATCGCCAACTGGGCTTAATCCTGACGTTGTTATGGAACGACATTATGTTCTGAATTGGCTTGTCGGATATCTTGGCCAAGAGTGGGACGACGTCTCAACCGACACTTAACCACGCGTCGATGATAACCAAGACTGCCTCACTGTTTGTTGCCGCAGATGCTTATTATTCAGAGGTGAGATTAGAATTTGTTCACAGATGTGAGTATTCCCAGACTCAAAGCGACACACCCCGCTTCCACGGCAGGAAGTCATCCTGGCCTAACGCCACAGCCTTCGGCGTGTAGTCGCCGCTGGCGGTGGCGATGACGAGTTCGAGCATGTCTTCGCCCATTTGCTCGACGGTCTTTTCTCCGGTGAGGATGGGGCCGGTGTCGAAGTCGATGAGGTCGGGCATGCGGCGGGCGAGGTCGCTGTTGGTGGCGATCTTGAGCGTGGGGCAGACGGGATTGCCGGTGGGGGTGCCGAGGCCGGTGGTGAAGAGCATCATGTTGCAGCCGCCACCGGCGAGGGCGGTGGTGCTTTCGACGTCGTTGCCGGGCGTGCAGTAGAGCGTGAGGCCGCCGTGCTGACGGATGGGTTCGGCGTAGTCGAGGACATCGACGATGGGGCTGGTGCCGCCTTTTTTTGCCGCACCGGCGGACTTGATGCCGTCGGTGATGAGGCCGTCGCGGATATTGCCGGGGCTGGGATTGGCATCGAAGCCGGAACCGCAGGCCTGGGCCGCGCCTTCATAAGCACGCATGAGGCCGACGAATTTGTCGGCGAGTGCGGCGGTGACGCAGCGGTCGCTGAGGCTCTGCTCGACGCCGCAAAGTTCGGGGAACTCGCTCAAAACAGGCGCTCCGCCGAGGGCGGAGAGGAGATCGGCGCTGTGGCCGATGGCGGGGTTGGCGGAGATGCCGGAGAAGCCGTCACTGCCGCCGCATTCGACGGCCATGATGAGGTTGCTCAGGGAACAAGGCTCACGCGACTGCTCATTGGCGGTGGCGAGGCCGAGGAAGGTGTCGCGGATGGCGTTGGCCATCATGTCGCGCTCGGATTTGCTTTTCTGCTGCTCGTAGATGAGCAGGGGCTTGTTCATCTGCGGATAAAACGCGGCGAGTTCCTGCTCCAGAAGGCTGACCTGGGCGTGTTGGCAGCCGAGGCTGAGCACGGTGGCTCCGGCGACGTTGGAGCTGTTGATGTAACCAGCGAGCAAACGGCACAACGCCTGCGCATCCTGTCGCGTGCCGCCGCAGCCGAGGCCGTGCTCCAGGAACTTCACGCCGTCGATGTTCTTGAAGACGCGGGCGGTGGTGGCAGAGGTTTCCGCTTCCAGCATGGCGGCTTCGATTTGTGCCTTCGATGCGCCTCCGCGCTGCATTTGCACCAAACGATGCGCGAACTGCTCATAGGGCGAGGTTTTGCCGTAGCCGAGGCTGCGAGTAAGGGCCTCGCGCATGAAGGCGAGGTTGCGGTTCTCGCAGAACACGAGCGGGATGACGATCCAGTGGTTCGCGGTGCCAGCGGGGCCGTGGGAGCGCTTGAAGCCGTTGAAGGTGCGGTTCTGCCACTTGGAGACATCGGGCGGAGTCCAGGTGTAGTCGCTCTGCTTGCCGGAAAAGGCGGAGGTGGCGTGGACGACGTTGTGGGTGTGAATGAGCGCCCCTGCGGCGATGGGCTGCGTAGCTTTGCCGACGGTGACGCCGTACATGGTGACGAGGTCGCCCACGGCGAAGTCATGCGCGGCGAACTTCTGCTTGGCGGGGATTTTTTCGCGCAGCGTCCAGCTCTGGCCGTTCAGGGCGACGACGGCTCCGGCTTCGAGGTCGCGCAGGGCCACGAGGGCATCGTCGGAGGGATGGACTTGGAGGATGGGAGACATGGGGACGAGAAATAAAGCGCGGGCCGGGGAAGGGAAGGCTGAATTTTGATCTTTGCTCTTTCGGGGGGAACGGCTTAGATGAGTTTTTATGCTCGAACTCAACAATCTCTCCCACGTTGTCCCCGGCAAGCACAAGGAACCGCTGCGCGTGCTGGAACAGGTCAGCTTCATGGCACCGGGCGGTCATGTTTTGGCGGTGATCGGGCCGTCCGGCAGCGGCAAGACGACGCTGCTGCGCATCCTGGCCGGTCTGACCGACCCCGAGGCCGGCGAGATCACGTTACGCGGGCGCGACTTGCTGAAACAGCCGCTTTATCCGAACCAGCTTGGCTGGGTGCCCTCAGGCGACGACAGCCTGATCGATCACCTCACGGTGCGGGAGAATCTCATCAGCGCGGCACTGCTACGCGGCGCGGGCCGCACGAAGGACGAGATGCTGTCCCGTGTTTCTCATGTGCTGGTGACGGTGGGGCTGGAAAACATCGCTACGGAGCGCACCTCGGAGCTGGCGCTGCCGCAGCGGCGGCGTCTCAAGCTCGGACTGGCCCTGGTGGCGGACCCGGTGATCGTGCTGTGCGATGATTTCACCGTGGGCCTGGATGTGCGCAGCGAGCGCGAGTTTGAGGCACTGCTCAAGCTGGTGGCCTGCGACCGGCCTGACCGCATCGTGATTCACGCGACCGACGCGCTTTCCAATCTGAGCGCCTACGACACGGTGGTGGTGCTGCACGAGGGGTATGTGGCCTTCCACGGCCCGGCACGCGCGATCCCGCACTACTTCACTGTGCCGACCTATGACGAAGTCTATGCGCGTCTGGCAAAGCGCCCCGCGCAGCGCTGGGGCGACTCGTGGATGAAGCACCGCGACTCCTACTACGCGGCCTTCAAGCTGGGCGCGAAAGCTGAGGAACTCTCTCCTGCGGAAGAAGACCCCGGTGACGCCGATCGCACCATCGTGAGGAAGCAACGCGGCGAGGACGATGTGGAGGAAAAGAAAAAGCCCGCCGAAATCGAGGTGCGCCCCATCATTCCGCTGCCGGGAACGTTCAGTCAGGCGCAGCATTTGTTGAAGCGTCGCTGGTCCTTGCTGCGGCGCACGCCGCGGGAGTGGATCACCCACGCCTCGCTGCTGGCGGGCGGACCGCTTGTCGCTGTGATGCTGCTGTGGCCGAACAAAAAGCTCGTCGCTGAGGCGGCGAAGGGAGCCACAACACCGGAGGTGCTCTGGCCAGCCGCGCACACGGTATCCATGATCGTGCTGATCCAGATCCTGCTGGTGCTGTTCATGGCCGTGCGGCTCGGAGCGCGGGAGATCGCGGCACGGCGGGCGATTTATGAGCGCGAGCGCATCGGCGGAGTGACGCCGGGCGCGTGGCTGCTCGGCTCCATCCTGTTCATGCTGCCGATCATCCTGGTGCAGAGCATCTGGATGGAGATGTTTCTCGAAATCGTCTCCGGCGGCCTCCCCGGAGCCCAGGGAGCGAAGCTGCTGCTGCCCGCCCTCTCAGGAACCGCTTTCGCCGCCCTGTGCCTCGGTATTTCGGCCAACTCCAGCACACCGGAGCGCGCTCATAGCATTTCGCTCACGCTGCTGTGCGCGAACGTGATTCTCTGTGGCGCGTTGCTCGGCTTCCCTCAGGCGCTCGGCCATGTGGTGCATCCCTTCATCACGGCGCACTACGGCTGGTCCGGCATCATCGACACGCTGCAAAAAACGCCCTTCTTTGATCCCATCGACCAGTTTGTGAAGACGTGGTTCGCCACGCCGAATCTGGCGATGATCATGCTCGGCGTGCATACCGTCGTGGGTGTGGCGCTGGCGTTCGTCGGCCTGCGTCGTCGTGGGTAGCGCTGCGCGGTCAAGTGGCTGCGCCGTCAAGGTCAAGGCGGCTAAAGCCGTCAAGAGTCGTGCTTGCGAACGTCCGGCACTTGACCACTCCTTGACCGTTGACCTCTTGACCTGTCTCTCGTTCCCTTTCCCCATGCTCAACTTCGTCCGCTTCAAGCACGCCCGCTTCTCCGCCCGCTTCCCAGACACCTTTCGCTACTCGCGCTCTCACTACTGGATGGCACCAGTCGAGGGTGAATCGAATCTGTGGCGTGTCGGCTTCACCAAGTTCGCCACACGCATGCTCGGCGAGCTGGTGGATTGCGATTGGAAGCCTGGTGACGGGGCCAAAGTCACCCCAGGTGACAACATCGGCTGGGTGGAAGGTTTCAAGGCCGCCTCGGATGTCTATTGCGTGATGAACGGCGCCTTTGCCGGCGGCAATCCGCTGCTCAAGCAGGATGCCTGCATCGTGCGCAGTGACCCGTATGAGCAGGGCTGGCTCTACGCCGTGCGCGGCGATCCAGAACCCGAAAGCATGGATGTGAACGGCTACATCGATCTCCTTGGTGGAACGATCCAGCGCATGGCCGAGGAAGGCCACGGCGAGGAAGGCGATGACGCTGGCTGAGGCGCGGTTGCTGGTAACGCACACCAAACCCCAACCCCATGGGCAACGAAGACCGTTCGGACTCCTCTTGGTGAGGCAAAAGGATGATTGGCAGAAGGATGGGGATTCAGAAAAGCATGGGGCCATCCATCCTCCTGACTAACTTGGCTCCAGAGGCCGGTAAAAGATGGGCGGTAAAAAAGGAAAGCCTCTAAGTTCTGATCTTTTACCGCCCATTTTTTACCGGCCAAAGTGACTCCCTCTTCCACACTTTGCGCAGCGGAGCTCGCTTGCTCCCGACTAACTTGCCAAGTTCCGGTGCGGGTTTTGGGCTGGCAAAAAGATGGACGGCAAAAAATGGATCCCTGATCTCATCTTTTTGTCAGCCTGCTTGCCCTGCAACGTTACTCCCCGTTCCACACTCAACGTCAGCGGAGTTCGGTTGCTTCTGCCCAAAGGAACCGCATGCGCTCGGTTTGATTCGCCCCAGGACTTTCACCGTGCTTGGGGTGCGTCAGCCCTGAGAAGATTGCCCCCCGCTTTCCAAGCTCCTTGCTCCATGCGTTGTGCCTTGTAGCTTTCCGCCCATGGCCCTCGACACGATCAAAGACCTCATCCATTCCGAATCGCCGCGCTCCAGCATCATCGCCCGTGGTTGGGTGCGCACCAAGCGCGACTCCAAGGCCTGCTCCTTCCTCGAAATCACCGACGGCTCCTGCTTCAAGGGCCTGCAAGTCGTTGTCGATGCCGCTTTACCGTCCGCCGAGCTGCTGCCGCGCATTTTGACCGGCGCTTCCGTCGAAGTGATGGGCGATTTGATCGCGTCTCCCGCCGCCGGGCAGAAGTGGGAGATGCAGGCGAAGGAACTCCGCATCGTCGGTGAGGCGGATGCGACCTATCCGCTGCAAAAGAAGGGCCACACGCCCGAGTTCCTC
>JBIKYB010000232.1:0-8403 GCA_044355475.1 Prosthecobacter sp.
GGGGTCGAAGTAATTGGTGACGAGGGCATCATGCTCGACGACCTGCACATCCTCGATGCCCTCGGATTTGAGGAAGACGAGGGCGATCTCGCCTCCGGTGTGCGCGGTGGGTGCGTTCACGCGGGAACCTTTGAGCATCATGGCCGCATGCCGTGCCTGCGCCCAGCGGACGAGGGCAAGACCAGCGAAGAGAGCGACACCAAGGAGCAGGAACGGCATGTGCGGACACTGACAGCCAATCGAGCGGCAGGCAAATCGTGTGTGCGGTGTTCTTGCAGGAGACGCGGCGGCATGTTTGGATGAGCACATGATCCGTTTCGCCATCATGCTTACCGTTTGTCTCATGAACACCACCGTTCTGGCCGAGGACGTCCTGGGTCAGGGCGAATTTCGCTATCGAGTGGTTCCCAACTGGGGACGTGAGGCTTTGGCTCAGGTGAATGTGAAAAACGGACATGCGGTCGTCATCGACTCGCAAGGGCGGTTATTTTTCCTCACCGATGATGCTCGGAACAATGTGATCATCCTCGACTCGAAGACGGGCGCATTGATCAAGCACTGGACGGCACGGATGCCTGGAGCGCACGGCATGAGCCTCGTGAAAGAGGGGGAGCGCGAGGTCTTATTCATCACGGACACTCAATTGCATGAGGTGCGCAAGCTGACGCTCGATGGCGAGGAGCTGGCGGTCTTCCCCTGGCCGGAAACAGCGAAGCTGCATGCGGATGCGAAGGAATACCGGCCCTCGAAGACGATTCACTTCCCGAATGGCGAGTTCGCGGTCTTTGATGGCTACGGGAAGGATTACATCTTCCACTACAAAGCCGATGGATCGTTGCTGCGTGCCTGGGGTGGCAACATCGGCGAACCGAAGGACCAATTGAAGCATTGGGGGCCGCATGGTGGTGCTTTCGATAATCGCGATGGCACGCCGCTCGTGGTCATCGGCATGAGTGATCAGCAGGAAATCCGCCGCTTCACACCGGAGGGCCATTCCATCGACCAACTGTCGTTTCCAGGTGGCAATCCGCGCGACATCGTGCTTTTCGGCCAGCACACGATCATTCCGCATCTCGGAGACAACTGGCCGAAGGACAAAAACGCGGCGGGATTCATCTCCATCGTCGATTCGCAGTGGAAGGTGGTCTCAAACATCGGTGCTCCGGCTGCCGTGTATGAAAACGGTGTGCTGCAACCGATGAAGAGCGATGGGCTAACTTTCATTCATCCGCATGGCGTGGCGGTGGATGCGACAGGCCATCTTTATGTGGCTCAGTTTGCCTCCCCCGCAGCCCCGCTGCTGAAGCTGGAGCGGCTTAAGTAAGCGCAACTTTTGGGGACGAGGTTGGTTTTAATGAGGAGATGAAAACCGAGCCCAGCTATAAAGTTGCCAAACCTATGCAGCGGCGGAACATGCCCGTCATGCGTCCTCTGGCCTTGTTTTTAGCCCTCGTCTCGACTTCTGTCGCGCAGTCAGACAGCCCCAAACCTCCGCTGCCGAAACCGGGTGAGGGGCCGCCGCATCGCGATGGAGAGCGCCGCGGGCCGCCGGGGATGATACCAGGCATGGGAGGGAAGCCATCGCGAGGGTTCGATGGTTTTGAAAAGCTGTCCGAGGCGGAGCGTGGCAAGGTGCGCGCGGCCTTTGAAAAGGCCTGGCAGCGGCCAGAGGTCATCGCATCTCGCGACGAGGCGATGAAGGCGAACGAGGATCTGCGCCACACGCTGCACAAAGCGCTCAAGGAAATAGATCCCGAGGTCGTGGGCATTCTTGAGAAGATCAAACCACCCTTCCCCATGGACCAGCGCGGTCTGCCTGAGATGCCAAAGCCGGATTCACCCGAATTTGGCCGCATGGCCGCGATTCGTCTGGGGGCCGAGATGATGTCCGTGTCGAAACCGGAGCGCCGTGAGGAAACCCGCCGCTTTCATGACCGCATCTTGCAGTTCCCGCGTGTGAAGGAAGCGCTGGGAAAGCTGGAGCAACTGCCACCAGACCAACGCATGGCCGCCTTCCAGCGACTGCGGGATGTTTATCGCGAGGTTGCTGGCGAGGAGTTTAAAAAGGTGCGCGAGAAATTCGACGGCAAGGAGGGTGGCCATCCTCCAGAAGCCGAGAAAAAGTGATTTCCCAACGATTTCCGCTCATGCACCGGTTCGTGATGTTTCTCCTCATCGGCACCGCCGCCTTGGCCGGTGATTTCCGTGTGCGTGGTTCGATGGTCGGTCGTGTCGAAAATGACGGCACGGTGCGCATCAGCGGCAGCATCGTTGGCAAGTTCGAGAACAACGGAGACATCCGGGTCAATGGCAGCATCAAAGGCCGCATTGAGAGCAGTGGCAGCATTCGTCAAAACGGCAGCCTCGTCGGCGAGGTGGAATCCAACGGCGATGTGCGCAAAAGCGGCAGCATCATCGGAAAAATCGAGCCGAACGGCGATGTACGTGAGCGCGGCAGCATCATCGGTCGCGCCGAGGGCTTGACGAAGGAACAGGCGGCGGCGTTGTTCTTCTTTGAGTTCTTCGAGGTGCGGTGAGGATCAATCCCCGCCACCCGCGACCTTCGGCGTGTTGCCGAAAGCGTCTTTGACGGCGGCGACGGCGTAGTCGCGATTGAGCTTGGTGATCCAGCGGACGCTGATCTCCTTCGGGCAGGCGGCTTCGCACTCGTATTGGTTGGTGCAGTTGCCAAAGCCTTCTTTGTCCATCTGGCGGACCATGCCGAGGGTGCGGCGATCCTTTTCAGGCTGGCCCTGCGGCAGAACATTGAGCTGACCTGCCTTGGCGGAGACGAAGAGCATGGCGCTGGCGTTTTTCACGCGGCCACGCAGGCACCGCAACCGATGCACGCCGCAGCGTCCATCGCGGCATCCGCCACGACTTTGCCGATGGGCAGGGCGTTCGCATCCTGCGGCGCACCGGTGCGCACGCTGATGAAACCACCAGCCTGCTGGATGCGATCAAACGCACCGCGATCGACGACGAGATCTTTGATGACGGGGAAGGCCTTCGCGCGGAAGGGCTCGACCCAGATCGTGTCGCCGGTGCGGAACTTGCGCATGTGAAGCTGGCAGGTCGTGGTGGCCTTCTCTGGGCCGTGCGGCACGCCGTTGATCTGCATGGAGCACATGCCGCAGATGCCTTCGCGGCAATCATGATCAAAAGCGACGGGCTCCTGGCCTTTGGAAATGAGGCGCTCGTTCACGATGTCCATCATTTCGAGGAAAGAGGCATGATCCGGGATCTCCGGCGCTTCGATGTCCTGGAAGTGACCGGGCTGACCTGCGTTTTGACGCCAGACTTTGAGGTGAAGATTGAGTTGGGACATGGGGACGTTGAAAAAGCGTTATTTGTAACTGCGGACGGCGAGGTGGACTTCTTCGAAGGTCAGCGGCTCCTTGTTGAGCGTGGGCTTGGCGAAGTCGCCGGTATAGCCCCAGGCGGCGGCGTAGCTGAAGTTTTCGTCGTCGCGTTTCGCCTCGCCATCCGGGTATTGGTGCTCGGTGCGGAAGTGACCACCGCAGCTTTCTTCGCGGTTCAAGGCGTCGAGGCAGAGCAGCTCAGCGAACTCCATGAAGTCGGCCACGCGGCCGGCTTTTTCGAGCTCGGGATTGCAGGCGTCGCCGCTGCCGGGGACGACGACATTGGTGCGGAACTCTTCACGCAGCTCGGGGATGCGTTTGAGAGCCTCGGTGAGACCGGCGCGGTCGCGGGCCATGCCGCATTTGTCCCAGACGAGGAGACCCAGCTCGCGGTGGAAGCTGTCCACGCTGCGCTTGCCCTTGCTGCTGAGGAAGCCCTTCGTCTGCGCAGTGCAGACTTCGAGCGCCTTCTTAAACTCAGGATGCTCGGTGGTGACGCTGCCGGGCTTTTGATGCACGAGGTAGTTCGCGATGGTCGTCGGGATGACGAAATAGCCATCGGCGAGGCCTTGCATGAGCGCGGAGGCACCGAGGCGGTTCGCGCCGTGATCGGAGAAGTTCGCCTCGCCGAGCACATGGAGGCCGGGGAGGTTGCTCATGAGGTTGTAGTCCACCCACAGGCCGCCCATCGTGTAATGCACAGCAGGGTAGATACGCATGGGCTGCTTGTAGCCGTCTTCACCGGTGATCTTTTCATACATGGCGAAAAGATTGCCGTAGCGCTCGGCGATGGTCTTTTGACCGAACTGGCCGATGGCCTCCGCGAAGTCGAGATAAACACCTCGTCCGCCAGGGCCGACGCCACGTCCGTCGTCACAGGCTTCCTTGGCGGCGCGGGAGGAAATGTCACGCGGGGCGAGGTTGCCGAAGCTCGGGTATTTGCGCTCCAGGATGTAGTCGCGGTCTGCTTCAGGGATTTGTGCCGCTGGCTTGCCGACATCGGCGGCGTTTTTCGGCACCCAGATACGGCCGTCATTGCGCAGCGACTCAGACATGAGCGTGAGCTTGCTCTGATAATCGCCGCTCACGGGAATGCAGGTCGGGTGAATCTGCGTGTAACAGGGGTTCGCGAAGTAAGCGCCTTTCTTGTGCGCACGCCACGTCGCGGTGACGTTGCAGCCCATCGCATTGGTGGAGAGGTAGAACACATTGCCGTAGCCGCCGGTGCAGAGCAGCACCGCATCGCCCGCGTGGGATTCGATTTTACCGGTGACGAGGTTGCGCGTGATGATGCCCTTCGCATGGCCGTCCACGGTCACCACATCGAGCATCTCCGTGCGCGGATACATCTGCACACCGCCTGCGGCGATTTCCTTGTTCAAAGCCGAGTAAGCACCGAGCAGAAGCTGCTGGCCGGTTTGGCCACGAGCATAAAACGTGCGGCTCACCTGAGCGCCGCCGAAGGAGCGGTTCGCGAGCATGCCGCCGTATTCGCGGGCAAAGGGCACGCCCTGCGCCACGCATTGGTCGATGATGTTCACGCTGACCTCAGCCAGACGATGCACATTGGCCTCGCGAGCGCGGAAGTCACCGCCTTTGACCGTGTCATAAAAGAGGCGATGCACGCTATCGCCGTCGTTTTGGTAGTTCTTCGCCGCGTTGATGCCACCCTGAGCCGCGATGGAGTGCGCACGACGGGCGGAATCTTGGAAACAGAAGCACTTCACCTTGTAGCCCAGCTCCGAAAGCGTCGCCGCGGCCGAGGCGCCAGCCAAGCCGCTGCCCACGACGAGCACGGTGAACTTGCGCTTGTTCTTCGGATTGATGAGCTTCGAGTCCTGCTTGTGCTTGGACCACTTCATGGCCATCGGGCCACTGGGAATATGAGATTCGAGAGACATGGCGGAAAGGAGCAAAAAGGTTTCAGAATCAGCGACCGTAGCCAAAGAGCCAGATGGAGAGGACGATGGCGGCGTTTCCGGCGAAGATGAGGCCCGCGAAGGCGTAACCGGCTTTTTTGAAGAGCGGCTCGGACTTGTCCGTGCTGATGCCGAGCGTCTGGAAGAGGCTGGAGAAGCCGTGGCTCAGATGGCTGGAGAGCAGCGCCATGGCGATGAGATAAAAAATGGACGCTGGAGCCCAGGAGAAGCCCGCAATGACCATGCGATAGACATCATGCACCGTTTCGCCGTGCAGCGTGGTCTTGTAAGACGCATAATCGTTCCCGATGCGCACTGTGAAGTGCAGTAGGTGGTAAATGATAAAGGCCAGGATGGTCAGGCCACTCCAGATCATGATGTGGGAGGACTTGCTGCTCACCTGCGCCTTCTGCATGCCATATTTATCTTGGCGGGCGGCGTTGTTGGCTCGGCTGAGGGAAATGGTGGCGACAATGTGTATCGCTACTGCCGCCAGCAAGCCGATGCGAGCGATCCAGACTCCGCCGCCATGAAGGGCTGTCTGGAGCAGGTGCCCGTATTCATTGATCGCGTCTTTTCCGGCAAAGATCAGCAGGTTGCCGATCATGTGGCCGAGAACAAATCCCAGCAGCACGAGGCCCGTCAGGGCCACCAGAATCTTCTTGCCGATGGAGGAGGCGTAAAATCGCGAAAGGGAGTCAAAAACAGCGCTCATGTGGGAAGGAATTCATCATGGGCATACGTCAGAGCGATGCAACCGGGATTCAGGTTTTCGTGCCGCAGATGCTGTTAAATACTGCTCTGAAGCTGAGATGCCTTCCCCACTTTTTTCAGTCCCATCAGACCATGCGGAGTGTTGGAGCGGGTGATCAG
Organism: Prosthecobacter sp.; assembly: GCA_044355475.1. Classification (GTDB taxonomy): domain Bacteria; phylum Verrucomicrobiota; class Verrucomicrobiia; order Verrucomicrobiales; family Verrucomicrobiaceae; genus Prosthecobacter. Next base: position 6,155 of record JBIKYB010000232.1, read on the forward strand.
AATCGAACTGACGTATGATGCTTGGGAAGCACCTGCTCTACCATTGAGCTACACCCGCGAATGCTGGCGGAGTGTGAACGGTGGAAAGTGATTGTCAATCAGGGGCTGTGAGCGCTGCAGGGGTGAAAAGTCCCGCTTCTTCCTAGAAGTAGGTGCTAAGACTGCCCCAAGTGGCACGCACATGTTCTATGCGTTAGCTAGACGGGAACATGAGGAAGTGAGAGCGTTCCCGGCGGAGATTTGGCAGGTCGCGCCAATTTTCGCAGGCTTCCGCATTTTTGATGGTTGAGAGGACCGGGCGCGGACGTAAACTCCCGCATGAAGCGAGCATTCTCCTCCGCATTTTACCTTGGTGTCATTCTTGTGGCGGCCTTCATGTCGCAGCCGCTCTCCGCTCAAACCCAGCAGGTGGATGAGAAAGAACTCCGTGAATGGGCTGACCGTGGCGACGCTGACGCGCAGTTTGAGCTAGGCCTGCGCATGATCACCGGGGAAGGGGTGAAAAAAAATCTCGCTGAAGGCGTGAAGTCCATCGAGAAGGCCGCCAAGCAAAAACACCTTCGCGCTCAGCACATTCTTGGTACACTGCATGAGGACGGCATCGGTGTGAAAAAAGACCTCGCCAAGGCAGCAGAATGGTACAAAACCTCGGCAGACCTCGGTTTTGCGCTTTCGCAGAGCAGTCTGGCCGTTCTTTATGAAGAGGGCAAAGGGGTGAAGAAAGACCCGGCCAAAGCGGCGGAGTGGTTCAAAAAAGCGGCGGATCAGAATCACCCGCCCTCGCAGACAGCCTATGCTTCCAAGCTCGAGCGCGGAGACGGCGTCCCCAAAAGCACCGCCAAGGCAGCGCTCTGGTATCTCAAGGCCGCCCAGCAGGACTGGGTTCCTGCCATGACCCGCCTTGCGAACCTGTACTACACTGGTCAGGGGGTGCCGGTGGACTATCGCCGCGCTGGTGCTTGGTATCAGCGTGCGGCGCGCTCCGAAGACCCCTGGGCCGCCAACAACCTCGCTTGGTTTCTTGCCACCTGCCCGGAGGAGAACCTGCATAACGGAGAGACGGCGGTGCTTCTCGCCCGCCGTGCCTTGAAGCTCGTGGCCGAGGCTGCGCAGAGTGACGAGCAGCCCTATGAGATGATTGACACCATGGCCGCCGCCCTTGCCCGCAATGGCGAATTTAAAGAGGCCGAGCTCTGGCAGCAACGCTCCTTGATCATGCTCAAGGAAGACAGGGACCTACCCCAGGACGACCAGCAGAAGCTCAAGGACGAGTTTGAGACACGGCTCAATCTCTACCAAAAAGCCACTCCCTTTGCCGAACCTGAGCCGAAGGGCGAGGAAGAGGCCGAGCCGCTACCGCAGGACACTATTTTGCAGGATGAGGACATGCCCGAGTCCAAGCCACGCAACAAAACTGCGCCCAAAAGCAGCCGCGGCACCGTGGTGTAATCGAGTCTCCGTTCAAAACGCGAAATCACGCTTGTACTCACTCTCTGATGCGCAAGATTCGCGCACCCGGTCGCAATATCTGCAAGACAACCCGCCTCTCACACGGTTAAAGCGGCACATTCGTCATTCTGCATTCCGTCATTTCTCTTTCCAGCATGTCCACAGTCGCCGTCCGCTCCGTTGCACTGCCGCCTCCCATCCCCGGCCTGAACCGCCGTATTCGGCAGCCGAAGAAGAACATCCCTCAGACCAAAGCGGATCGTGATCAAATCCTCGGCTGGGTGCGCGCCTATGCCGAGGACCAGAAACTCGTCCCCCCTGTGCCACTGGCAGATCTCCAGGAGCACACGGAAAAAATCCTCACCATCCACGCTATTGACAAAATTCACCGCGATTATGTCGGCGTCCTGCTTGCCAATGAAACTTGGCGCGAGTCCCTGGCCACTGTGCCTTTTGAAAAGCGGCTGTTGCTGATGCCGAAGTGCCTTCGTGTCGAAAGCAAATGCCCCGCGCCCTTCGATGAATTCGGCCTGCTCTGCAAACAGTGCGGCCTGTGCTCCATCCAGGACTTCCAGAACGAGGCCGAAAAGCTCGGTTACGCCGTTCTCGTCGCTGAAGGCAGCGCCATCGTCATGTCGCTCATCCAAACCGGCAAAATCGAGGCCATCGTCGGTATTTCCTGCCTGCCCGTGCTGGAGCGTACCTTCCCCTACATCGAAGCCGCCGCCATTCCCGCTGTGGCCGTTCCATTGCTGCAAGACGACTGCATCGACACTCTCGTCGATATCGACTGGGTCTGG
>JBIKYB010000233.1:0-8401 GCA_044355475.1 Prosthecobacter sp.
CCACGCCGCCAGCGTTCGTTCTGAGCCAGAATCAAACTCTCCAAAAATATTTGGCCAACCTGTTAGTGTCAGCCGATTGACTGTGCTTGTTTAAACCACAAGCACCTGCGCATCTATTCGCGCAGCGCACAATTTAGCCTTTTGTTTTCTTACAACATCACGCGGCTTGCGCCTCGCTTCTGCTGCTTTTGTTTTCTGAAAGATCGGTTCTGATTCCAAGAAAATTAAAGCTGCTGTTGCCGCTCAAACTCTCTTCTCGTCAGCCGCTGTTTTTCGCTAGCGGATAACCAGATTAGTACAACTCCGGCCCCCTGCAACTCCATTTTATATGTTTTTGTTCGATGACTGAAAACCACCGTGAAAATTCTTCGATTTCACGGCTTCAGACGGGTTGACATCTTCGAATTTCTTCAACTTCGAGTCCCTGGATTCACACTCAAGAAGCAATCGTCTTCCGGCAGCGGCCCTTGATGCACAAGGCCTGTGGCACACCCGAGATTTGATGTGATGTCCTCTTTATCAACACGCGATATCCACTGCCTCGAACGTGTCCGAGCATTGGAAATCACTCGCCACGCTGCTTCTTCATCACGCGATAAACCAACCACGCGGCAATGTTGATCACCGCCATCGCCGCAAGCAACTGCGCAAGAGTATGCGCGAGGCTCCCCTTGCCAAGACCGCTTCCCACGAGACTGAACGCCACGTTCAGTGGCATGTAACCCAGCATCGTTCCCAGCAAAAATCTGCTATGCTTCACCGGTGTCATGCCCAACAGAACATTCAACACGAGCCCGGGGACCATAAGTTGCCGCACCCAGAACACTCGCATGATCGAGGGCTTCTTGAGCAGCTTCTTAAGCCATGGCCACTTCTCAGCTCGTGATTCAGCCGCGCGGCGAAAACCATGACGCGAAAGCACAAACGCTCCATACGAGCCGCATGTTGACCCTGCCAACGATAGCGCCAGCCCCTCGCCAAAGCCAAAAATCAGCCCAGCGGCCGCGCACAGGGGCAGCCGAGGCACGCCAAGCATCACCACTCCAGCGCAAGCCGCCACAAACACCGCATGCGCACCCCAGCCAAACTCTCGCACCAATCCCTTCCACGTTTGCACATTCGTGATCCACGCCTTCAGCGGCGTGAAATGCGCCAGCGCCATGAACCCAGCCACCAACAGCACCGCCAGAAGTACCTGACGCGTCTCTTTACTCAACGCACGCGAGGTTTCCTGCTCCACCTCATTCGAGGTCGAGACATCAAGCTCCTCCGGCTCCTGCACAGGTTCGTCAGGCGTCGGCATCATTGCAGCTTCCAGAGCTTGGAGTCACTGCGCACATAGATAGCGCCATTCGAGATCGCCGGCGTCGTGAGAACGGTCTCTTTAAGCTCGACCTCATGCGTCACCTTGCCCTCTGGCGCATCAGGATCGATCGTCTGGAAAATGCCTCGCTCATTCACAATGTGGATGCGTTTCCCGGCCGCCACTGGCGATCCGCTGAACGGCCCTTTCAGGCGCAGCTTCCACAATTCATCACCGTTCTTGAGGCTCGCCTTGATCAGCACTCCAGCGCCATTCACCACATAGATGTGCTCGCCTAGCACCAACGGACTGGCCGTGCCCGGATTCAGTTTCTCATTTCTCCAAAGCTGTGTCACCGAGCCCTTCTCCGGCGCCAGCGCCGTGATGCCATGTGACACCGCATACAGCACCTCACCCGTCACCACGCTTGATGGCGTGGTGCTCGCGCCATCGCTGTAATTCCACACTGTTTTCCCCGTGTTCGGCTCCACAGCCAGGATGCCCTTGCTTGACTGCAAGGCCACAGCGCCCTTCCAAAGCGTCGCGCTTGACCAGTTCGCCGCCTTCGGGCGCTCCAGTTTCCACTTGTTCTGCCCTGTGGTCACATCCAGGCCCGCCGCGAAAGATTCGCTGTCATTCTCGCTTTGCACCACCAGCGTCCCGTCGATCACCACTGGCGACTGCGCCATCCCCAGGCTGTTGCTCGCGTTTGGATAATCAAACGTCAGTCCGCGCAGCCACAGTAGATTTCCGTCAAGATCGAAGGCGAAGAGGTCATTCGACGAAAAAAGCGCAAATACCCGGTCGCCATCGCTACAAGGCGTGTTCGCCGCCACGCAGGTCTTGTTGTGCGACATCGTGCGCCCCGTAGCACGCATCGCACGCTCCCAGCGCTTCGATCCATCTGCCGCGTTAAAGCAAAACACATGCAGCGTCTCCTGCCCAGGGCCGCTAGAGCACGTCACAAACACACGCTCCCCCACCACAATCGGCGCCGAAAGTCCTCGCCCCGGCAAATCAGCCGTCCAGGCGATCTTCAGTTCCTCTGCGGGGACTTTCGCTTCCGTGGAAACCGCCGCCGCGTTTGGCCCGCGAAATTGCAGCCAATCTGCCTTCGCCATACCAGCCGTGAGGCACATCAAAACACACATCGAGATCGTCTTCATAGATTTGGAAAAGTTCGCTTCAACCATTAGCAGTCTTTTGGCGTCTCTCATTTTCGAGGGCAGCCCGATAACGCGCCACATCTTTGTCGATTGCCAGCAGCCAGCCAGCCGCAGTCAACACCAGGGCAATAAGGCTGAGTCCAAGCGGATATGGCTCCGCTGAGGTTCTGGAACCAAGAAACCATAATGCGGAACAGATCAACCCAAGCACTCCTAAAAGCAGGCAACAAACGCCCAATAAGACCTCCATGCCACTCACATGATATATAAAGTGCCATAAGAACCAGATTTCAAACGACAGCTGAGCCAACCCCAACATCTGCATGCTCAAATTCTGTTCATGCCCAACCAAATCCCTCGCCGTGTGCAAAATCGCCAGACTGCACAAGCTGGCAAAAGCGATCCAGCGCTTCAAGGTTGGTCGTTGAGGTGTGTTCATCTTTTTAGTTAGGGGGTCACTTCGCTGCGAGGATCGCCGTTCCCGTCGCATCGCACACGCGGAGCTGGAACTCCCATTCCACCGTCCACTGCTCCGTCTGCTCATTTTGGCAGCACTTCACGAGGATCGTGTTCTTCCCCTTCTTGAGCTGACAAGGCAGCTTGTACTGATCCAGTTTCGCCCCGCGGTGATACTCATCCCGAGCAAACAGCAGCTCGCCGTTCAGCCACACCTTCCAGCCGTTTTTACAGCCGATGCGGATCTCCGCCGGACGGTCGCTCTCGCTGAAGAAATCCGCCGCCGCGTAGCCCACCGCGCTCTTTTCCATGCCGAAGGGCTTGTTGAAGTCGATCTTGCCGTACTCGTCCTTGCTGGTGAAATCCACCCACTCCACCTTCTTGCTCTTCCCTTCGTAAGTGGCATCAAAATGCAGTTCCTTTTCCGGCGGATACACGGTTTCAAAACCCGCCCGAGCCGCATTGCTGAACGGCGCAATGAGCTTCCAGCTCATGAGAAACCCAAAATGCTTCGGCAAATCCACCGCCTGCCCCAGATCACGCAGCTTCTTGGTCAGTGCCTTGATCTGATCCTCGTCGCGAGCACCGCTCAGCCCCTTTGTGAAGGCCGCGATGGCCGTTTCTTTGTCTTTTTTGTCCAAAGCCACGTCCCCCGCCTCGATCAGTTTCGCCACCGGATGCCGCCGCAGGTCACTGCTCACGTCATTGAGAAGTGTGGGCGTCAATTCCTCCGCCAGCTTTGCATCCGCGCGTTGGATCAGGTCAAACGCCACCACGCGGGCACCAGGACTGTTCTTCGTGTCCTTCAAAAACGTCACCAATGTCTCCACTGGCATCTTTTTCGCCTTCAGCGCCTCATCCGCGATCACGCCCACCGCCGCGCGCAGCCAGTTCTCGGCCAGCGGGTTCGCTCCGTTCATGCCCTTGAGCACCTCTGGCAAATGAGCGGCGTCCGCCTTCGCGATCTCCTGCCAGGCCTTCCCGGCCGCCTCGTTCCCCTGCCCCTCCTTCTGCACGCTTCGCAGCGCCTCAATGGGTTTCGACAAATCTCCCGCCGCATGCAGCGACAGGCTGGTCAGGACAAACAGACAGGTAAAATGGAGCTTCATGGCGTGAGGGTTCATGCTTTCACAAAGAACGCGCCCCGCCAAGCTGGAGTTTCGCATGTCCGCCAACATCAGAAAAACAACCAATGAATCCAATAAGATGATCGACGTTCATCTGTCTCAGGTGTGACAGCAATCCCCCGTGATGCCCGTTCTCGACTGGAGACCGCAATGAGCGGCCCTCTCACCGACCACACCGCCCGTTCATGCGCCTCGCCTCCGTACTCACGCCGCTCAACGATCATCATCTGGCCCTCGCGGCCCAGTGCGGCGTGGAGGAGATCACGGTGAGGTATCCAGGCCCGGAACTGGCGCCCTTGATGCAAACCAAGGCACAAATCGAGCGCCACGGTCTGAAACTCGGCATCATCGAAGGCTACCTGCCGATCGAAAAGCTCAAGCTCGGGAAAGACGACGGCAGCGACATGGCGGCGATGAAACGGCTGCTCCAGCACATGCACGAGGCTGAAATCCCGCTGCTCTGCTACAACTTCATGGCTGGCACCGACTGGGTGCGCACCAAACTGGATGCCAAAGAGCGCGGCGGTGCGCTGGTGACGGCGTTTGACCTCAAAGAAGCCAGAAAAGCGATGTCGTTGAGCGCCACGGCGAATCAGATCGGCAACGAGACGATCACCGCCGAAGCCTTGTGGACGAATCTGGAGTGCATGCTGACTGAATTGCTGCCCGTGGCAGAACAATATGGCGTGACGATGGTCATGCATCCCGATGACCCGCCGCTGGTCGAATTCGCCGACAAAGCGCGCATCATGAACAGCGTGGAAAACTTCGAGCGGCTCATGCGTCTCGCTCCAAGCAAGCACAACGCGATTTGCTTCTGCCAGGGCACCTTCGCGGCCATGGGGGTCGATATTCCCGCCACCATCCGTCGTTTCGGTTCCCACATCCGCTACGTTCACTTTCGTGATGTGCGCGGCAATGCCGAGGCTTTCGCAGAGACATTTCACGACAACGGTCCCACCGACATGGTCGCTGCCATGCAAGCTTATCACGACATCGGCTTCACCGGCCCCATGCGGCCCGATCACGTCCCGCAGCTCGATGGCGAGGAGGATGGCGAACCCGGCTACACCATGATGGGCCGACTCTTCGCCTACGGTTATATGCGTGGGCTCATGCAAGCCGTCCAATCATGAAACCTGAATCCACCGACACGCCTCACGGCTCCCTGCCACCTTGGAACGTGGATGAACTCCCAGCACCGCTGCCATTCAGCCTGCGCAATGCGCTGCGCACCATCGGGCCGGGGGCCATTCTGCTCGTGGGGGCGATTGGCATGGGCGAGTGGATCGCGGGGCCATTGTTTGTGGTGCAGCATGGGCGCAGCGTGCTGTGGATCGCGACGCTCGCGTTTGTTTTGCAATCACTGCTGAACCTTGAAGCGGTCCGCTACACACTCTACACGGGCGAACCGGTGCTCACGGGTTTCATGCGGATGCGACCGGGATCGAGAGCGTGGGGTGTGTTTTATGCGCTCGCGGGTTTTGCACAGCTCGGCATGCCCGCGGCGGCGGCAGGATGCGCGGGCGTGACGTTTGCCATGCTGCAAGGCCGCGCGCCGACGGATGGTGATGCGTCGATGGTGACGTGGATCACGGTGGCGCTGGTGGTGATCTCAGCCGTGGTGCTGGCATCAGGGAAAAAGGTCGAGCGGCTACTGGAGCGGCTGTCGTGGATGATGATCCTCTTCATCTTCGGCTTTCTGCTGTGGGTGAATTTCACCTTTGTGCCATTGAAAGACTGGATCAGCACCTCAGCGGGCTTCTTCTCGTTCGGCTCGATTCCTGAGAAGGTAGATTTCGTGATGCTTGCCGTCTTTGCGGCCCTCGCAGGCAGCGGCGGCATCGGCAATCTCGCCATTGCGAACTGGTTCCGTGACAAGGGCTTCGGCATGGGCTCAAAAACTGGCAACATGGGCGGTGTGTGGAGCATGGAGCAGACGCTGGCACCGGTGGGCAGCGTGTTTCCGATCAATGCGGAAAATTTGAAGCGCTGGCGCGACTGGTGGCGCTACGCGATCATCGACCAGTCCGGCCTGTGGATGCTCGGCTGCATCGTGGGCATGTTTTTGATGGTGAATCTGGCCTCGTCGCTGTTTCAGCCGGGCATGCAAGTCTCCGGCGTCGCCGCAGGCGTGTTTCAGGCGGCGGAGATGCGCAAGCTGTGGGAGGGCTTTTGGTTCCTGGCGTTGATGAACGGCTTTTGGATTCTGTTCTCGACCACGCTGACGAATGTCGATGTGCTGGCCCGTGTGGTGGCCGACATGGCGTGGGCAGGTGGTGCCGTGCCGAAAAAAATGCCCGTGGGCCGCTTCTACGGCCTGCTGCTGCTCGGCTTCACCGTGATCGCCTGCTTCGGGGCGTTTGTGGGCGATGCGAAGCTGCTGCTCACCATTCTTGGAGCCACTGCCGCACCGATCACGGCCTTCTCCGCGCTGCAAATCCTGCGCCTCAACACCACGCTGCTACCGCGCGAGCTGCGTCCGCCGCTGTGGCGCAAGATCGCGCTCGTTTTGACCGCCTTTTTTTACGGAGCGATTTCCTTCGCCATGTTCCATCAAATTTTCTCTCATTGATCCACGCCATGTCCCGCATCACCGCTATCGAAACCGCCATTCCGTCCGGCATCATGCCGAATCTGCTGCTCGTCCGCATCCACACGGATGACGGCTTCATCGGTTGTGGCGAAACGTATTACACGCCACATGCCATCGCGTCGTTGATCCATGACTGGATGGCGGAACGGCTGCTCGGTGCCGATGCGCTCGCCATCGAATCGCACTGGCGCTTCCTCTATGAGCGCTGCACACCGTTTGGACATCCTGGTGCGGAAATGCGGGCGCTGTCGGCCATTGATCTCGCGCTGTGGGACATTCTCGGCCAGGCGTGCAACAAGCCGGTGTATCGCCTGCTCGGCGGACCCGTTCGCGACGCGATCCCGGTTTATAACACGAGTGGCGGGCCGAGCTATGGCGCGGTGGCGGGCACGAGCGATGCGCCGCGTCATCCAGGATGGCCCGGATATGGTGACATCGGCAGCAAAGGCCCGCTTCAAGACAACTGGGCCTCGCATTTCGCCGCCGGCGATCTCGCCGAGGAACTGCTCGCCGAGGGCATCACGGCGATGAAGCTGTGGCCGTTTGACCGTGCCGCGCATCGCAACGGCGGCCTGCACATCTCGTGGACGGATGTTGAAGAGGCGATGAAGCCGCTGCGCGAGATTCGCGAGCGTGTGAGCATGAAAATGGACATCGCCATCGAAGGTCACGCGTTTTTCCAGTTGCCCGCCGCCCTGCGCATCGCGGAGGCGCTGCGTGAAATCAAACCGCTGTGGCTTGAAGATGTCTTGCGTGTCGATAACGCCGCCACGCTGGCCGATTTCCGTCGTAGGAGCGGTCTGCCCATCGCCGCGAGCGAGATGCTGCTCGGTCGCAAAGAATACCTCGCCGTGCTGCAAGCGCAGGCCTGCGACTACTGCATGGTCGATCCAACGTGGAACGGCGGCATCAGCGAAACACGTCGCGTCATCGACATGGCGCAGAGCTTCAACATCCCCGCCACGATTCACGACTGCACCGGCCCGCTCACATTGTTCAGCGGCCTACACCTCGCCGCTTCATCCGCCAATGTCGTCTTTCAGGAGACGGTGCGGGCGCACATTCGCTCGTTCTATGACAAGCTGGTCGATACGCTGCCGGTCATCACGAACGGAAAAGCTCAATTGCCCACCGGCAGCGGTCTTGGCACGAAACTCAAGCAAGAGTTGTTCCGCGAAGGGGTGAACGACTGGCGGAAAAGTGTGTTGAAGGCATAAATTGCTCCGGGCAGGCATGTTTGGACGAGCTGCCGCGTTTGAGTGCCATGCCTCGCTACAAGCCCTTCCTCTGCACCGCTCTCTTCGTGTCTGTTGCGTGCCTTCAAGCAGAAGACATCACCTGGCAGCTTCACTATGACGCCAAATCCCTGCCCGGCGGCGTTTGGCAAGCCACGGGCACGCCAAAAACCACACTCGAGGCTGAGGGCCTGCGTTTGACCGATGATGACAAGGCGTTCGCGAACTTCCGTGCGGCATGGAAGCCAGACGCAGGTGAGGAAATCATCGTCGAGGTCGTGGCGAAGGTGTTTTCGACGACGGGCTCGCAAAAGAACAAAACCTCCGCCTCGCTGTGGCCTTGGCGCGACGGGGCTCCGGTGTCCGTGCTCGTCAGCGATGGGCGGCATCAGGAAGGACTCGTGCTCTTCGCGAATCAGGCGGCGAGCCACACGGACCGCTTCATCCCGATGGACACGACGAACCGCTTTCACACCTACCGCCTCATCATACGCGGCACGGACATGGAGATGTGGGTC
>JBIKYB010000036.1:0-25404 GCA_044355475.1 Prosthecobacter sp.
CAATGCGCTCTACTCGACGCTGCTGAATGTTTCCGGCGCGCCGTGCGACCGCTTTAACCTGAGCGACAAGATGGCGGCGAAGTTCGACGCCGGCACCGGGCCGCTCAAAGAAATTCTGGTGTGATCCGTGCGCTCTTGATTGGTTTCTTCGGCCTCGTGGCTTCGGTAGGCGCCCAGCATTGGCCGCAGGCGTCCGGACCGAACCTCAACTGGAAAATCGAAGGGTCTGAGCCGCCGCTCACATGGTCGGTTGTGGGTGGCAAAAACATCCTCTGGCGCACGACGCTGCCAGAGGGCGGACAAAGCGCGGTGACGATCTGGGGTGATCGCGCCTTCGTCACGACGCATCGTCCGATGAATGAAACCAGCGACCGGCTGGAGCCCAACATCGTCGGCTACTGCCTGGAGGCGAACACGGGCAGGATTCTCTGGACCGTGGATCTTCCCGGCACGGACCCGGTGCAGACGGCGGGCATTTTCAGCGACGGCACCGTCTTTGCGCCGATCGCCGATGGCGAGCACGTTTGGTTCTTTAATCGCTGCGGCTCGATGGGCTGCTTTGATTTCAATGGCAAGCCCGTGTGGCTCCGCGAGTTCCGCCCGATCACTCGCCACACGAACCGCGAATGCGAACCCATCCTCGTGGGCGACAAGATCATCACGGTCGAGGTCCGCAACCCAGAGGCTGGGATGCAAATCGAACGCCACAAGCCAGTGCCGCCGGGGATCGAGCCGCGCGATGTGTGGACCTACCTGCACGCGATCGACAAAAAGACCGGCAAGGTCGTGTGGATCGAAGAAGCGGGCACCTGCGTCCACAACACGCCCATGGCCGGGCAGTTGGCAGATGGACGCTGGGCGGTGGTGCATGGTCGCGGTGGCGGGCATGATCCTTTGGAGAAACCCTATGGCGTGAGCCTGACCCTGCTCGACTCCGGCAAGACACTCTGGAGTCGCGAAATCAATGGAGAGAGTTCCTTCAACTCGCTTTGGAATGCCAAGCAGGTGTTCTGGTTTCAAGGCTCCAACCACCTCGTGCTCGACAGCACCACTGGCGAAGTGATGCGGACTCAAGATGTGACGGCCAAAGTGGACCTCACCGACGCGGAGACTGGCAAACGCGAGTCCGGCATTGCGCTGAAAGTCGGCAAGCGCATGCCGCTGACGAATCAGACCAACATCGTCGCGGGTGACTGGCACTACTTCCTCGCCCACGACATCACCGCCATTGGCCGCGTGCACATTGAAACCGGCAAGACGGAATACCTGCGCGTTCCCGCACAGCTTGTCGCCGGGCTTGAACCAAAGCGAATCTGGGAGAAGCGCGACGCCCTCCCGAATGACACGAAGAACTCACGCGGCATCGACATCGCGACCGACAAACGCGCGAAGGGCACCGGTTGGGGCCATGTCTCCGCCGCGAGCCCGATTCTGGTCAATCGCCACCTGTTCTTCCCCATCATGAACGGCACCGTTTATGTCATCGATGCGTTTGCCGAAACGCTCGACGAGAAAGCCCTCCTCGCGATCAATGACCTCGGACCCGCAGGTGAGACCTGGACGCTCGCATCGTTCAGTTACGCCAATGGCCGCCTCTGGATGCACACGATGAAAGAGGTCATCTGCATTGGAAGGAACTAACGCTCACCACCAGTAAACTTACCCAACTGACCAACATTCCTTAAAAGCAGCCGCATTTTGATCTCCCACAGATTCAGGGAGGCCAGCAGATTGAAATTCAAAATAATCTGCGGGCCTCCCTGAATCTGCGGGAAGAATAAAAACCTCTCCATTTTGCTCCAGCACCCCATGATCACCCGAGCCACAAGTTCTCCAACGACCCGCCGAGTTTTTCTCATCCTGATGATGATCTGCGCCGGAATCGCGTTGCCTGCTCTGGCTGCGGACACCTACACGCCGGGCCAGCCCGTTCAGGCGAAGTTCAAAGACCTCGCGCTGCCTTTCCTCGAACAACACTGCTTCGACTGCCACGACAACGACACGCAAAAAGGCGATCTGAACCTCAGCGAACTCACTGCAGTGGATGAGACCAACGCCGCGACTTGGAAGTCCGTGTGGGCACAGATCGCGCTGGAGGAAATGCCGCCCAAGAAGAAGACTCAGCCTCGTGTCATCGACCGCTTGCACTTCTCGGATTGGATCATCGGGGAGTTGCAGACCGCCATGAAGGACAAGGGCGGCTTCCAGGCGCACAAGGACCCGAAAAAGGCCAACTTCGTCGATCACGACCTCCTTTTTGACAAACTGCCCGACGGCATCCAACTCACGCCGACCTCCTCACCCGCACGCATCTGGCGAGTGACGCCCCAGGAGCACATCACGCGACTCAATGAGCTGATCAACACCGAACCCAAATACGATCCCGCAAACCCCGGCCTCCGCACCCACGGCGACTCCGTGCCCACGAACCACGGCGGCGAGTTGAAGCTCTATTTTGGCGTGGATAACATCCTCAGCGTGGTCGGCGGCACCGTGGCCTATGCGACCGCTGTGAAAAGCGTGCCTGTCGTGCTGTCCTCGGCTCGCAAGACCGGATTGAAGAACTACCCCGACTTCTACACGGTCAACAGCGCCGAGGCCACGCAGATCCTCGGCAAGGCCGAAGACATCCTCCAATTCATGGCCTACGGCCCGCTCAGTCTCGTCGGCATGAAGGAGCAAATCACCGACGACCCCAAAACCTACGACAAGGTCAAACCTCCGGGTGATCTGCGCGGACTGCCCACCGCCATTGTTTACAGCACGAAAGTCCTCCGCCCGCTGACTCCCGTTTACGATTTGATGAAGGCACCTGACGTCACCGACGAGAGCCTGCGTGCCGCGGTGGACTACCTTTTTGAAGCCCTCACCTTCCGCCCGCCGAACAAAGCGGAGTCCGACAGCTACCTCCAAGTCGTCAAAGACAGCATCGCCAAGGTCGGCAAGGAAGACGGCGTCTTCATGGGCCTCTCGTCCATCTTTCTCGACCGCGATGCCTTGTTCCGCCCGGAGCTGGTGGAAAATGGCAAGCCTGACGAGCACGGTCGCGTGATGCTGCAGGATTGGGAGCTGGGTTTGGCCGTGAACCACGCGCTGCGCTACCTCAAGCCCGACGAACCTCTGCGCCGGGCGATCATCGAAGGCCGCATGAAGACGCGTGAAGATGTGCAGCGTGATGTCACCCGCATGCTCGCCGACGACAGCATCCGCAAGCCACGCATCCTGCAGTTCTTCCGCGACTACTTCGATTACGATTTGGCGGGCTACATCTGCAAAGATGCCAAAGCGCTGGCCGCGACCGGCGTCTCCAACCGCGGCACCAGCCACTACACAGCCATGTTCGACGCCGCAGCCAGCACGGACCGCCTCATCGAACTGATCCTGCAAGAAGACAAAGACGTCCTCAAGGAGCTGCTGACCACGCAGCGCGTGGTCGCGACCCGAGCAGACGCCACCTACTTCGGCAAGCAACGCACCCAAGAAGAGAAGGCCGCTGCCAAGGCGACCAAGCAGGCCGCCGACGCCCAGCAAGCGAAAGAGCAAGCAAAGGAGCAAGAGGCGAAGCTCCAGGCGATCAAGGCGCTCAAGACCGAGATCGCCGCCTTGGAAGCCCAGTTAAAGAACAACCCTGGAGATCAGGCACCCCAGCGTTCCCTCGTCCGCCAAAGAAGGCTGCTGGCCGCAGCCGAGAAGACGAACGACAACACGAAGAAGGCGCGCAAGCAAGGTGGCGAAAACATGGACGTCGCCCCCGCCCCACTCGAAGGCCCCGCCACCCTAGCCCGCGTCAGCCGCCCCTCCTTTGGCAGCGGCTCCTTGAAGCCCGAGCGCATCCTCGCCACCGCTCCAGAAGGCCAGCGCCTCGGCATCCTGACCCATCCCGCCTGGCTCGTCTCGCAATCCGATGCCATGGACAACCACGCCATCCATCGCGGCATCTGGATCCGCGAGCGCCTGCTCGGCGGCGGCATTCCCGATGTGCCCATCACCGTCGATGCCCAACTTCCGGCCGAACCCGAGAACACCCTCCGCGAGCGCATGCGTGTGACGAAGGCGGATTACTGCTGGACCTGCCACCAGAAGATGGACCCACTCGGACTGCCCTTTGAGATGTATAACCACGCCGGCCTCTTCCGCACCACCGAGCTGGGCAAGCCCGTGAACACCACCGGAGAGATCATCGACAGCGGCGATCCCACTCTCGACGGCCCCGTCGCCAATGCGCTCGAGATGATCACCAAACTCGCCAACAGTGAACGCGTCGAGCAAGTCTTCGTCCGCCACGCCTTCCGCTTCTGGATGGGCCGCAACGAAACCCTCAACGACGCCCCCATCCTCCAAGCCGCCCACGCCGCCTACCGCAACAACGGCGGCAGCATGAAAGCGCTCATCACTTCGCTGCTCACCAGCGATGCCTTCCTGTATCGCAAAGTGGAGCGTGCGGTGAAGGCCACGGCGTTGGAGAAAAAGTAAAGGAAGGTCCAGTTGTTGAGCTTCCATTGGCAAATTGGCGGCGCTGCCTCGGCATTCTTGTGAAGTTCCGCCAAAACTGGCCGTTTCAGCGCGACCATGAGAGTCCTTGCCTTATTCGTCGCCCTCAGCGCGTCGCTCTACGCGGCTGACAAACCCAACATCGTCGTCATCGTCGCGGATGACCTCGGCTATGCGGATGTGACGTTTAACCCGCAGCATCCGAAGGAAATCGTGACGCCGAATCTCGATTCGCTGGCCAAAGCGGGCGTGATTTGTCGGCAGGGTTATGTGACGGGGCATGTGTGCTCGCCGACGCGGGCGGGGCTGATGCTGGGGCGCTATCAGCAGCGGTTGGGGCTCTACACGGGTGGTGAGGCGGGTAGTGGTGTGCCGATGAGTGAGAAGCTCTTTCCGCAGTATTTGAAGCCTGCGGGTTATGCGACGGGGCAGTTTGGCAAATGGCACTTGGGGCCCGATTTGGCGTGGAGTCCGGCCCTGCGCGGGTTTGATGAGGTGTTCGGCTTTCTCGGTCGCGGGGCACATGACTACTTCAAGCTCGATGACCCGAATGATCCGATCTATCGCGGCACGGAGGTGGTGAAGGAGACCGGTTACCTCACGGATCGACTCGGCGAGGAGACGGCGGCGTTCATCACGAAGCACAAGGCGGGGCCGTTTTTCGCTTACCTGGCCTTCAATGCCGTGCATGCACCGTTGCAGGCACCGGAGGACGAGATCGCGAAGTTCAACACGGGCAACAAAGACCGCGATGCCCGACTCGCGATGGGCAAGCGCATGGATGACGCCATCGGCAAAGTCATGACCGCGCTCAAGGACGGTGGCGCGTGGGAAAACACGCTCCTCTTCTTCATCAGCGACAACGGCGGCCCGCTAGCGCAAAGCGCCGACAACACGCCGCTGCGCGGTGGCAAGCACACCGACTACGAAGGCGGCATTCGCGTGCCGTTTCTCATCTGCTGGCCTGCGGCGCTGAAACCAGGCGAGTGGCTGTCGCCGGTGTCATCGCTGGATGTTTTACCCACAGCGCTCGCGGCGGCGGGCATCGCCACGCCAGCGGAGGCACGTCTCGATGGTCAGAACCTGCTGCCACTGCTCAAAGGCGAAACCCAGCCTCCATCGCGTGATTTCTTCTGGTGCTCCGGCAGCGACGAAGGCTGGTGGGCGGTGCGTTCGGGCGATTGGAAGCTTGTGGGCGAAAAGGACAAGCTGGGCCTCTTTGATCTGAGCAAGGATGTGTCGGAAGCCAACGACCTCGCCAAGCAAATGCCGGAGAAGGTCGCCGAACTGACGACACTGCACGACGCCTGGCTCGCGGAGATGGCAAAGCCCGTCAAAGCCGGTGAGAAGCGCTACAACATGGCCGCACCCGCCGAGAAGAAGCCGAAGAAGATGACCAAAGAAGAAAAGAAGAAGGCCCGTGACATGGAGCGTGCGAAGAAGCGCGAGCCTGCTGCGCTCCCGGCACCTCCAGAAGCCCCGAAACCATGAAAAATCTCTACAGCATCCTTTCCGCGCTCATCGTTGTCTTTGGCCAAACTCAGGCCGCAGACAAACCGAACGTGATCTTCATCCTCGCCGACGATTTCGGCATCGGGAACGTCGGTTGTTACGGTTCGGACCACTACAAGACGCCTGAGCTCGACAAACTGGCGGCGGAAGGCACGCGGTTCACGCAGTGCTTCACGGCGGCGCTTTGCGGGCCATCTCGGGCGATGATCATGACGGGGCGCTATGCCTTCCGCAATGGATCGAGCAATCAAGACGCCTGCATGGTGATGCCAAACAAGGAACTGCAACTGGCGCGGGTTTTCAAAAGCGCTGGCTATGACACCTCCTTCATCGGTAAGTGGGGACAATTGCCGGGCGATCCGGATGAAGCGGGCTTTGACGACTACCTGCGATTCAATGGCAGCGGCGTTTACTGGAGTCGCAAGCCGGAGAAACTCGAAAAATACCTCGTAAACGGCGAAGAGAAGCAACTCGGCGTGAAGGAATACATGCCGGACCTGATGCACGAGCGTGCCGTGCGCTTTCTCAAGGCCAGTCAGGACAAGCCTTTCTTCCTCTACTACTCACTGGTGCATGTGCATGGCGACATCCAGCCCACGCCCGACAGCGCAGCGGACAGCAAAGACCTCTTTGGCGACAACATCCTCTACATGGACAAACTCGTCGGCAAGCTCGTCGCCGAACTCGAGGCGCTGAAGCTCCGCGAGAAGACGCTCATCATCTTCATGGGCGACAACGGCACCGGCAAAGGCCAGACCCCGCTGTCCACCATCGGCGGGCGTGCCCTCTCCGGCATGAAGGGCAGCATGCTCGAATGCGGCGGCCTCGTGCCCATGATCGCCAATTGGCCGGGCAAAACACCCGCTGGCAACGTCAGCGCCGACTTGATCGACTCGTCGGACTTCCTCACCACCTTCGCGGAACTCTCCGGCGGCATTTTGCCGAAAGACACGATCTTTGATGGTCACAGCATCGCTCCTCAGCTCCGTGGCGAAGCTGGCATTCCCCGCGAGTGGGCCTTCAATCAACTCGCCGCCATGTGGTATGTGCGGGACGCGAAATGGAAGCTCAACGAGAAGAACGAGCTCTATGACATGAGCGAGGCGCCCTTTGCCGAAAAGCTCGTCACCGGCGATCATCCTGCCCGCGCCAAACTCTCCGCCGTGCTGGCGAAACTCAATCCTGCGGGTGGCATCCCCGACAGCGGTGACGGCACTGGCCGTCATGCGAACAAGGACAAGAAAAAGAAGGGCGAGGAACCTATGAAAAAGCCAGAGACTCCGCCAACGAAGCCCCTAACGGCGGAAGAGCAGGAGCGTGCCGCCAAGTTCGACAAGCTCGACGAAGCCAAGACCGGCAAGATCACCCGAGACTACTACACCACCCACCAATCCGATGCCGCCGCCGCTGCGGAGCGATTCGACAAATACGACAGTGACAAAGACGGCCTCGTGAGCCGTGAGGAATACATCCTCAAAGGCAAGATGCCGAAAAAGTAGCCTCAAATTCATCCTATCCATGAAAACGCTCCTCACCGCCTTCCTGCTCGCTCTCACCTCGCTGGAAGCAGCCACAAAACCGAACATCCTCTTCATCGCCGTCGATGACCTGCGGCCAGACCTCGGCTGCTATGGCAACAAGATCATCAAAACACCCAACATCGACCGCATCGCGGCTCGCGGCATCGTTTTCAACAAAGCCTACTGTCAGCAGGCCGTGTGCAGTCCGTCGCGCACGGCGATCATGACGGGACTGCGGCCGGATGTAACAAAGGTGTGGGACCTGGAGACGCATTTCCGCGTGGCACAGCCGGATTGCATCACCTTGCCACAGCACTTCAAGGCCAACGGCTATCACTGCGCCGCGCTGAGCAAGCTCTACCACGCAGGCTTTGAAGATGGCCGCTCCTGGAACGAACCGCATTGGTATCCGAAAGGCCGTGCCGTCGATACCGATCCCGTGGATTGGACCAAACAGATCGTGACACGACATGACGTGAACACCGAAGAATACAGCGAGCCGCAAGAAGGCGGAGAACCGCGCAAGAACGGCAAAAGCGCCAAAAAAGGCCCCGCCTATGAAGTCAGCCCAAAGGAGGATGCTCAGCTCCCCGATGGCGCGACGGCTGCAGAAGCGGTGAAGCGTCTCGCGGCGCTCAAATCGAAGAGCGAGCCGTTTTTCCTCGCTGTGGGCTTCTTGAAGCCGCATCTGCCTTTCGTGGCACCGAAGAAGTATTGGGACCTCTACGACCCGAACACGATCCCCGTGCCCACCACGGATAAACTGCCCGCTGGCAGCCCTGAGTTTGCCGGGCACAACAACAGCGAACTGCATGCCTACCCCGGCGTGCCGAAGGAGAACCCGATCCCCGCAGACTTCGCCAAGACTCTGCGCCACGGCTACTATGCCTGTATCAGCTACACCGATGCGCAGATCGGCCGCTTGCTCGATGCTCTCGACAAAGAAGGGCTCGCTGACAACACGATCATCGTGCTCTGGGGCGATCACGGTTGGCAGCTCGGTGATCACGGATTGTGGCACAAGCACACGAACTTCGAGATCGCCGCGCGTGCGCCGTTGCTCATCAGCGTGCCGGGAACAACGTCCCGCGGGCAGAAGTGCGAGGCACCGGTCGAGTTCGTTGATGTGTATCCCACGCTGGCCGATGTCTGCGGCCTGCCGATCCCGAGCGGCCTTGGTGGCAGCAGCTTGAAGGCCTTCATCGAAGATCCAGCAGCACCCGCCACCGATGTCGCCATCAGTCAGTATCCACGCGGCGCTCCTGAAGGGCCTGTGATGGGCTACAGCATCCGCAACGAGCGCTATCGCGCTACCTTCTGGCGTGAGCGCAACGGTTCCAAAATCATCGCCACCGAACTCTACGATGAACAAGCCGACCCCACCGAAACCATCAGCCTCGCCGACAAGCCCGAGCACAAGGACCTGCTCGAAACGCTAATCAAACACCTCCCGCCCGTTGGTTCCGATCTCAATTCCGCCGGCAAACCGAAAGGCAAAAGCAAATCACCCACCAAGCCCGCCACCACCTCCACCGACGAGCCTCGTGATGTTCGTTACGACCGCCTCTACCCCGGCAAAGCCAAGCTCACGCTCGACGAGTATCTCGCCAGGCAATCCAACGGCGATGAGGCGAAGGAGCGCTTCACCAAGTTCGATAAGGACAAGGATGGCTTTCTCTCTCGCGAAGAGTTCATCAAGGGCGGGAAGTGACGCAATGCGGCGCTTTGTTGTGCGTTGGTAGTTGTCGCCTCTATCCAACCCACCTCATGAACCGCCTCCGCTTCACACTCTGCCTCACGGCTGCCCTGTTCGCTGCTCACTCGTTTGCCGCCGATGACTTGAAGAAGGCCGCTGCCGCTCTGGATGGCTATCGCTTTGAGTTTCCCTGCCGCGACCCCATGCCGGAGAATCCCAAGCCCGGCGCGGATGGCATCTCTGCCCGCATGACGGACGATCCAAAGACGAACGACAAATTCACCGACGTGAAGACCTTCGGCGGTGAGGCTGGCAAGCGCTACAAAGTGACCCTGCGCGTGCGCGGCGTGGTGGAGCCGATGATGTATAAGGACGGCCAGCAGGTCGGCGAGCGCTTCTACATCGGCGGCGTGCCAAACAACAAGACCTACAACATCTACCAGCTCAGCGTGTCCTCGCCTGCTCAGCACTTTTTCTTCAATCGCGATGACAAGGTCGGCCATCGCATCTTCACCATCGACTACACCGCTACCGTCGAAATCGAAGGCGGTGCCACCCTCACCCTCCACGGCGACGGCCAGAATGGCCACATGATCACCAACTTCTCCAAGCTAGTCGTGCCCGACGTGGCTCCCGCGCCGAAGCCCTTCAACGGACAGTTTATCCAGCTCGATGTCGTCGATGTCACTGAGGTGAAATAAGTTACACCCAGCTCTCCTTATCTGACTTATGCGCTCTCTTCATCTCCTCCTCGCTCTCACCGCCCTCGCACTCCCAGCCTTCGCTCAGAAAGCGAAGGAGAAGAAGCCGGATCGTCCGCAGCCGCCGACGAGGCCGTTTGATGCGCCGAGTGCACCGAAGTTCACGCGGTTGGATGGCAAGCCGGGCGTGAATGCACCGGCGGATGTGGATGGAGATTTCGTCATCGGGCCGGACTATGTCGCTCCGCCGGAGGCGAAGGTGGTGGAAGGTGTGCCGCAGGGCATGGTGAAGCAGTTCGTGATGGAATCGAAGGACTGCAAGCTCTTCAATCCCGGCATTGCGCGTGATGTTTTCGGCACGGTGGACCCGAACAACCCGAAGACGCTCATCGTGGAGACGCATCCCATCGACTACCAGCGCTTCGTGACAGTGTATGTGCCTGCGCAATACGTCGCGGGCACGGAGGCTCCGTTCATCGTCGGTCACGACGGGCCGCGCGGAAAGCCGGACATGACGTTGCCGCACATCTTGGACAACCTCATCGCGCAGAAGCGTGTGCCGGTGCAGATCGCCATCCTGATCTCCAGCGGTGGTGGCGATGCCCAGGGGCATGAGCGCGGTCGTGAGTATGACACGATGTCCTGCTTGTATGCGGAGTTCATCGAGAACGAAGTGCTTCCGCTCGTGGAGAAGAATGCAGGCGTCAAACTCACCAAGGATCCCGAAGGCCGCGCCACGATGGGCAGCAGTTCCGGCGGATCGTGTGCGCTGGCGATGGCGTGGTATCGCACGGATTTGTATCATCGCGTGCTGACCACTTCGGGCACTTTTGTGAACCAGCAGTGGCCTTTCAATCCCGAGACGCCGGATGGCGCGTGGGGTTTTCACAGCAAACTTATCCCGGAGAGCCCCAAGAAGCCGCTGCGCATCTATCTGGCCGTGGGAGATCGTGATCTTCTCAATCCGAACGTCATGCGCGACGACATGCACGACTGGGTAGAGGCGAATCACCGCATGGCGAAGGTGCTGAAGGCCAAAGGCTATCCCTATCAATATGTCTATTGCCTGAATGTCGGTCACGGCCTCGGTCCTGCGCGGTCGCAAATCCTGCCGCAGGCACTGGAATGGCTTTGGAAAGGCTACTCGGCGAAGTAATCCGAGTTCTTCTCCGCTTCTCGCATGACCTCTTCGCGGCTCAATCGTGGCCGCGTTTCGAATGCGCGGCGAACTTCCCGGAGAGAAGGCACGCTCGACATCGTTCATCGCGCCACCATGCGATTCCTTGCTCTTCTCTTCGCTCTTTGCCCTCTGCTCTCCGCTCACTCGAAGCCGAACATCGTCATCTTTTACCTCGATGACATGGGTTGGGCTCAACCGGGCGCTTACGGCGGCAAATTGGCTCCCACGCCGAACATGGACCGTATCGCGGCGGATGGCGTGCGCTTCACGAATGGCTACTCGAGCGGCTGCGTGTGCTCGCCGGGTCGTGTGGGACTGATGACGGGGCGTTATCAAGCGCGGACGGGGCATGATGCCAATCCGACGCGGGAAGGCCGTGAGCTGTTTTTGAGCGAAAAGACGATGGCGCAGCATTTGAAGCCTGCGGGTTACACGACGGGCATTGTGGGCAAATGGCATCTCGGCGACACCGGGCCGGAGTTCATGCCACCCGCGCGTGGTTTTGATTTCGCGATGGGCACGGTCGGAAACCTCGGTGAAGGCAAGGGGCCGTCGTTTTATCGCGGCAGCGAGCTGGCGAAGGATCTCGAAGGTGCGCCCGTGACCTCGCCCGTGTATGCGAAGGAGGCCTGTGGCTTCATCGACGCGAACAAGGACAAGCCGTTCTTCCTGTATCTGTCGTTCAACGCCGTGCATTCGCCCATCGTGGCCTCGCCGCACTGGCTCGAGAAGTTCAAGCACCTCGACAAACGCCAGCAAGCTTACGCCGCGCTCATCGGCGAGGCCGATGAAGCCATCGGCACGGTGATGACGAAGCTGCGAGACCTCAAGCTGGAGGAAAACACGCTCATCTTCTGCATCAGCGACAACGGCGGCGCGAATGCGCTCGCAGAGCAGTCAGGGCTGCGCGGCCGAAAGTGGTTCGTGTGGGAAGGCGGCATCCGCGTGACGTGGATGGCGCAGTGGAAAGGCACGATCCCCGGCAATCGCGTGGTGAACGATCCCGTGATTCAGCTCGATGTGCTGCCGACAGCGCTGGCTGCTGCTGAGAGTATTGTAGTCCCGCCTTCAGGCGGCTCAGAACCGGCTAAAGCCGGGACTACAGTGCTCGACGGCATCAACCTCCTCCCTTTGCTCAAAGGTGAGAGCGACAAACTCGCCCCGCGTGAGCTTTACTTCCGCTTTGGTGTGCAACACGCCGTCCGCCAGGGTGATTGGAAGCTCGTGAAGGCATCCAAAGACATGGAGCCGATGCTGGTGAACCTCGCTGCCGACCCCGGCGAGCAAAAGGACCTCAGTGCCGAAAATCCAACGAAGAAGGCGGACCTGATAGCTCTCTTCGAGAAATGGAACGCGAGCATGCAGCCCCCGCGTTGGGAGGACCAACGCTGGAACGGTGATCCGGATCGCAAAGCCGACAAGAAGCCCAAAAAGGGCAAAAAGAAGGCGAAGTGACATTTTTGTCGATTCGCTGCCTTCGGAGCAATCATTGGACGAACTTTGGAATACTGGGATAAAAGGTGCTCTCATGAGAGACCTCCCGGGCATCCACAGCATGAAATCTGACTCCCTTAAACCATCGCCAAGCAGGCGGCGCTTCATCGGGCAGATGTGCGGCCTCGGCGCCGTCGCCAGCGGGATGATGCCAACCTTCCTCGAAGCCAAAGACGCCATGCAAACCATCGCCAATCCACGACTTTTCACCTTCATCGGCGGCGACTCGGGTGCCTGGCAGGTCATCGCTCGTAAAACGGTCATCGGTGAGCCGCTGCAGACGGTGAAGCGGCTGGACATCGTCATCGGCGAGGTCAAAGAGCTGCCAGAGAATGCTCTGTGGAAACTGAGCGGTGTCACGAGCAACGAGCGCTACGTCACTCGACCCGAGAAGGACCAGCTCGCGGCAAAACAGGTCACCATCGGTCGGTCAGAAGCCACGCACGCCGCGATGATTCCCATTCGGAAGAATTCCAAATGGTGGGCGCTGACCCAGGACGAGCGTCGCGCCATTTTCGAGGAGAGTTCCCACCACATCAAAATCGGCATGAAGTATCTGCCTGCCATTGCCCGCCGCCTGCATCACTGCCGCGACATGGCCGAGCCGCAGCCCTTCGACTTCATCACGCTGTTCGATTACACAAAGGCCGATGCCAACGCCTTTGAAGACATGGTCGCCGAGCTGCGCACCACCGAAGAATGGAAATACGTCGAACGCGAAATCGACATTCGCATGGTGCGTGAAGGGAAATGAAATGATGAACTTCAGCGCCGATCTCGATGCCAAAGGCTTCTCCATCGTGCCACGAGTGCTTGATCAAACGACCTGCGAGTCTTTGCGGGATCTTTTGGGTGATGCGGATGGTGCAGGCACTCGCGGCATGCTGCGGGTGCCTGAAGTGATGAGGCTCGCTCAATCGCTGCTGGTCGATCTGGTGCGACCGCATCTGCCTGCCGAGCCCGTTCCGGTGCGCGGAATCTATTTCGACAAGCGTCCGGAAACGAACTGGCTCGTCGCCTGGCATCAGGATCTCACGCTTGCGCTCAAAGAGCGTGTCGAGGTGCCCGGATTTGGCCCCTGGAGTTTGAAGGAAGGTGTGCCGCATGTGCAGCCCCCAGTTGGGATGCTGGAGCAGATGCTCAGCGTCCGTCTTCACCTGGATGATGCGGATGCGACTAATGGCGCGCTTCGCGTCCTTCCCGGCACCCATCGACTGGGCCGGTTGAATGCCGAGGCGATTCGAAGATGCCGCGAAACGTGCAAAGAGGTCTCTTGCGAAGCCAAGACAGGTGATGTGTTGCTCATGCGTCCGCTTTTGCTGCATGCATCAGCACACTCCACCAGCGAACGCCGCCGCCGTGTACTGCACATCGAGTATGCGGGCTATGATTTGCCCGCACCGCTTGATTGGCACGAACTCCCCAGTCCACTCAATGCTGCCAGGGCTTTCGCTCAATAATGGCCAAAGCGCGCCTAGCTGATGCTGGCTAAGGGCGCGGCGGCGAAGTGATTGAGTTCAACTCTGCCGTCTTCACGCCCACAGCCTCGCCAGCGTCCTGAGCGATGGCTTTGTGAACTCAGCAAGGTGAAGATGATTTACTTCGTGAAATTCCGGCACAAGTAGATCGACGCCCATGAAATCCGCCACGCTCAAAGACTTGTCATGGGTAACCGTGCAGTTGGTTCTGCTGGCGGCGCTGTTGTTCATGCCTGCATTCGGTCTGCTGACGTTTCTCGTGCCGCTGCGACCGCTGGGGCTGCTTGTTGGCTTCGCTGGGCTGGCGTTGTCTGGCTTGGCGACTTGGCAACTGCACACGGGGCGCTCGCTCACGCCGATGCCTTCGCCACGCATGGGAGCCGCGTTGCTCACGAGCGGCTTGTATCGCCGCGTCAGGCATCCGGTTTACAGCGGCCTTCTCGTCTGGGCCTTTGGCATGGCGATCTCGGCGGCGAGCGGCCTGCATTTTGTGCTATTCGGACTGCTCTGGATTTTCTTTAACGCCAAAGCAGCGCATGAAGAACGGCTGCTCGCTCAGGTATTCAGCAGCTATCCTGAGTATGCTTCTCGCACGCCACGTTTCTTTTCATCGCTCGCTCCACCCAAATGAACCTCGCCGCTCGCAGCGGATGACCAAGGAGTGGCATTCTCTCCGTGAGTCACTTTGGGGTGGAAACCCCATTTATGGAACACCGGACGATCTTTATGGTCTTGCGTGCGCATTCACTCCCGATTCCCATTCAGCGACGATAGCTTGATTAACGAGGCAGAACCATGATTGCACCTGCACCCTGCGTTCTGACGCTCAATGCGGGGTCGTCGAGCGTCAAATTTGCTGTCTATCAAGTGGGTGATCCTTTGTTACTGGAGTTGCACGGAAAGATGGATCGCATTGGCCTGGAGGGCACGCATTTGATCTTCCAAGACACGGCCACTGATCAGCAAGAAAGCCTAGCGGTCCCAGTGGCGGATCATTCGGCGGCGGCGATGTTTTTGATCGATTGGTTGGAGGAACGACAGGTCTTCGATGCCGTTCGGGCGGTGGGGCATCGCGTGGTGCATGGCATGGCTCATGCCGAGCCGACGCTCGTCACGACGACGCTGGTCGGCGAACTTCACCGCATCACGTCCTACGCACCGGATCATTTGCCGCAGGAGCTCGGCCTCATCCAGGCGCTGCATTCCAGGCATCCTGAGCTGCCGCAACTGGCCTGCTTTGACACGTCTTTTCACTGCACCATGCCACGTGTGGCAAAGATGCTGCCCATCCCGCGACGCTACGAAACGCTGGGCGTGCAACGCTACGGCTTCCATGGACTCTCGTATGCCTATCTGATGGAGGAACTCATGCGCCTCAACGATCCTGCGGCGACAAAGGGCCGCGTGATCCTGGCTCATCTGGGCAATGGTGCCAGCCTGGCTGCGGTGCGTGATGGTGAGAGCCTGGACACGAGCATGAGCTTCACGCCAAACGCTGGTCTGGTGATGGGAGCGCGCACGGGTGACATCGACCCAGGCCTGATCAACTATCTGGCCAACACCGAAGGGATGACGACCGCACAGTTTCAGCACATGGTGAATCACGAGTCTGGCATGCTGGGCGTCTCAGAGACCAGCTCTGACATGCGCGATCTGCTGGAGCAGGAGTCCACCGATGTGCGTTCCGCAGAGGCGGTGGCGTTGTTTTGCTATCAGGCGAAGAAATGGATCGGCGCTTTCTCGGCCGTGCTGGATGGGCTTGATACGCTGGTCTTCTCCGGCGGCATCGGTGAAAACTCACCCCAGGTCCGCACTCGCATCTGCCAGGGCCTCGACTTCCTCGGCATCGAACTTGATGAAAAGCGCAACGCCATCTCTGCGGCAGTGATTTCCACGGAATGCAGCCGCGCCACGGTGCGTGTTATCAATACGGATGAGGAACTCATGATCGCACGCTCGGTGTGTCGGGAGCTGCGGCTCGCGGAGGCAGTCTGAGACGACCAACGCAGTGCGGTAGGTCATCACCCCATGGCAGGTCGCTGGAGCATTCGGCAGGGTGGCGGGACTGGCGGCGAAATCCAACCCCTCACAACATCATGCTGATCCAACGAACCACCCATAAGACTGTGAAAGAGGCCGCCGATGCGCTGCACATCGCCGTCGAGACTCATCACTTCGGCGTCATGCAGGTCCATGATCTCAAGGAGACCATGTGGAAGAAGGGCGTGGAGATCGCCCATGAATGCTTGATCTTTGAAGTCTGCCAGCCGCAACAGGCAAAGAAGGTGCTGGATGCGAACATGAGCATTTCCACGGCCCTGCCTTGCCGCATCTCCGTCTATGAAGAGGGCGGCCAGACCACTCTGGCCACCCTGAAGCCAACGGTGCTGCTGGCCATGTTCAACATGCCGCAGCTCAATGACGCTGCGCAGGAAGTGGAGGATGCGCTGCTTAAAATCATGACAGAGGCCGCCGCAGCCTGAGCCGCAGAAGCCGCATCGTTAGTGTTCAGGTGCTACGATCACCAGTGAACGAAGTCACCCCATGAGCAGCGCGACAGACACACCTGAAAATCCCAACGGCATGGTCTGGCACAACCAGTCTTCTGAAGCGGTAATGAAGCATCTGGGCTCCAACTCGGCTGGGCTGTCATCAGAAGAAGCGGCCAAACGTCTCGCAGCGGAAGGACCAAACTCGCTGACGGAAGGCAGGCGCATCAGCCCTTTCCAGATTTTCTTCAGTCAGTTCAAGAGCCTCATCATTTGGATCTTGATCGTGGCGGGTATCGTCTCCGGTGTGCTGGGTGATGCCATCGATGCCATCGCCATCCTGGCTATCGTCGTGCTCAATGCGGTCATTGGCTTCTATCAGGAATACCATGCGGAGAAGTCCATCGCGGCGCTGAAGAAGATGACAGCTCCTCAGGCCAAGGTGCGGCGCGATGGGCTGCTCGCTTCGATCTCAGCCTCAGACATCGTTGCGGGTGACATCCTCGCACTTGAGGCTGGTGATCTCATCGCTGCAGACGCACGGCTTCTCACCACAGCCTCCCTCAAGTGCATCGAGTCGGCACTGACCGGAGAGTCGGAGGCGGTGAAAAAGCACTCGGACACTTTAGATCTGGAAAACATGCCGCTCGGTGATCGCGAGAACATGCTGTTCATGAGCACAAGTGTCGCGGCGGGCACTGGCGAGGCTGTTGTTGTTGGCATCGCGATGAATACCGAGTTGGGCCGGATCGCAGGACTCATCGAAACGGCGGGAGCAGAAAAGACGCCGCTCCAGAAGAAGCTCGACTCGTTCGGCAGCATTCTCGTGTGGGTCACGCTCGGCATCGTGGTGCTGCTTTTCGTGCTCGGGATGCTGCGCGGCACGCCGCTCATGGAGCTGTTCATGACCTCCGTCAGCCTCGCCGTCGCTGCCGTGCCGGAAGGTTTGCCCGCCATCGTCACGGTGGCGCTTTCACTCGGCGTGCTGCGCATGTCTCGTCACCATGCGCTGGTGCGCAAACTGGCAGCCGTGGAGACGCTCGGCTCCGCCACGGTGATCTGCACGGACAAGACTGGCACTCTGACGGTCGGCCAGATGACCGTGCGTGTGCTCTATGTCGCGGATCAAAGTTACGAAGTCACCGGTGAAGGCTACGGACCGGAGGGCGAAGTCAGGCTTGATGGCAAAAAAGTGAACGTAACCCATCTCGCGCCGTTGCATGAACTCGCGACCATCCTCATCGGCTGCAACAACGCGCATCTCAGCGAGGAAGACGGCACATGGAAAGTCATCGGCGATCCCACCGAAGGAGCGCTGCTTGTCGCAGGCATCAAGGTCGGAGGCAGCGTGGAGAGCATCGAGAAGGAGATGCCCAAACATCACGAAATCCCCTTCGACTCGGATCGCAAACGCAGCGCGATGATTCGCAAACTGCCGGATGGAAAACTCCGCGCGCTGGTCAACGGCGCACCCGGCCCTTTGCTGGAACGTTGCACCCAACTCTATACGAGCGAGGGCATTCGCACCCTCACCGACGAAGATCGCAAACAGCTCCTCGCGCAAACCACCGCGATGGCCCAGCAGGCTCTGCGCGTCCTCGGGTCCGCTTTCCGTGACATGGACGAGGCCACGCCCGAGGCATTGACGGCAGATGCGGTGGAACGTGAACTCGTGTTCGTGGGGCTGTCTGGCATGTATGATCCCCCGCGTCAGGAGGCGAAGGACGCCATCGCCAAGTGCCGCGCTGCCGGCATTCGTGTCGTGATGATCACCGGCGACCATCCGCACACCGCGACCGCGATTGCGCGAGACCTTGGCATTACTGCCGATGATGAAGCGGCAATGACGGGAGCGGCTTTGGACAAGATGTCCGACGACGAACTCCACAAGCGCGTCTCAAAGATCGCCGTCTATGCCCGCGTCACCGCTGAGCACAAACTACGCATCATCCGCGCATGGAAAGCGAATGACGCCGTGGTCGCGATGACAGGCGATGGCGTCAACGACGCTCCAGCCATCAAAGGCGCCGACATCGGCATCGCCATGGGCAAGTCGGGCACGGAGGTCACCAAGCAGGCCTCGGACATGATCATCACTGATGACAACTTCGCCACCATCGTGGCCGCCATTGAGCAAGGACGAGGCATTTACGACAACATCCGCAAGACGCTGCAATACCTGCTGGCAGGCAACACCGGCGAACTCCTGCTCATGACCGTCTGCGTCATCATCGGCCTGCCCACAGCCCTCCTGCCGATTCACCTTCTCTGGATCAATCTCATCACCGACGGCTTGCCCGCGCTCTGCCTCGCCACCGATCCGATTGATCCCGATGTGATGAAGCGCCAGCCTCGTCCCCCATCCGAGCGTCTCACGAATCGCAGCTTCCTCCGCACCATGGCGCTCACCGGATTCCTCACGGCAGGAGTCGCCTTCGCGGTCTATTTTTACACCCTCAGGACACAAACCGTGGAGGTGGCCCGCACCCAGGCCTTCACCGTTCTCGTCTTCGCCGAGTTGCTGCGTTCTTTCGGCGCACGCAGCGAGACCAAGCCCGTCTGGCGCATCTCCCTGTTCACGAATCTGAATCTGCTGCTCGTCGTCTGCGCCTCCTTCGCCTTCCAAATCTGGAGCCATCACAACGACACCCTCGGACGCTTCCTGAAGACCACACCGATCCCATTCACTGAAGGCCTCCTGCTCATCGCCGTCGGCACCATCCCCCTGGCGGTTTTGGAGATGGTGAAAGTCGTACGGAACACGCGACGAGGTCAGCAGATGAGACGTGATCAACAAGCTGAGTATGTGCCCGGCTGACAATCTCTGCCGCACCACGTTTGAATGATCTGCGTACGCGCCACGTCGGCAGGTATCACTGCCGTCAAGATATGCCGCAGATTCAGGGAAGCCGCAGATTTCGAATCAAACTCATGCCATCTGTGGCTTTCCTGAATCTGTGGCAGAAACTCTTCAAGCTGAGCTGAACTCAGCGCCGGTAGGGATAGACCCCATCGCACCCCAGATGGGCGGGCTTTAATCATGGCGCATGTTCCTCGGGCGGAGACTCCACGCCCCATGCTGCTTATGAAAAACAACTCCCTATCTCCTGAACAACTCCAGCGCATTGATGCCTATTGGCGTGCTGCGAACTACCTCTCGGTGGGGCAGATTTTCCTCGCGGATAACCCGCTGCTGAAGCGACCGCTCGCGCTCACCGACATCAAGCACATGCTGCTCGGGCACTGGGGCACGACGCCGGGGCAGAACTTCATCTATGCGCACCTGAATCGCGTCATCAAAGCGCAGGACCTCGACATGATCTATGTCTCCGGGCCTGGGCATGGAGGTCCGTCGGTGGTCGGTAACACTTACCTCGAAGGCACCTACAGCGAGGTCTATCCACACATCACCCAGGACGAAGCCGGACTGCAAAAGCTGTTCAAGCAGTTCTCCTTTCCCGGCGGCATTCCGAGTCACGTTTCGCCAGAAACGCCGGGCTCCATTCATGAAGGCGGTGAGCTGGGGTATTCGCTCAGTCATTCCTTCGGCGCGGTGTTTGATAATCCCGATCTCATCGTCGCCTGTGTCGTCGGCGATGGTGAAGCGGAAACCGGACCGTTGGCCACGGCGTGGCATTCGAACAAGTTTCTCGATGCGGCCACGGACGGCGCGGTGTTGCCCATTTTGCACCTCAATGGCTACAAGATTGCCAATCCCACCGTGCTCGCCCGCATCACGCGGGAGGAGCTGGATCAGCTCATGCGTGGCTATGGCTGGACGCCTTATTTTGTCGAGTATGTGGACGACGACAACGCCATGCATGAAGCGATGGCAGCGACGCTCGATGCCGTTGTTTCCGAGATCAAACGCATCCAACTCGAAGCTCGCGAACGTGGCAGTCAGACGCGTCCACGCTGGCCGATGATCGTGCTCAATTCACCCAAAGGCTGGACCGGGCCGGAGTGGGTCGCAGGCCTGCAAGTGGAAGGCACGTTTCGGGCGCATCAGGTGCCGCTGCATCCCGCGGGGCATCCCGAGCAGCTTCAACAACTCGAAGACTGGCTGCGCAGTTATCGTCCTGAAGAACTCTTTGATGCGCAGGGCAAATTGAAGCCTGAACTGGCCGAACTCGCCCCGCAAGGCTCACGGCGCATGGGAGCCAATTCACACGCGAACGGCGGTCTGTTGCTGCGTGATTTGCAGATGCCTGACTTCCGCGATTACGCTGTGGAAGTGACAACGCATGGCGTGCTCGGCATCGGCGATACGCGGGTGCTCGGACCCTTTCTCCGCGATGTGGCCAAGCTCAACGAGGAGCAGAAAAACTTCCGCGTCTTTGGCCCGGACGAGACGATTTCGAATGGACTCGAAGCTCTCTTTGAGACGACCTCACGCCAGTGGGATGCCGCCAAGGAAGCCAATGATCAATGGCTCGCACCGAGCGGCCGCGTGATGGAGATGCTCAGCGAGCACCAGTGCGAAGGCTGGCTCGAAGGCTACCTACTCACCGGCCGCCACGGCGTCTTCAATTGCTACGAGGCCTTCATCCACATCATCGACTCCATGTTTAACCAACATGCCAAGTGGCTGAAGGTCACGGCCAGCCTTCCTTGGCGGCAGCCGATAGCCTCGCTGAACTACCTGCTCGCCTCGCACGTCTGGCGGCAGGATCACAATGGCTTCACGCATCAGGACCCCGGCTTCATCGACGTCGTCATGAACAAAAAAGCCTCCGTCGTGCGCGTCTATCTGCCGCCAGATGCGAACTGCCTGCTCTCCGTCATGGATCACTGCCTGCGCAGTCGGCACTACGTCAATGTCATCATCGCTGGCAAGCACCCCGCCCCGCAATGGCTGAGCATGGAAGCCGCCACCGCTCACTGCACGGCTGGCATCGGCATCTGGCACTGGGCCAGCAATGACGAAGGCGGCGAACCCGATGTCGTCATGGCCTGCTGCGGTGATGTGCCCACGCTTGAGACCCTCGCCGCCGTCTCCATCCTGCGCGAGCATCTGCCCGAGCTGAAGATTCGCGTGGTCAATGTCGTGGATCTCATGCGACTCCAGCCCGAGCTGGAACATCCGCACGGCCTCAGCGACACCGACTTCGACGCCCTCTTCACTCAGGACAAGCCGGTCATCTTCGCCTTCCATGCCTACCCCTGGTTGATCCACCGCCTCACCTATCGCCGCACAAACCACGACAACATCCACGTCCGTGGCTACAAAGAAGAAGGCACCATCACCACGCCCTTTGACATGACCGTGCTGAACGATCTCGACCGTTTCCACCTCGTCATGGACACCCTCGACCGCCTACCCCAAACCGGCACAAAAGGCCTCGCCCTCAAAGAACAGCTCAAGACCAAGCTCATCGAACACAAGCACTACATCGACCAAAACGGCCAGGACATGCCCGAGGTGCGCGATTGGAAGTGGAGCTCTTCAATGACCGCAGCGACAACGTGACTGAAATCTTTTTCGACTACGATGCGCGATGGATCGCCGCCCCGCCAACTCCCCGGTGAATTGCTCCAGCGTCATGCCGAGGCCATGGCTGATCTGCGCCGTCACGGGCAGCGTGGGCACGCTCGATTTTCCCGAGGTATTCCCGACTGACGTCACTCTTACGAGCGAGGCCGTATTTGCTAAGGCCACAACGTTATCGGAGTTCCTGAAATGGGCATTAAGCGTGACGAGGATGTTGGTCGTTTCATCGTGGCTTTTTGGTCATTTCAGAAGGACTACCCCCTGCGGCGGAGTGATGAGGGACCGTGCTTTGGGGTTTCTTATCTCCACAGCGGTTCGATTTGTTCAGCGTTCCACGTATCCCAGAGCGCTGACATTTGCTGCACGCGGGCGGGTTCTTGGGTGGCGAGATTTTTTGTCTCACTGATGTCATGCGTGAGATCGTAGAGTTGCCACTCCTTGCCATCGCGAATGAGTTTCCAGCCGCCGAGACGCAGGGCGTTCTTTTTGCCGACACGCCAGAACAGTGGACGTTCAGGCAGTTGCGTGGTCTTACCCGTGAGCAGGGGCATGAGGTTAATGCCGTCCAAGGTGGCTTCGGCTTTGGTCGAAGGCTCTGGAGCTAACGCGCCAGCCACTTTCAGCGCGGTCGCGGTGGCGTCGATGGACGCTACAGGTGCTTCCACCACCTGACCGGCGTTGATGTGATTCTTCCACGACGCAATGAAGGGCACGCGAATGCCGCCATCCCAGAGTTCGCCTTTGCCACCGCGCAGCGGAGCATTGCTGGAGGTGAGTTCTTGGGTAGGGCCGCCGTTGTCGCTGATGAAAACGACGAGTGTGTTCTCTTCGATGGCGCTGCCACGGAGTTGAGCGACCACCTTGCCCACGCTGTCATCGAGATGCGCGAGCATGGCGGCGAAGATGCGGCGCTGGATGTCCTCGATGTGCGCGAACTTCTTCAGGTAATCGTCCGCAGCCTGCATGGGGCTGTGGACGGCGTTGTAGGCGAGATAAAGAAAGAACGGCTGTGCGGAATGCCGGGCGATGAAACCGCAGGCTTCACGCGTGAAGGCATCGGTGAGGTTCGCCTGTTCATCCACGGGCTGACTGCTGCGCAGCAACGGATTGTCGGTGTCGTATTCGGGTTCTTTCGAGCCGAGATGAGTGCTCCACACGATGCGGCCATCGGGTGAGGTCCACCGGCCCTGTCCGCCATCAGGCAGGGTCTTGCGGCGCAGCCAAGTCGTCACGCCCTGCCACGGATGCGGCACATAAAAATGCCCCTCGTGCAAAAAGCCGAAGAACTCATCAAAGCCACGTCGCTGCGGATGAAACTCCGCCGTGCCTCCGAGATGCCACTTGCCCACCAATCCCGTCGCATAGCCCGAGTCACGCAAACGATCCGCCACGGTCTTCTCCGCGACGGGCAAGCCAATGCCCGGCGCAGCGTTCTTCGCGCCGATGGGATTAAACTCAAAACCAAACCGCGTCTGAAAACGCCCGGTCATCAGCGCCGCACGCGAGGCCGCGCAAAACGGCGCGGTGACATACCCGCTCGTGAATCGCGCCCCACTCGCCGCGAGTGCATCGATCTGCGGTGTCGGGATGTCTTTGCCGCCATAGCAGCCGAGTTCGCCGTAACCGAGGTCGTCAACGACGATGAAGATGACGTTGGGACGTTGCTCCGCAGCGAGTGATGAAGTCTGAACGCCGAGCGGCGCGAGCAGCAAAAAGAGGAAGCAGAACAAACGGCGGCATTTCATGGTGGAAGTAAAACGCCCCACCATTCGGAAATACACGGCCTAGTTCTGCCAAAAGTTGTCATCATCCTGCCATGGCTCCCAAGTCCATCGAGAGAGCCTTTTTCGCCAGCATGGCTGATCCACAGGCATTCCGGCTCATGTTTGATCAGCAGCCCAGCGTCTTCATCTTTGTGAAGGATCGCGAGAGCCACCTCATCGCTGCCAGCTTGCCGATGTATTCCCGACTCAGTCCACTCTCACGAGCGAGGCCGTATTTGGTGAATCCTGCTGCTTCTCGAAGCTCCTGAAGCCGCCGCGGCAACCGCTCGCGGATGCGCTCGGCGTAGTTATGGGCGTGGTGCTTGTCCGGCGCGGCGGGCATGGTGGTTCACGCAAGTCGCGATGTTCTCGGAGCGGTGGTGTCATTTCATCAGTCTTTCAGCGGGATTCCGCGCAGGATGAGGGGATCGAAGCGATAGGGTGACTCACCCGCCGCCCAGGCGATGCCGCGCAGCAGGATGGTGCGGAAGAAGGGATCGTCGAAGGTCCAATCGAAGTGCCCGAGGGTGGAGGCCACGACGCGGCCTTTGCCGTGCTCGTGAGCCCAGATGATGGGTTCGGCGCTGACCTTGTCGCCCACGGTTTCATCGGAGGTGGCGAGCGCGGTGATCTTGCTGCGGTTGCCTTGCAGGTTCCAGAAACACTCGTCGGCGATGGTGAAGGTGTCCGGCAGCCCTTGCATGATCGGATGACGCGGCTCCGGCAACTTCAGAGTGACGACCTTGTGCTTGTAGTAGCTGTCCTTTCCCTTGGCGAGCCCCAGCAGATCCGCGAGCGTTGGCGAACCATTCCAGAGCACATAGTGCGACAGCACGAGGCCTCCGCCACGATTCAGGAATGCCTCGATCTGCTGCTGATGCTTCACGTCAGACAAACACTTCGGGTGTTGATATAGCATGATGACATCCGCCGTGGCGAACTGCTCTTCGGTGGGCCATTCCAAGGTGCTCAGGGCTTTGACGTGCGGTGAGCCTGCGGTGATCAAGGCGCGGTCCGCCTCCACCTGGGGGCGATACAGGTTCGTCAGAGCCTCATCACCTGGACCCGCGCCGCCCAGCAGCACTTTCCAGCGTTTCGGCAGCACATCGTGAGAATGGGACTTGGGCGGGTGATCCTTGGCACCTCCGGCGAAGAGAATGGTGAGCAGTCGCAGGCTCGCCTCTGCGGCGGGCTTTGGTGCCTTGCCGAGAACGGCATTAACCTCGGCGCGGCTGCGCAGTTCCGGTGTCTGGACGCCATAGGTGTTCTCGGGTTCCGCTTGGGCGTGTGCCAACAAACCGGTGGAGGCAGCGAGCGCACCCGTCGAGCGATGGAGAAAGGTGCGACGGGTGATGTCGGTAGGGAGTGTGTGGGTGGGTTTCATGGTGAGTTTTATGGTGTGGGTTGAAGTCAGTTGCCGAGGTGTTGGATCATTACTTCTCAAGCGGTTTGAGGTAGATATTGCGGAACTGGATCGGGCTGCCCTCGCTTTGCAGGCAGATCGCGCCGCTGGACGGTTTGGCGCCGGTGCCCTTGTTCTGCAGCACGCCGTTGATCGTCAGTTGGATCGAGTCGCCATCGCAGACGAT
>JBIKYB010000037.1:0-25395 GCA_044355475.1 Prosthecobacter sp.
GATGGCAGCAGTCGCGATGTGACGAAACTCGCGCTCTTTGAAGCGAACGACACCGCCATGGCCACCGCGACCGATAGCGGCCTCGTCAACACGCTCGATCTGCCGGGCAATGTGGCCGTCATGGTGCGCTTCGGCGGCAAAGTCAGCGTGTGCAGCGTCTCCGTGCCTCTTGGCGCACCAGTGGATGTGGTGCCGCCGGTGAAGAACTTCATCGACCAGCATGTGTTTGCGAACTTGAAGCAGATTGGCATCCCGCCTTCGCCGATTTGCGATGACAGCACGTTCCTCCGACGTGTGTCGCTCGACATCGGCGGTCGTTTGCCCACGCTGGAGGAAACCAAAGCCTTCATCACCGACAAAGCGCCCGACAAACGCGACCGAGCCGTCGAAGCACTGCTCAACTCGCCCGATTACGCCGACTTCTTCGCCAACAAGTGGACCGCGCTGCTCAAAAACCAGCGCACCGAGGCCGCCGACATCACCGCGAACTTCGCCTTCCACGCCTGGATGCGCGACAACCTGCTCGCAAACACGCCTTACGACCAACTCGTGCGCCAAATCCTCGCCAGCACCGGCACCATCGTTTCGAATCCACCCGTCGCGTGGTATAAACGCGTCAAAGAACCCACCACGCAGGTCGAGGATGTCGCGCAGCTCTTCCTCGGCGTGCGCATGCAGTGTGCGCAGTGCCATCACCATCCCTTCGAGCGCTGGACGCAGGCCGAGTATTATCACATGGCCGCCTTCTTCAGCCAGATCGGCCGCAAACCCACCGCCATCGCCGGTGAGGACCTCATCTTCCACAAGCGTGGCACCGCGCAGACCGAGCATCGCAAAACACGCGCCATGCTGAAGCCTGCGGGTCTTGGCGAGCCGCCGCTCGACATCGCGCCCGACGATGATCCGCGTCTTGCGCTCGCCGATTGGATGAGCAAGAAGGACAACCCCTTCTTCGCCAAAGCTCTCGTGAATCGCTACTGGAAGCACTTCTTCAAGCGTGGCCTCATTGAGCCCGAGGACGACCTGCGTGATACTAATCCGCCAACCAATCCCGAGTTGATCGACGCCTTGGCGAAACACTTCACTGACAGCAACTTTGATCTCAAATCCCTCGTCCGCGTCATCGCGCAAAGCCACGCTTACCAGCTCAGCGCCATGCCAAACGAGCACAACGCGGTCGATCGTCAGGCCTACTCGCACTATTACCCGAAACGCATGACCGCCGAGGTCCTGCTCGACAGCATCGACATGGTGACCGCGTCGAAGACCGACTTCGCCGACCTGCCCGCTGGCACACGCGCCATCTCCCTGCCTGACAACAGCTACACCCGCGCCTCCCCGTTTCTAAAGGTCTTCGGTCGTCCCGACAACACCAGCGTCTGCGAATGCGAACGCGTCTCCTCCGCTAGCCTCGCGCAAAGCCTGCACCTCATGAACGCCCCTGACGTGAAAGCCAAGCTCACTGCCGCCAATGGCCGCGCCGAGCAGCTCACCAAAGCCGAAATGCCCGAGCCAAAACGCATCCGCGAACTCTACCTCGCCACCTACTCCCGCGAACCCACGGCTGATGAGGTGAAAATTGCCGAGACGCATCTGATGAAGCCCCGCAATGATGCCGCAGGCAAGCCGCTCGATTCCCAACGCGCCAAACGCAACGGCTACGAAGACCTGCTGTGGGCGCTCATGAACACCAAGGAGTTCCTTTTTAACCACTAACACCATGCTCTCGAAATCCACCCTCACCTTCGCAGCCAGCGTTCTGTTTGCCGCGTCCGCCATTGCCCAGCAGGTCACGCTGCCGCTGCCACGCATCCTTACCGTCATGCCGATGGGCGGTCAGGCGGGGCAAAATGTCGAAGTCACGATCACGGGCGAAAACATTGAGGACGTGACCGAATTGACCTTCTCCACACCGAAGATCACGGCCAAGCCGGTTGCAGGTGCGCCGAACAAATTCACCGTCAACATCGCCGCAGATGCAGTGGTGGGTGTTTATGATGCAAGGGTGATGTCGCGGCTCGGCGTGTCATCGGCGCGGGCGTTTTCGGTAAACAAGCTCCCCGAGGTCATACGCACCAAGGCCAACAACACCGTGGAGACGGCGATGGCGCTGCCGGTAGGCACGATTTGCAATGCCACGATGACCAAGCGAGCCGTGGACTTCTATTCCTTCCAGGCTCTGAAGGGCCAGCCCGTCGCCATTGATTGCGCGGCGGTCGGCATCGACTCACGTCTCACGCCGGTGCTCATTCTTGCCGACAGCAAGGGCGCGGACCTCAAAGTAAACCGCACGGGCGGCATCATCGACTTCACACCGCCTGCCGACGGCACCTACATCATCAAGGTGAGCGACCTCACCTATCAGGGCGGCGAGCGTCATTTCTACCGCCTCGCATTGCAAAACAGCCCCGCGCTGCCGCAACCGCAGACACAAACGGTCAGCGCCATGTCGTGGCCGCCTGCGGATCTCACCGCCAACGCTGCCGCGAAGGAAACTGAGCCGAACAACAAGGACGCGCAGAAGATCACGCTGCCCTGCGACATCGCGGGTGCATTCTATCCGGCTGCGGATGTCGATACCTTTGAGTTCACCGCGAAAAAGGGCGAGACGTGGTGGGTGGAGGTCGCCAGCGAGCGTCTCGGGCTCAACACCGATCCCTTCGTTCTCGTGCAGCAGGTCAAGGATGGCAAATTCACCGATGTCGCCGAACTCTACGACATCGCGCCACCGATGAAGGTCACCAGCAACGGCTACAGCTACGACGGCCCGCCTTACGACGCCGGTTCGCCGGACGTGATGGGCAAGTTCGAGGCCAAGGAAGACGGCACCTATCGAATCCAAGTGCGCGATCTCTTCGGCGGCACCCGCACCGATGCGAACAACATTTATCGACTCATCGTGCGCCAGGCCGCGCCCGACTCCGCGCTCGCCGCGTGGGCCGTTCACATGACGCTGCGCAATGGCGACCGCGCCTCGCTTTCCAAACCGATGGCACTCCGCCAGGGTGATGCGCGTGCGTTTGAAGTCGCTGTGCAGCGCCGCGATGGCTTCGATGGCGAGATTGACATCAGCATGGAAGGCCTGCCACCGGGAGTCAGCGCCGCCGGTTTGAAGATTGGCAAAGGCAAAACCTACGGTCACCTCATCCTCACCGCCGCAGACAATGCCCCGCGCGGCTTCTCGCTCGCCAAAATCACCGGCAAGGCTGTCATCGGTGGTAAAGAAGTCCTGCGTCCCGTGCGCGTGGCAAGCATGGAATGGTCCGTGAAGGACGCGAAGGGCGAGATCCCCGCTCCGCGCCTCATGGCCGACATTCCTGTTTCCATCACGGATTCCGAGCAAGCACCGCTGACCATCGCATTGGCTGAAGACAAAGTCTTCGAGGCCAAGGCGGGCGAGATACTGAAAATCCCGCTCAAGCTCACCTGGCGCAACGAATTCAACGGCACCTCGATCAAAGTGAAGGCCTACGGCGAAGGTTTCAGCGCCATCAAGGAGTTCGACATCCCGCTCAAAGCCGCCACGCACGATCTTGTGCTCAATCTCGCCGAGTTGAAGATCGCTCCGGGCGATTACACCTTCGCTTTGCAAAGCCTCGGCATCTGCAAATACCGCTACAACCCAGCAGCCGTGCCACTGGCCGAAGCAGAGCAGAAGAAAGCCGAGCAACTGCTCGCCACCGCCGCCGCTGAAGCCAAAAAACTCGCTGCCACTGATGCCGAGGCTGCAAAGAAAGCCGCCGAGAAGCAAAAGCAGGCCGAAGCCGCCATGACCGCTGCATCGACCCGCATGAAGAGTGTGACGACCGCCGCGAATCCGACGGACACAGTCGAGATCCTCATCTCGCAGCCGATTCGTGTTAGCGTGAAGGCTGCCGCGCCCACCACCGCCAGCAAGTGATGAAAACGATTCCACTTTTCGCCGCTCTGCTGACGTCATCAGCCATTGCTGCCGACCTCGACTTCTACAAGGACGTCTATCCGTTCCTGAAGACGAACTGCATCTCGTGTCACAACAAAACCACGACGAAGGCAGATCTGAATATGGAGACGCCGGAACTGATGATCAAAGGCGGCGAGGCTGGACCGGCTCTGGTGCCGGGGAAAAGCGCGGAAAGCCTCGTCGTGGCAGCGTCACTCCACACCCAGGACATGGAGATGCCGCCGCCGAACAATAAATCTGGCGCGGTGAACCTCACGCCGGCAGAGATCGCGATTTTGAAGCAATGGATTGACCAGGGTGCGAAGGCGTCTGTGCAGCAGGAGCGTGCCGTCGTGCTGAAGGCCTTCTCGGCCAGCGTTGATCCAATCTACAGCGTCGCAATGACGAAAGATGGTCGTTATGCGGCCTGTGGGCGTTCCAACCAGATTTACCTTTATGATCTGGCGACGCGGCAGTTCGTGGCGCAGATCAGCGACCCAGCGGAAAAAAACGGCGCGGCGCATCGGGCGCTGGTGCAGTCGCTTTCCTTCAGCCCTGACGGCACGAAACTGGCGAGCGGCAGTTTCCGTGAGGTGAAGATTTGGAAGCTGGAGATGGGCAAAGCAGATGCGAGTGCCGCGAAGCTGGTTTCAACACCTGCGAGTGCCGACTTGATCAAAAAGATCACCACCGCAGGCAAAGTGGTCGTTTTGAGCAGCGCCATGTCCGCCGACGGCAAGCAGGTCGTCACCGCTTGCGCGGATGGTTCCGTGCGCATTTGGAATACGACTACTGCAAAACAAGTCATCGAGTTGCGCGGCAGTGTGGCGGCGACGAAGAAGACGACGGAACTCGACTGGATCATCGCGGCACAGACACTGGAGACAGCCTTCCAAAAGAGCGAGATCGCCCGTATCGACGCGCAGGACAAAGCGCTCGACGTGCTGTTGGGCAAGGCCAAGGAGGCCATCGTGACGATGGGCAAGGTGCTGCCGGAAAAACAAAAGCTGGTGCCACCCACCACCGAGGCCAAAACCGCTGCGCAGAAGTCCGTGGATGAGCTTGCGGCCAAACATGCCGCAGCCAAAGACGCCGCCATCGAGAAAGAACTCAAGGCCGCGCAGGACAAGTTGATCACGGCGAAGATGACCGAAGTGTCCGCCCTCGCCGCTGTTTCTGCCGCCGAGAGCAATGTTAAGGATGCCGAGGATGATGTGAAGCGGATCACCGACTCGAAAGCAGCAAATGCAAAAGCTGTTGCTGCCGCCAATGCTGCCATCGCAGCCGCCAAAACCACGCAGGATAAGGCCGCCGCCGATCTAGCCGCTTTGAAGCTGGCTTTGAGCAAAACAACCGTGAAGCCTATTGCTGTGTCCTTCTCCGCCGATGCGCAGCGTGTGGCGTCAATGTTTGAAGATGGCACCCTGCGCGTCTGGGCCGCCGCCACGGGAACGCCGATCGAAGAGAGCAGCGGCAACGTCGCTGCGACCACCACGATCACCGCCGCGCCGGATGGCACATTTGTGGCGACGAAAGCTCTTACACAAACCGTCGGTAGCACACCGCGCTGGACGTTGGAACGCAAGATCGACCAGAAAGGTCTCTTCGCCGACCGCGTGAACGCCGTGCGCTTCAGCCCCGATGGCAAAACGCTCGCCACGGGCGGCGGCGAGCTTTCGCGCTCCGGCGACATCTTCATCTTCGATGTCGCGACCGGCAAAGCCACGCAAACATGGAAGGAAAAGCACGCCGACACAGTCCTGTGCCTCGATTTCTCGACGGATGGCAAGCGCCTCGCCTCCGGTGCTGCCGACAAGATCGCGCGTGTCACCGACATCGCCTCAGGTAAGCAATTGAACCTCTTTGAAGGCCACACGCATCACGTCATGGGCGTTGCCTTCCGCAGTGATGGCCGCGTACTCGCCACCGCTGGCGCGGACGGTGTCGTTTCGACCTGGGACATGATCATCGGCGAGCGGAAGAAGAAGATCGAAGGCTGGACCAAGGAGGTCACCTCACTGCAATTCATCGGAGCGACAAATCAGATTGTCACGAGTGCCGGAGACAACCGCGTCCGCATTGTTACTGACGACGGCGCCGAAGTCCGCGCCATGGCCAATCTCCCCGACTACATGCAAGCCGCCGTCAGTGTCCCCAACGGCAGCGCCATCATCGCCGGAGGCGAAGACAGCCTGCTGCGCGTATGGGATGCCGCAGGGAAGGAACTCGTGGCGTTTGGCGCGAAGTAGCCATTCTCAGGGATAAAGCACCTCATCTCAGCCCGTAGATTTTCGCACATGTCCTCCATCATTCAGCCCCCATCATTCGTTCGTTGCGCCGGTCCGCTCTCGCGTCGCAGCTTCATGCAATTTGGTTTGAGCGGCATGGCGACGCTTAGCTGGCCGAGCCTGCTGAAATTGCGCGCGGCGAACGCGGCGCTGCCGAAAAGCGAGCGCAAGTCGATCATCATGGTCTGGCTGCCGGGTGGGCAATCGCACATCGACACCTATGATCCGAAGCCGGATGCTAGCAGCGAGTATCGCGGTCCTTTCAAGACAATCAGCACAAAGATTCCAGGCACGCATTTCACCGAACTGCTGCCCATGAGCGCGAAGATCGCGGACAAATTCACGGTGCTGCGCTCCATGAATCAGACAGCGGGTGGTCACCCGGCAGGCACGATGCAGATGTTCTCTGGTGACAAGGATACTCGTGACAAACCCAAACCACGTCTCCCAGACTGGATGTCCGTGGCGCACTACCTGCGTGCCAAGGAAGGTGGACGCACCAACCCGCTGCCGAACTACATCGGCGTGCCAGCGGCGTCGGGTGAATACTCCAGCCCCGCTTATCTCGGCGATGCTTATGCGCCATTCGCGGTCAGCGATGATCCGAACCGCCCGAACTTCCAGGTGCCGAATATCGGTCTGGCCGACGAATCCGAAAACCGCCGTCTCAGTGACCGCATCGTTCTCCGCAAGAGCCTCGACAAG
This sequence comes from Prosthecobacter sp., assembly GCA_044355475.1. Taxonomy (GTDB): domain Bacteria; phylum Verrucomicrobiota; class Verrucomicrobiia; order Verrucomicrobiales; family Verrucomicrobiaceae; genus Prosthecobacter. The sequence continues at coordinate 6,916 of JBIKYB010000037.1, forward strand.
ATGGAGCGTGCCTTTGACCGCGAGGGCGAGCTCGGTGCACTTGATGAATTTGAATCCCAGGCCGCTACATTGCTCACGAATCCACAGACGCGCGATGCCTTTGACCTCAGCAAGGAAGATCCGGCGACGCGTGATCGCTACGGTCGGAATCGCTGGGGCCAGCAGTTACTCCTCGCGCGTCGTCTCGTCGAGTCGGGCGTCGAAATCATCACCAGCAGCCTCAGTGGCCCACTCTGCGGACGCGTGAACAACTGGGACGACCACGCGGTGAACCAGCATCAGTTTGAAGCGCTGCGCTTCCGCATGCCGACCTATGACCGCTGCGTGTCTGCGCTCATTGAGGACATCTACGCGCGTGGACTCGACAAGAAGGTGCTCGTCGTCGTCACTGGCGAGTTTGGCCGCACCCCGAAGATCAGTTTCGACCGCAGCACCGGCGCTGGTGATGCCAGCGGCCCCACCGGCACTCTGCAACCCGGCCGCGATCATTGGCCACGCGCCTTCACCAACATCTGGGCTGGTGGCGGCATCCAGACTGGCGGCGTTATCGGGGCCAGTGATAAACGCGGCGAAGACGTAGTGGAGCGCCCCTGCAACGCCAGCGACTTCCTCGCCACGATTTATCACCACCTCGGCATCGACTACGGCAAGGTCACGCTCAATGACCTCAACGGCCGCCCAGTGCACATTGTGGAGAACGGACGCGCCATTCCTGAGTTGATCGCATGATGAGTTGCGACGTTTGAGCACGTAGAAGAGCGATGCAACTCCGCCCGGCTCTTCTTCTGTGTGCTTCATTCGTACTTCATTCCGCTATCGCGGAGGAGATCAAAGACGGACAGTTTGCCGTGACCTCGAATCTGAAAGCTGGCGTCGCGAAAATCGACATCACGCCGCCAGATGCCATGGCAGTCAAGATCGTGGGGCATGTGCGGCAGGTCTCTGGCGTGCGCGATCCGCTCCGGGCGGGTGTTTTGATCCTCGACGATGGCGAAACGAAGGCCGCCATCGTCACGCTGGACACCATCGGCGCTTGGGAGGACATGGTGCGTGATTTACGGGCGAAAATCGAGGCCGAGACCGGCGTACCCTCAGCCAACATCCTCGTCGCGGCCTCGCACAACCATTCTGGCCCCGGCTACGTCGAAAACATGCGCTGGGCGGCCGATTTGATCAAAAAACTCGGCGCGGCGGCCAAGCAAGCAGCCGGCAGTATGAAGCCGGTGAACATCGGTTACTGCGAAGAGCGCATCAGCTTCGGCATCAACCGCCGCAAAACCTACGACGGACGTGCAGTGGTCAGTTTGAACCCTGACGGGCCGAACGATCCGCGCGTGAAGGTCCTGCGCTTCGACGACGGTGCCACACTCACGCCGCTGGCCGTGATCATGCACGCCGTTTGCCATCCGTGTTTCTTCACCTGGGGGGACAAAGGCTCGCAGCCCTATCCGAAGGGCTATCCGAAGATGAGCGCCGATTTTCCGGGCGAGGCGCAGACCTTCGTCGAGATGTGTTATGCGAACAAGACGAGTGCCCTGTTCATGCAGGGCTGTGCGGGCGACATCCGGCCCAATCTGCCGGGTTATCCGTATCGCTGCGCCGATGAAGCCGACATCCAGTGGGCGGGCCGCGATCTCGGCGGTGCCGTTGCGCGTGCGGCGGCCTTCAGCCTGACACGAGAGCAATGGCGCAAACGCCAGACTTTCTACCCCATTCGCGTCGCCAGCGAGGTCGTCGAGCTTCCCGGCAAAGAAGGGCCTGTGCGAGCTGAACTCATGGCAATGAAGATCGGCCCCTTTTTGCTGCTCACGATGCCTGGCGAGCCGATGGTCGAATACGGCTTCAAACTCGAAAAGGCCATCGCCGACCGTGCCAAACCCATCATCGTCGGCTACGCGAACGGCAACATTGGCTACATCGCCACCGCCGAGGCGCACACCGTCGGCGGCTACGAGCCCAATCGTTCCATCCTCAAGCCCGAAGCTGAGGCCGTTATCCTGAAACAACTCGGCGCTCTCGCCGACCGCGTCGTGGGCGATGTCTTCGAGAGCTTCTCGAAGCACCCGAAGGACATGCAGAAGCGAGAAACCGAGGAAAAAGCTCGGCTTCAGCCCGCCCCAACGGACAAACCTTGATTTTATCATCCCCATGACCCACCCGCTCGTCTCTTATCCCCAACTACCCGACACACCCACCTCACACCTGCCCTTCAGTCCCTGCGTTGTCGTGGGTGACCTGATTTTCGTGTCCGGCCAGGCCTCGGTGGATCAGAAAGGCAACATCGTCAGCGACACCTTTGAAGGCGAGTTCCGCCGCAGCATCGAAAACGTGCGCAAGGTGCTCGAAGCCGCAGGCAGCGACCTCGCGCATGTCGTGCAGACGCGGAACTACGTCCGCGATGCCGAGGACGTGGCGCTCTACAACCAGCTCTACCGCGAATACTTCCCGCAGCCCTCGCCTGCGCGCACCACCATCACGAACTGCCTGCCGCCCTCGCTCAAATACGAGGTTGAGGCCGTCGCCGTGCGCAAACCTGCTTAATGACTTCCATGAACAACGACGAAGCCGCCCGCCGAGCCTACTGGACCGAACAAATGGAACAAGGCTATGCCATCGTGCAGAAGCTCATTGAATTCCCGGTGAACGAATGCGGCGAGCGCTTCGCCTCCATTCCTGACGCTGCCTCCGCAGCGAATGTGGAGATGCAATTCTCCAACAGCAAGATCGCCGGTGATCTGGATCGCGTTTACTTCCTGCGCGAGAGCCTCGTGCGCGATGTCATCACCATCGGCCGCGAGATGAACGAGCGCGGCTGGATTGTGAAGATCGAAGACGGCTTCCGCTCGCTCGACATGCAGCGCCAGCTCGTGCGCAAGCCGTCTGTCTTCGACACCGTGCTCAAGAAGACCATGTGGGAGCTCGGCGGCCAGATTCCGACGCCGGAGATGATGTTCCGCCGCGCCATCGTGCTCACGGCGAACATGCCGAAGATTGGCGCGCACATGTCCGGCTCCGCCATCGACATCTCGGTCTTCCGACGCGACGACGGCACGGAGGTCTGGCGCGGTTATCCGTATCTCGAAATGAGCGAATGCACGCCCATGCGCTCGCCCTTCGTCGCGCCCGAGCACGTCGCCACACGGCTCGAAATCTGCGCGATGATGGAGAAGCACGGCTTCATCCACTTCCCCTTCGAGTTCTGGCACTTCGACAAGGATGACGCAGGGATGCACATCCTCACCGGTAATCCCGCGCCTTGCCGCTTCGGCCCGGTGAACTGGGACCCGCGCACCAATGAGGTCACACCCGTCGAAAACCCGCTCACGCTTCTCAATCCGTTGTCCGTGATCGAACAAGAAATCGCCGCCGCTCTCGAACGCGCCAAAGCCCAGTAATCTCATGAAACGTCTTCTTTTTCTCCTCCCACTCGCTGCCTTCGCTCAATCCGGCCCGCCGCCCAAAGCGCCTGATGTCCCGAAGGATCTGCCGCCGCAGATCGAAACGTTGCAACCCGGCGTCAAACTCACGCTGCTGGCCGAACATCCCGATCTCGTCACGCCGACGGGCATTGATGTGGATGAGAAGGGCAACATCTGGCTGGCTTCCTGCCACACGCATTTTCGTCCGCAGGGCTATGTGGGACCAGAGCACGATGAGATTGTGGTCTTTGATGCCAACGGCAAAAACCGTCGTGTGTTTTATCACAAGACCGACGCCACGATGCATGTCGAGTGTGGCCCCGATGGCTGGATCTACCTCGCGGAGCGGGATCGCATCCTGCGCGTGAAGGACACGAATGGCGATGGTGCCGGTGATTTGGAAGAGAACCTCGCCACGATGAACACGCTCGCGGATTATCCGCACAACGGCCTCAGCGGCATGGCCTGGCATCCTGATGGCGGCCTTGTCTTCTCGCTCGGCGAGAACTTCGGCAAAGACTGGACCATCACTGGCTCCGACGGCACGAAAGTGAGCGGACGCGGTGAAGGCGGTGTCTTCCGCTGCTCCGCCGATGGCAAAGGCCTGCGCCGCATCGCGCGTGGCTTCTGGAATCCCTTCGGACTGCTCGTGCGCAAAGATGGCGAGATCTTCGCCGCTGAAAACGATCCCGGCAGCCGTCCGCCGTGCCGTTTGCTCAATGTCGTGGAAGGAGCCGATTACGGCTTCCAGTGGGTGTATGGCAGTGCGCCGGTGCATCCCTTTGTCGCGTGGAATGGCGAGCTGCGTGGCACGCTCGGTATGGTGCATCCGAGCGGTGAAGGCCCCTGCGCCGTCGTCGAACTCGGCGGCGGCGTGATGATCCCGTCGTGGAGCGATCACAGCATCGACTACTTCCCGCTCACGCGAAAAGGCGCGGGCTACACCTCCGAGCGCATCCCGCTGGTGCGCGGCAGCGACTTCTTCCGCCCCACCTGCATGGCCGTCGGCCCCGACGGTGCGTTCTACATGAACGACTGGGTGTTCAGCTCGTATCCGATTCACGGTCGTGGACGCCTGTGGAAGGTGGAGATCGACCCATCGAAAGCGAGCTGGCTCAAAACCACGCCTGACCCGCTCAACGATGACGCGCGTCTCGCCCAAGAACTGCGCGAAGGCAAAGCAAAGCTCCCCACACCAAAACTGCTCGAACTCGCCCGTGGTGGTGACTCTTATCTCTCCGACGCGGCTTTGACGGCTCTTGCTCGCCTGCCATGGACCATCGCTGAACTCAAGAAGCTCCCGGCAACGGATCGCGTCTGGGCCTTCGTCGCGCTGCGTCGCGCCGATTTGAACGACGAAAAGTGGGTGCGGACCTTTGTGGCCGAAACCGATCCCGAAATGCGTTTCGAGTGCCTCCGCTGGATCGCCGATGCCGTTTTGACCAAGTTCATGCCCGAGGTCGAGGCGATGCTTTCCGACCCCACACTCGATTTCCGCCTCTTTGAAGCCGTTCTCGCCACCTGGAACACGCTGCGCGGCGAACCCGGCGCGGGCGTGACCAATCCCGAGGTGCTTGTCGAACGCATCACGAACCCCAAAACACCCGCACGCCTCAAAGGCTACGCGCTGCGGCTTGTTCCTGCCACCCACAAGGCGCTCACCGTGTCGTTGCTGAATGAACTCCTCGCCGCAGGCGATGACGTGCTCACGCTCGAAGTCGTGCGCACGCTCGCCGCTCGCAAAGCCTCCGCAGAAGTCGCCGCCGATGAAAAGCGCAGCCCGCAGCTCCGCGCAGAGGCCATTCTCGGCGTTGAGGACACCGCCTTGTTGCAAAAACTCGCCAAGAGTGACAACGCCACCATCCGCGATGAAGCCCGTCGCGGCCTGCGCTTCACCGAGCACGACAAGTCCTTCACCATGAGCACCGCTCGTCCTGCATTCGACGACACCGCCGCATGGTTGAAGATGCTGGACTCGCTTCCAGGCACTGCCGATGTCGAGGCGGGCCGTCGCCTCTTTTTCCATCCCAAAGTCGCCCTCTGCGCCTCCTGCCACCGCCAAAGCGGTCGTGGCAACGTCGTCGGTCCTGACCTCACCCTCATCGCGCAACAAGGCGACCGCTTGGCGATCCTGCGCTCGATCTTGGAACCGCATCGCGAAGTCGCCCCGCAGTTTTATCCCTCGCTCGTGAAGCTCAAAGACGGCACCGAATTCACTGGCATCCTCCTGCGCTCCTCCAGCAGCGAAGTCTTCCGCGATCTCACCGGCAAAGAACGCGCCTTCCCCGAAGCCGACGTCCTCAGCCGCACCGAAATCAAAATGTCCCTCATGCCGCCTGGACTCATCATGTCGCTCACGGATGCCGAGCTGCGTGATCTGCTGGCGTTTTTGACCGCGAAGTGAGTCAACCATGACGCCTGCCGTGCCGCTTGCTCAGGCCATCCGAGGCGTGTAATCTTTGCCCATGACACTTCAGATTCCAGATTCACTCGCCGTGCAGTCCGGGTGCAGTTCGCAGGAGCTGCTCTTTGGCCTCGCGGTCGGCTTGTTCATGGATGGCAGGCTGACGCTGGGACAGGCTGGGAACGCGCTCGGACTTTCCAAGCCGGAGTTCATGCAGCTTCTCGGCCAGCGCGGCATTCCGATGCCTTATGACGAAGCGGATCTCGAAAGCGACCTGAAGACCCTGCGTCGGCTGTTTCCCAAACAACCAGCGCTGACCGCCTGAGCCGTGATCGTCGTCAGTGACACCACCGCTCTCACAACGCTGATGAAAGTCGGTCTGGAGTCGGTGCTCAAGAGCCTGTTCGGCACGGTCGTCATACCAGAAATGGTCGCCCACGAGCTGCGTTAGTTTCACACCAGCATTCCCACTTGGTGCGAGGTCCGAAAAGTGGATGAACATCCTCTGCTTCCAGTCGTCTCGCTGACCATTGACGCAGGCGAAGCCGAGGCCATCTGTCTCGCCCTGGAATTGAAGGCAGATGTGATCCTTCTCGACGACCGCAAAGGCAAACGCGAAGCGGAATCTCGCGGCCTGTCATGTCTGGCGCTGCCCGCGGTTCTTCTCGAAGCGAAACTGCAAGGCTTGATTCCCTCGCTCAAAGACACCCTCAACCTGCTCGATGAACGAGGCAGCTACCGGCTGAAAGCCCATGCGATTGAAGCACTGCTCAGGGAGTCGGGTGAATTCAGATGATGCCTGAAAAAGGCGACTGAAAGACGTTTTTGACACCGCCATGAAATCGCTGCTGTTTCTCCTAATCGCCGTTTTTGCCACAGCTCAAGAACCTGCCCAGCCAGCCGAGTTCGAGCACGCGGGCGTTCTCGCAGCCTGGAAAGACTACGCAGACATTTTGACCTTCGGCAAAGGCCAGACGCTCGCGTTGCTCGACGATGGCTGCAAGATGTCGCGCCCCGAATGGCAGGGTGACAAGGTGAAGGTCACTTACGATGCGGTGGATGGTGACAACGACCCGAAACACGAGGGCAAAGGCTACCACGGAAGCACGATTGGCATTCCATCGTCCGTGAATCATGGCGGCAAGCGCGGCGTGGCCTACAACAACCAACTCGCCATCGTCCGCAGCCTCGAATGCTGCCATTGCAAGATCGGCGATGCCTCCTCGCTTGCCAGAGCGCTGCAATGGGTCATCGACCACCATGCCGAGCATCGTATCACGACGGTGAATCTCGCTCCCGTCGATGACCAAGAACACGCAGAGCCGGTGGCGACGGAAATCGACGGCAAACTCGCGAAGCTGCGCGAACTTGGGATTTGGGTGAGTGCACCTGCCGGCAATCATGGCTTCACAAAAGGCATTTCATGGCCCGCTAGCCAGCCGAACTGCTTCGCCATCGGTGCGGTGGTGCCGGGGAAGGATGTGGTGACGCTGGATCGCAGCGCGAAGATCGACCTGCTCGTGCCAGCACGGGCCACCAGTTCCTCAAACGCCATCCTATGCGGCTCGGTGATGCTCATGCGCGAGGCCATCGAGAAAAGCGGCTACGATTGGAAACAACACGGCCCCGACATGGCCAGCGCGATGATGAAGATCCTGCAAACCACCGGCGTGAAGGTCGAGGACAAGGCCAGCGGCCAGACGTTTCGCCGCCTTGATCTCATGGCGGCTTTGAAGCTGGTGATGGGGAAATAGTTCGGGATTCACAAATCGGAGCGCATGAATCCGCATGATTCGCGGTTTGAAACCCGCTGACTGCCGTCCTAAATGACAGCATGGCACGCATCGGCACTCCCCTTTCCTCCTCCGCTACCAAAGTCATGCTCCTCGGCTCCGGCGAGCTGGGCAAGGAGGTCGTCATCGAACTCCAACGCCTCGGCTGCGAGGTCATCGCGGTGGACCGCTACGCAAACGCGCCAGCCATGCAGGTGGCGCATCGCAGCCACATCATCTCCATGCTCGATGGCGAGGCGCTGCGCCGCTTGGTCGAAGTAGAGAAGCCGGACTGTATCGTGCCGGAGATCGAAGCCATCGCCACGGACACACTGCTGGATCTTGAAAACGAGGGCTTCCGCGTCGTCCCCACCGCCCGCGCGGCCAAGCTCACGATGAACCGCGAGGGCATCCGCCGTCTCGCCGCCGAGGAGCTGGGCATCAAAACGTCGCCGTATGTTTTTGCCGCCACCGAGGAGGAGTTCCGGGCCGCGATTGAAAAAATCGGCATGCCCTGTGTGGTGAAGCCAATCATGAGCAGCTCTGGCAAGGGCCAGAGCGTGGTGAAAACCGCCTCTGACATCAAACACTCGTGGCAGTATGCCCAGGAGGGCGGACGCGCGGGCAAGGGCAAGGTGATCGTCGAAGGCTTCGTTAATTTTGACTATGAAATCACGATGCTGACCGTGCGGCATGTCGGAGGCACCTCGTTTTGCGCACCGGTGGGCCACACGCAGATCAAGGGGGACTACCGCGAGTCTTGGCAGCCGCACCCGATGTCGAAAAAAGCGCTCGAATCGGCCGAGCACATGGCCGGAGCCATCACCGAGGCGCTTGGCGGCCGTGGGCTCTTCGGCGTCGAGATGTTCATCAAGGGCGATGATGTGATCTTCAGCGAGGTTTCGCCCCGTCCGCATGACACCGGTCTGGTCACGCTCATCTCGCAGGACTTGAGCGAGTTCGCACTGCATGTGCGGGCGATCTTGGGCCTGCCGATCCCGAACATTCATCAGCACGGCCCAAGCGCGAGCTGCGCGGTGCTGGTGGAGGGCGAATCGTCCCAAGTGCAGTTCGGCAGCCTCGATCAAGTGCTCGCCGAACCAGACACCCAGGTGCGCCTGTTTGGCAAACCCAGCGTCAGCGGCCAGCGCCGCATGGCGGTGACGCTCGCCCGCGCTGAGAACATCAATGAAGCCCGAGCGAAAGCTCACCGTGCGGCGACGGCGATGGAAATCCGGCTGTAACCATCAGGCGAGGTGTTTGAGCGGGCTTTCTCGTCTCACTCCACCTTTTCACAGCTCATCACCCTAGCGCACTCTGGCTTTGACGCCCACTTCACGCGCCAGCCGCCGATCTCTGTGGCGTAGGCTCGATCACTGTCGTCATGGTAAGCTGGCTGTGGCTGCTGGGCCAGCGATTGGTCGATGATGACTCGTACCTCCTCTGGCACGCTGCTTGTGCATTCCCAGAGCACCGGCACAGGTGGCGGCGGAGTGGTGGCAAAGCTGCTGCGCGCCTCAGGAATCGAATCGGCATAACGAATGTAGGGCTTGATGTCGAAAACCGGCGTGCCATCGACGAGATCGACGCCGGAGACGAACAAACGCGGTGCTTTGTCGCCATCGAGTTCCACGCGATCCAGCTTCACGACACTCAAGGTAAGCCGGTTCGGTCGAAACGGCGAACGTGTGGCAAAAACCCCTCGCCGTTCATTCCCACCTAGCTTCGGCGGGCGCACCGTGAGTGAGGTCGGCTCCTCGGTCACCAGATGAAACTGCGTGATCAGCCATAGATGACTGAACTCCTCAATGCCCCGCACCGCTTCAGCGCGGCGATAAGCAGGCTCAAACTCGATGACGCCCCAGGCAGCAGGAACGATGCCTGACTGACGCGGCACGCCGAATTTATCCGTGTAGCAGGTGCGCAGTTTGGCGATGACGTTCAGGGATGACATGGGAATGCAAAACGGGGTGTTCTCAACCCACCATCCGCCACGTCAGTTCCAAACCCATGCCCAGCGGTAGCGGAGTCACGGGACCGGCGGGTGTTTCAAGAATGGGCATCTGTGAGGCAGCTTTCTCCATCTGAAAATGCTGCGGCGATGCCGGGAAGCCGTAGAACGCGGGGCCATTGAGGCTGAGGAAGCGCTCGAAGAGGGCCAGGCCTTCGCTTGAACCGAGATCAACGCCAGCTTCTTCAAAGGCCATCGCGTAAAGTTGCGGAGCGCAGCCGCCGGTGAAGCAGCCCGCAGCACAGCCGCAAGCGGTGGCTTTGGTCGTGTGCGGAGCGCTGTCGGTTCCAGCGAAGAACTTGGTCTGGCCAGTGGTCGTCACCGCATGACGCAGCGCGGCGCGATCCTCCTGGAATTTCACGATGGGCAGGCAGTAGAGGTGATACTTCAGCCCCTGAATCAGATGCCCCAGGGTGTAGAGCAGGTGCTGCGGCGTGATCGTCGCTCCGACATGCTCAGGAGCGCTCTCAACAAACTCCGCCGCCGTGCGCGTGGTGATGTGCTCGCACACGATGCGCAGCTTTGGATGCGCGGCGAGCAGTCGCGGCATGCGCTCGGTGTAAAACCGCGTCTCCGCATTCTGCTGCGCGTCGATGTAATCCGGCCCGCTCAAGGCGTGCTGCTCGCCATGGATGCAGAGCACGATGCCGCATTCCTCCATGGCACGAAAGACCTCACCGCCGATGAGATCATCCATCGGCATGCCATGCTCCGAGTTCGTGGTGCCATGCGGCGGGTAGTATTTGCAGGCGCGCAGCAGACCCGATGCCGCGCCTTCGCGAATCATCTCCGCTGTGGTGTGCCGCGTGAGATAGAGCGGCACGATGAGCTGCTCAAAAGCCTCCGCCCCTGCGGCGCGGAGCTCCGCCGAGTAGCTCTCGATGCTCCAGCCATCGCTTTGAGCCGCACCGGAGACCCGTGACACCGGCGGCTGGGTGTTTGGCATGGCCAAAGCGCCTGCGCAGCCCATGTCGAGATGCGACTTTACATAAGCAGGCACCGCGGTGCCTTGGCGGAAGTGTGTGTGGAGGTCGAACCACTTGGGTAGCGTTAGGATCATGTGTCTCCGTTACCTTGGGGCAGCCAAGGATCAACGCGAAGATGCGCTGCCCCGATGTTGTGATCATTGACTCCGCTTGGACTGGGCTGCGGATGCCTTTGGTTTCACCCGCAGGTGCTCCATCAGCGTCTTCACCGCCTTGCTTTGAAAACGATACGAGTTCCACATCATGGCCACGGTGCGCGTGGGCTTTTCGCCGCTGAAGGAGCGGTAGATGCGGCGGTCGCTGGCATCGGTCTTCCGCGCCATTTCGGGGACGATGGAGACGCCGTGGTTCAGCGTCACCAGCTCTTGCACGGTGGTGAGCTGGCTGGTGCGCTCGATGGTGACGGGCTGCACGGACTTTCGACGGCAGAATGTGGCGATGTTGTCCGACAGGCAGTGAGCCTCGCTCAGCATGACGAAAGGGTAGCCATCCACAGCATCAATGGCGACAGCCTTCGAGGCGGCGAGCGGATGCCCGACTGGCAGCACGAGCAGCAGTTCTTCATCAAAGAGCGGCTCGACCTCCAGATACTTCGCGATGACAGGCAGGGCGAGGATGGCGAGGTCGATCTCGCCATGGCTGCATCGTTTGATGAGGTTTTCGGTCGTGTCCTCCTGCACGATGACCGCGATGTCTGGGTGCGCTTTGGCGAAACGCCTCAGCAGGCCGGGCAAGAAGTAAGGCGCGATGGTCGGAATGGCACCGAGCCGGATACGGCCTCGCCGACCAGCCTCGGAAAGCTCGGCAAAGGTGTCCTCCATGAGCTTCAAAATGTACTGGGAGCGCTCCAGCAGCAGTTCACCGTGATCTGTGAGCACGACCTCGCGCGGCTTGCGCTCAAACAAAGGCTGCCCGAGCTGCTCTTCGAGTTTCTGAATGGCGCGGCTCAGCGCGGATTGGGAAAGACTCAGCTCCTCAGCCGCACGGGTGAAGTTTTTGGTCCGTGCCAGAGCCACGAATTGTTCGAGCAGATGGAAATTCAGTTCGTTCCGCATGCTGCCCCATAGCGATGCGCCGCGTGCATGGCAAGCATTCAGACAATGCATTGGATGCATCCACGATCATCCACCAACAGGTTTGCATGCCGACCACCAACCTTGGTTCGCACCCCACCATAAACCAACCCGACGCCATGAAACCACCCAAACACAGGGCCTTGCTTGCCTCGCTGATGCTGACTCCGGCAGTCTTTGCATCTGCACAGGACAAGCCCGCCCAACCCCAACCCGACAAACCCATGAATGACATCAGCAAGTGCCCGGTGATGGGCTCACCCGCAGCGCCTGGCCGCCACACCGCCGCCGGAGCCATGACGAACAGCGACTGGTGGCCCAACCAGCTCAACCTCAAAATACTTCACCAAAACTCGCCGAAAGGAAACCCGATGGGCGAGGGCTTCGACTATGCTGAGGAGTTCAAGAAGCTCGATCTCGCGGCTTTGAAGAAGGATCTCAGTGAACTCATGACCACCTCGCAGAAGTGGTGGCCGGCTGATTGGGGCCACTACGGCCCTTTCATGATCCGCATGGCCTGGCACAGCGCCGGCACCTACCGCGTGAGCGATGGTCGCGGCGGAGCTGGCTATGGCACGCAGCGCTTTGCCCCGCTGAATAGCTGGCCGGACAATGCGAGCCTCGATAAGGCCCGCCGCCTGCTTTGGCCTATCAAACAGAAATATGGCAACAAGATCTCGTGGGCCGATTTGATGATCCTCACAGGCAACGTCGCGCTCGAATCCATGGGCTTCAAGACCTTCGGCTTTGCCGGTGGTCGTGCCGACGTGTGGGAGCCGCAGGAAGACATCTACTGGGGGCCTGAAAGCACCTGGCTGGGTGACAAGCGCTACAAGGACGAGCGTCAATTAGACAAGCCGCTCGCCGCTGTGCAAATGGGCCTGATCTATGTGAATCCCGAAGGTCCAAACGGCAAAGCTGACCCGCTGGCCGCCGCCAAGGACATCCGTGATACCTTTGCCCGCATGGCGATGAACGATGAGGAAACCGTCGCGCTCATCGCCGGTGGTCACACCTTTGGCAAGGCGCATGGAGCCGCACCGCCAGAGGGCAATGTCGGCCCCGAACCCGAAGCCGCGCCGCTGGAAGAAATGGGCCTCGGTTGGAAAAACATGTTCGGCAAAGGCAACGCGGAAGACACCATCACCAGCGGCCTGGAAGGTGCCTGGACGACTACGCCGCGAGCTTGGTCGCACGGTTATTTCACCAACCTCTTCGCTTATGAATGGGAGCTGACCAAAAGCCCCGCAGGTGCCCAGCAGTGGACACCGAAAGGTGGCGCTGGCAAAGGCACCGTGCCGGATGCGCACGTCGCTGGCAAATCACATGCGCCGATGATGTTCACCACCGACATCGCGCTGCGTGAAGACCCGATCTACCACAAGATCTCCAAGCGCTTCCTGGAGAATCCCGGGGAGTTCGCCGACGCCTTCGCCAAGGCCTGGTTCAAGCTCACCCATCGCGACATGGGGCCGCTCGCTCGCTACCTCGGCCCTGAAGTGCCGAAGGAAAAACTCATCTGGCAGGACCCGCTTCCAAACCTGGATCATGAACTCGTCAACGAGCAGGACATCGCCCAGCTCAAGGCCAAGCTGCTCGACTCTGGTCTCACCACCTCCGAACTCGTCTCCACCGCTTGGGCTTCCGCCTCCACCTTCCGTGGCAGTGACAAGCGCGGCGGTGCCAATGGTGCCCGCATCCGTCTCGCACCGCAGAAAGACTGGGAAGTGAACAACCCGACGCAACTCGCCAAAGTGCTCGCCGCGCTGGAAAAGATCCAAACCGAGTTCAATACCGGCAAAAAGAAGGTCTCGCTCGCGGACTTGATCGTACTCGGCGGCAGCGCCGCAGTCGAAGCCGCCGCGAAGAAAGCTGGTCATGAGGTTACGGTGCCCTTCAGCCCCGGTCGCGTGGATGCCACGCAGGATCAGACTGATGTCGAATCCTTCGCCGTGCTCGAACCAAAGCACGACGGCTTCCGCAACTACCTCGGCCATGAGCTTGACCGCCCTGCACCCGAGAATCTCGTGGACCGCGCCCAGCTCCTCACGCTTTCCGTTCCCGAGATGACCGTGCTCATCGGCGGCATGAGAGCGCTCGGCACGAACACCGGTCATCCTGATCTCGGCGTGCTCACGAAAAATCGAGGTGCTCTCACCAACGACTTCTTCGTGAACCTGCTCAGCATGAATAACGAATGGGAGGTCTCGCCCCGCTGCGAGCACTTCTACGAAGGCACCGACCGCGAAACCGGCGCGATGAAGTGGATGGTCACCTCCGTCGATCTCGTCTTCGGCTCGAACTCCCAACTCCGCGCCACCGCCGAGGTCTATGCCAGCGAAGACGCGAAAGGGAAGTTCGTCACCGACTTCGTCGCCGCCTGGACCAAGGTCATGAATTTGGACCGCTTCGATTTGAAGAAGTGATCTGAAACCCACCCCCCACTGAACCCCGTTTCGGCCGACATCGGTTGGGACGGGGTTTTGTTTTGGAGCATCCTAGTGTGCAGCCCGAAGCAAGGCTAACGCTGCTGCATCAGGCTTGCTTCATGGGCCTGGAGGCTTTGCAGATGGCACCGAGCCACATTCACCTCGCCGCATCTCACGCTTGAGCACAATTTACTGCGCCGAGAGGAAAAAGCACTTTGGGCAGCCGCATGATCATTTTCTCAGCACTTGAGTCTCTTGAAGACTGGCGGCATGCCGAATCCTGCGCTTGCTTGTGGCCATGAAAATCGCCTTTGTCGGCGCATCCGGTTACGGCAACGTCGGTGACGACACCTATCCGCTCGTCTTCGCGCAGCAATTGCCGGGGCACGAGTTGGTGATCTACAATTCCGACCTGCCTGCCGCCCTCCCGGAAGATCTCACGCTGCTTGTGCTCGGTGGCGGTGGCATTCTCTACAACAACCCGAAGGACGGCCAGGCTGACGCGGAATCGCCACACTTCCGTGCCATGAAGTTCTACATGGATGCCGCCATCGCGCGTGGCATTCCGTGGGGCATCTTGTCCTGCGGTTTTCAATTTCAGTTCAACCGCGAGGCCGAGTACACTGCCGCGCTGAAACCGTGGGTGCCCTATTTGAAGTTAGCGGCCTTCATCACGCTGCGCTCACCGAACTGCGTGCGCATCGCACAGGAACTGAGTGGGCGGAATGACGTGCGTTTTTTTCCAGATGCGGCCTATCTGTATCAACCGAGGGTGGAATTGACCGAGGAGGTGCCACGAATCGTCACACTGGTTCCTGCGGGTCTCGTCAATGCACGGAACGTGCTGATCAATCACTATATCCGTCAGTTTGCCGCCAGCGATGCACAAACTCGCTGGCTGGGCATGGGAGCACCGGTGGACGATGACAAGCTGCTCCTTGAGGTCACCGCACAGTTCCCCCAATCGCAGATCATCGCCCGGCCAGGGCCGCAGGCGGCCTTTGCAGCCATCGCACGTTCGCGGTTCGTCATCACGGGCCGTTATCACGGCATGATTTTTGCCCGCGTCAGCCGAGTGCCGTTCATCACGCCTGTCGATTCGCCCTACAAGATCCGTATGGAGGATCTGAACGCGGACATCAGCGCTGCCACCGGCCATTTCGAGGTGCTGCAACGGTTTCTTCCGCGCTGAGGATCACATCCGCGTCTCGTGAACCGACCCTTTCGTTCTTCTCCAAGGCGACCTGTATGTTCAGCTCCCTGCAGCAACGAAAGCTCCAGCGCTTCGAGCGAGAGGCGTGGGAAATTAGGGTGCGCCGTCCAAATACTCATTCAATCGTGGATTCACCCGCCGGGCCAAGATGCCGTGATACCAGGGTGAGCGCATTTGCAGCCACACCACGAACAGCGTCACGGGCGTCTGCATGATTAGGGGCGACAGCCATCCTATGTGGCCTGCGGCCAGATGAATTCCGACCATCATCACAAAAGCCACCGCCCAGGACAGCTCAAGCCGCCACCACACCCGGAACACATTGCAGAAGAGGAAGAAATGCCCCACGACCATCGGAACGATCCACCACAACGGAAAATCCTGTGCCCTGAGCCAGAACGTGAGGCCGAGGCTCAGCAGCAGGATCAAGACATCCCACAGAGACACACGGAATCCGTGACGGCGAGGCGATGAAGGCGTGTGAGTCATGGATGAGTCGTGCTGCCTCCGATCAGGGTCTCATACCGCCGCCGATCTTGGTCAGAGAAGCAGCAAAAGATCACACGTTGGATGGAAGAAGGCTTTTCCATGAACTGAACCACAGTCCTCACGGCAATGGCCGCCGCGTCATCCGCCGGGTAGCCATACACGCCGGTCGAGATGCACGGAAAAGCGATGCTTTGCAGCTCGTTCTTCGCGGCAAGTTCCAATGAGTGCTGATAGCACGACCGCAACAGCTCCGCCTCGCGCTTGCTGCCATCTTTCCAGATCGGCCCGACCGTGTGGATGACGTGGCGTGCCTTGAGGCGGTACCCCTTGGTGATTTTCGCTTCACTGGTGCGGCAACCGTTCAACTCGCGGCATTCCGCTAACAGTTCCGGCCCCGCTGCGCGATGGATCGCGCCATCGACGCCACCCCCACCGAGCAGCGAGGTGTTGGCAGCGTTGACGATGGCATCCACGTCGAGCGTGGTGATGTCAGCGCAGATGGACTCCAGGGTGGTCATAATAGATGATTTCAGCCGGTGACAGGCTTTCAGGCAAGCACCTTTCCCGTCCTTGCATCCCGGCGGCTTGCCCGTAGTATCGCGGCCCTTTTTCAACCACCCCCAAACCTGATACCATGAGCACCCTGAAAAACGTCGCCATCGTCGGAGCCACGGGCGCTGTGGGCGCGGAGATGATCCGTTGCCTCGAACAGCGCCAGTTCCCCGTCGGCCAGCTTACCCTCCTCGCCTCCGCACGCAGCGCCGGGAAGAAGCTGAAGTTCAAGGGTGAGGACATCACCATCCAGGAACTCACGCCGGATTCGTTCCAGGGCATCGACATCGCGCTGTTCAGCGCTGGTGGCGGCATCTCACGCGATTTTGCTCCGCATGCCGTCAAGGCGGGCGCGGTGGTCGTGGATAACTCTTCCTACTTCCGCCAGGACCCAAACACGCCGCTCGTCGTGCCGGAAATCAACGCTGCCGACGTGAAACTGCACAAGGGCATCATCGCGAACCCGAACTGCACCACGGCGATCTCTCTGATGGCGCTGTATCCGCTGCACCAGGCCTTTGGCGTGAAGCGCATCTTTGCCAGCAGCTACCAGGCCGTGTCCGGCACCGGAGCGCAGGCCATTGAGGAGCTGGCGAACCAGTCCCGCGAGTGGGCATCTCAAAACCGCGCCTGGGACGCGGCGAAGCTCGACAGCAAGCCGCACGTCTATCCGCATCAGATCGCCTTCAACGCCATCCCGCAGGTCGATTCGTTCCTCGACAGCGGCTACACGAAGGAAGAGATGAAGATGGAAAACGAGGGCCGCAAGATCATGCATCACGACAAGTTCCGCGCTTCCGTGACCTGCGTGCGCATCCCGGTCTTCCGCGCCCACAGCATCGCCATCAGCGCCGAGTTTGAAAAGCCTGTCACGGTCGAAGCTGCCCGCGAGGTGCTCAGCAAAGCCCCCGGTCTGGACATTCTCGACGATCCCGCGAACAAGGTCTATCCGCTCGCCCTCGACATCGCGGGCCGTGACAACTGCGCCGTCGGTCGCCTCCGCATGGACTGCGCCCTCGACAACGGCTTGGCTTTTTGGGTCGTCGGTGACCAGCTCCTCAAAGGCGCGGCGCTCAACGCGGTGCAGATCGCGGAGTGCCTGCTGTAAGCCTTTGCTCTCACTCGGATCACGTCCTGCCGCACCTGCCAGACCCCAAGATTCCGACGGAATGAAGACATGGCAGGCCTACTGCCGCTGAATCTCGCCTTTTTCAGAATGGAGGAGTCCAGGGAAGGAACGCAGACGTTTGTAAGCTACCATGATGAAACCTCTCCTGTTTGCCGTCCTCTTGCCTTGCCTGTTTGCCTCCACTTCACGAGCGGAGATGAGTCTGGACTTTGAATCCGGCGCGGTCTGGACCGGCACCAATGATGTCCGCATCCCAGCAGACACAGGCACCTTGTTCTCGCTGGCCAGTGACTTGAATGCAGAACCGGCGGTGTTCTTCCGTGGCCGCGCCACCTGGCACATGGGCACACGACACGATTTCTCCGTGCTCGCCGCCCCACTGCGCACCGAGTCGGACGGAGCCTTCGCCACTCCGGTCAACTTTGCTGGTACAACCTTCGCCGCGAACACGCCCACCACGGCGCGTTACCGCTTCGACTCCTATCGCCTCACCTACCGCTACAATTTCATCACCA
The DNA here is from genome assembly GCA_044355475.1 of Prosthecobacter sp. GTDB lineage: Bacteria > Verrucomicrobiota > Verrucomicrobiia > Verrucomicrobiales > Verrucomicrobiaceae > Prosthecobacter. Next base: position 24,908 of record JBIKYB010000037.1, read on the forward strand.
CCGACACCCTCACCTTCGGCATGGGTCTGACGGGGAAGATTCGCGATGCCTCCATCCAGGTCAATCAGGGCGGCCTTTCCGCCCGGGACTCCAATCTCGGCTTCGTGCCGCTGATCAATTTCCGCCTCGACTGGCGTTTCGCGCCGCGCTTCAGCCTCCTGCTGGAGGGCGATGCTCTCGTGGGACCCAATGGCCGTGCCGAGGATGTACTGGCCGCCATGCAGTATCACGCCACGGAGAACATCGCCCTGCGTTTGGGCTATCGCATTCTCGAAGGCGGTGTGGACAGCGACACCACCTACACCTCCGCCCTCTTCCATTACCTCAGCGCCGGTATCACCTACCGCTTCTGAACGCAGCGTGGGTTTTGCTCCATGACGGGTAAAGTGATGGTTCAGCAGAGAGGTTTGGACATCATTTTACCCCCCATCATTTTACCTGCGCTCAGGTGGAACAGACGCGTGCGCTTCAAACACGGTTCCACAGCC
>JBIKYB010000234.1:0-8362 GCA_044355475.1 Prosthecobacter sp.
TCACCGCCTTCCTCTCCGTCGGATCAAAAGCCGCCGGGTTTGTCGTCCTCACCCGTGCGTTGGATGCCTTCCTCGCCCCTGGCTCGGTCATCAGCACCGAGATCCAGGCCTTCCTGCTCGTCATCGGCTCCCTCACTGTGCTGCTCGGCAGTCTGCCCGCCATGTTCCAGACCAGCGTGAAGCGCCTGCTGGCCTACTCCAGCATCTCGCACGCCGGTTACCTGCTGCTCGCCCTCGCCTGCCGCGAAACCGCCCGCTTTGAACTTTCCTCTGGCGGCATCGTCGCCTTCTACCTTGCCACCTACCTGCCCATGACCGTCCTCGGCTTCCTCGGCCTTGGTCTCATGCGCGCCAACGGCCTAGGCGAGGACATCAAGGACTTTACCGGCCTCGCCAAGCGCAATCCGACGCTGGCCTTGTTCATAACGATCTCCTTCGCCTCCCTCGCCGGTCTGCCGCTCACCGCCGGGTTCATCGGCAAGCTTTTCGTCTTCCTCGGCCTCGCCGACCACGGCTACTGGGGTGCCCTCAGTTGCGCCGTCATCGCCGCCGCCGCCGGTTTCTACTACTACTTCAAGACCATCCTCGCGATGTACACCACCGAAGGCGTCGAAACCACCACTCTGACCCTCAGCACCGCCTCCAAAGCCGTCGCCGGACTCCTCGCCGTGATCATCCTCATCCTCGGCGTCTATCCCAAGCCCCTGCAAAAGGTGCTGACGCCGCCTGCTGCGGCTGTGGTGGCGAAATAGCAGCGCGGACGCCCCTGTCTGTGACACAAGGCTGGCATGCCGTCTAAGAGCCTTCGATAGGCTTGAAAGCAGGCTCTTCAGCCACCCATGAAGATAGCGTTGCACCCAGAATGGCGGGGTGTTAGCTTTGAATGCGTGAGCACCAAACAGCAAACCATGTCCTGGCTGGCCGAGCTGTCAGAGGACTCGTCAGCTTGGCGCGAGCTGCATGATGATGCCCGGCTGCTGCGGGACATCGCGGCGGCGGAGGACGATGTTCGGAACGGGCGTGAACGTCCTTTGGCGGAGGCCAGGGAGCTTCTGGAACTCAAATGGACACAACGTCGTTCCAAGTCCGCCTGACCGACTCGGCGCTGAACGATCTCCACGAGATCGACGACTACTCGAGCTGGATTTGGGCGAAGGCTGAAAGTGACTCGATCAAGCGGTGACTTTCTCAGCCAGTTGCAGCCTGACGTCATTTCCCAGGCCTTTTCCCGGCGCATCCGCCCAGTCTAAATCAATTGACGATGAATGACTTAGCCGAATCTGAAAACCCCCGAAAAAATTTCGATCTCGGATCAGCAAAGCCGCCCATCCCGGCCCTCCGGCCCGTCATTCCACCGGCGCGGCGCTCCGTCCACGCTCCCGACGGTTCTGTGGAATCGCCGCCCGCACCCGCCCGCCGAGGCCGTGGTTCCTGAGAACCGTCACCTCCGGCCTGGGGTTCAAGCCGCCAACCCCGGGGTTGGCCGGGTGGTTCCACGGCATGACGCCATGGCTCCGTGGAGCGGTGCCGCAGTGCCTGGAATCGGCCAAATCCTGCGCGTGATTCTCCGCGCCACTCACCGGTTTGGGCGGAGGGTTTCACGGCATGACCTCACCGTTCCGTGGAGACACGCCATGGTTCCAAGGTTGGGCGGTGGTTCCAAGGAACCACGGTATGGATCACGGGGGCGGGCGGGCGGTTCAGTGGCACCACACCCTGAATCCTGGGGTAGGCCTCACGGTTCCACCCGCAGCGCACCCGACCCTTGGTGCGGGCTGAAAAAGAGCGCGCAGGCCGCCATGAATCCCAGGATTCACCGGACGAACCCCCGGATCGGCCGCCCAGCCCCGGAGTTGAGGCACCGATCCCAGGGTTGAGCCCTCAACTCGCAGGTCGGCGGGCTGGTTCCAGCACCAGCGCGGGCCACCCATCTTCCGATCAATTAATCCCACATCGTCACATCGCCTTGCTCGTCCTCCTGGAGCAGAGCCTTGCCGCAGCGGGGGCAGGGTATAATGACTGGCATCTTTTCCAGACGGCGCTCCTCACCCGCCAGCCCGTGCTCTCAGGAGCGCTGGTCCGCAACCCAGGAATCCCGCCAACATCCCGGGAATTCGGCCAAAATCCTGAGATTGACGGCTCAAACCGGGCATAATGCCTGCATACTGCCTGGCATCTTTTCTTTTCTGGCCGCTAAGTTTGGTGGCGTTCGGCTTTTCTCCCATCTTATGATAACCACGCGAATCAAGTCGCCAGCAGATTGCACGCCCAATGAACTTGATGCTTTTGAGGCAATGGTGTGCGCTGGAGGCGAAGTTGCAGAGGATGGTCTGCGGCAACGCATCACCAACGCGGCGCACCTGCTTTTTCTCTACGACCCGATGGATGAGCTTTGCGGCATCTCAGCGCTCAAGCGCCCAAACAATGGATACCGAACGAATATATTTCATCGGGCACAAGCATCGTCTCCAACGGATTCATATCCCTTAGAACTTGGTTGGGTTTTCGTTTCTCCTACACATCAGGGGCAGCGCCTATCCCGTCCACTTGTAGAGCAGATCGTGCCTTATGCATCTGGCAGACTTGTTTATGCAACGACTCGCACGGACAACGAGCCTATGAAGCGGACACTTACACGCTTCGGGTTTCAACTGGATGGATCAGCATTTCGCAGCTCACGTGGAGACTACGACTTGGTTTTACTCGTCCAGGCCGCATCATGAATCCGACCGAAACAGCGAACCAGGCAGGGCTGGACTACCGCTGCAGCTCTCTCTTTCTTCCTTGATTTGATTTGGTCTGATCTCAACTCAACCCTGCTACCTTTGCGCGGTGCCAGCGCTTAAATGTTCCATCAACAAATGAGTCCGCTAATCCACATCTTCCAGAACAATAGGCAGGAAGGGCCATTCACCGCCGAGCAGATTCATGCGATGCTGAACAGCGGGGCTGTTGCGCTAATCACCCTCGCATGGAAAGAGGGAATGGCTGAATGGGCTCCGTTAAGCACAGTCCTAACACCTACCCCTCCCCCCCTGCCCGTTTCAGCGACACCCCCTCCACCACCACTCGTGTGCGCAATGGAGACGGTGTCAGTTCCTTCTCCGATGCCAAGGGGCTCAGTGGGCCCGAAAGGCGTTGGTGGGTGGCTGATCTTTTTTTGTGTGAGCATCACAATCATTGGCCCACTTTTCACAATAGGTCAGATGGCGGCTACTTGGCATGATTCTCAAGCCAGCTTTGACTACTATCCAAACATTAAGAATGCCATAATCTGGGAGAACATCAGCTCTGCATTGCTTTTGAGTTACGGTTTTGTTGTTGGATGCAGAATCTGGAGTGGCGATCAGAATGGTCGGTCTATCGCAAACAAATATCTCGCGGATCGCTTGTGGGGTTTTATTTTCATCGAGTGCGTGGCGATCCTGGTTGTGATCGACCTCCCATGGAGTGTGTTGTCTGAGGCTAGTAATGGCATATATCCAGTAGCAATAAGGGAGGTATTTTTCTTTTTGATTTGGCGTTCCTATTTCAAAAATTCCAAGAGAGTTCGGAATACCTACGTGCGTCCTGTCGGTGAATGAGGCCCCCCGCACGCCAGCGGTTGCCGAAGCTGCGCGAGAAGATGCCTGGCATTATGCGCTCGTTCTGCGGCCCGTTAGACTGCCTCGAAACGTGGACAAAGATTGACACCAGCGGTGCGAAGCGGGTAAAACTGGCCGCATGCTTCGTCTTACTGCCGTCCTCTGCGTTTCCTTCGTCGCATGCGTCCCTCATCTGGCACAGGCCCAGGAGCGCAGGCTGCCGGTGCTTTCCCAGACGCTCCTTGCCCAAGCAAACGTGCCGTGGCAGTGGCGATTGAGGCGGGGGGAGGAGAAGGCGTTAAGCTGGCTCAAGCAGGAGTAACGCGCATGTCCGACACCGGCACCCATCACGCAGACGAACCGCCGCCGCATCACTACTTTGTGGATGAAAGCGGTGACGGCGTGATTTTCGATTCCAAGGGGCGGGTGCTCATTGGCACCGGGAAAGTTCAGGATCATTTCATCCTTGGCATGGTGGAGTTCGCTGATCTGACGGCGGTGGAGAAAGAGCTGGCTGAACTCCGGGCCGGCCTGCTGGCCGATCCGTACTTCAAAGGTGTGCCATCCATGCAGCCGGAGGCAGGCAAGACAGCCCTGTTCTTTCACGCCAAGGACGATCTCCCCGAAGTGAGGCGGGAGGTCTTCAAGGTGCTGCTGCGGCATGACCTCAATTTTTATGGCATCATCCGCACCATGTCCGCCGTGAAGCGGCGGGTGGTGCTGCGCAACCAGCGCGATCCTACCTATCGCTATGCACCGAGCGAACTTTACGACAGCGCCGTGCGGCGGCTCTTTGACAAGAAGCTGCACACCGAACCCGCCTACAAGGTCATCTTTGCGAGCCGGGGCAAGGCCCGCACCCGCTCTCTGCGGGAGCATCTGCTGCACGCGCAAAAGCATTCGACGAAAGCTGCCGGAACCTATGCGAACGCGACGGTGGATGTGCTGGCTATGCCAGCCAAAGACAGCACCGGCCTGCAAGTGGTGGATTACTGCCTGTGGGCCGTGCAGCGTCTCTTTGCCAAAAACGAAGACCGTTTTCTGGACCTGATCTGGCCGAAGGTGGCCCTGCTGGTGGATGCTGACGACATCTCTGAGGCCAGCTACGGCACTTATCACACCCGGAAGCGCCCGCCGCTCGATCTGATGAAAATAAAAAGTCGGAAGGTAGAGGACTCAGAGCCTTAGCCCTTCATCACACGGCGTGGAGCCGAATTTCACCTTCCGACATGTCAAGAATGCCAGTACTTCAGATGGCTTTCAAGAACGATCTTCACTGTCCGGTTTTCCCTGAACCGGTCTTGTCGGCGGGCAGATGACTGGGGGAAAGGGTGTCAGGCTGCAACGGGCTGACAAACAGAGATGCCGACGAAAGCAAGCATCTGGGTTTCCCATTGGCGGCATGGCCGAATGACTTGAGATCAGCAGCAAGCAGGGTTGTCGTGATGCCGGAACCGAAGCCGTTATGCCTTCTTTGCCACCACCATGTAACGCAGCACCTTCGCCAGCGTGAAGAAGCTGCCTGGCATTATGCGAACGGTACCGCGGCGCTTTGAGACCTTTCTCGAAACGCGGACAATGATTGACACCAGCGGTGCGAAGCAGGTAAAACTGGCCGCATGCTTCGTCTTGCTGCCGTCCTTTGCGTTTCCTTCGTCGCATGCGTCCCTCGTCTGGCACAGGCCCAGGAGCGCAGGCTGCCGGTGCTTTCGGCGAACCTCGACGCGCTGCTGAACTTCACGCAGTTGTGGCAGTGGAGTTCGGAGGATTTTGAAAAGGCCTACGTCGTGAAGCTGGCCGACCCGGAGCAGCAGGAGAAGCCGCTGGGTTTGTCGTCCTCACCCGTGTGTTGGATGCCTTCTCGGCTTTCGTTGTCATCATCCTCATGCTCGGCGTCTATCCCAAGCCACGCGCCGGAGGCTTAAAGCTGTTCAAAGGCAAGCCCGAGCCTCACAAGAGCGGCAGCAATGTGAAGATGGCGTGGATCAATGCGAGCCTGGGACAGAAGCTTGAAGCACCACAGAGGTCAGCAGAGCATGACTCTGATCAAGATCAGGAAAAGGGTTCCTTCCAGGAAACGCCCCGTCGAATCTACGACAAATCCGACGCCAGCACTGAGTTCGCGGCTCGCAGCGCCAGTTCCTTCGCCTGCGCGATCACGCGCACGGGCGTGTTGTCGAACATGTAGGCATGACAGCTTGGGCACGTCACCGCACGGGTGACCACGATGGAACCGCAGCCTTCGCAGACTTTGTACTGCTCGGGATGGGTGGCGATTTTTTCCGCCTGCTTCAGACGTGAGTCTGGTTTGTGCTCGTGCGCGCTCATGAGACCGCGCATGCTACGGCGCGCTCCGCCATGCGCAACCCCAGCAATGCCAAACTTGCGCTGATTTTTGCCGTTGCTTTGCGAATGTTAAGCAGTCGCGCTCACGCACGCCGCTACCGTAGCGGATGGCGTCAGCCTTCCGCCGAACGTCTCTGAGGCACTCAGCCCAAGCCTTCGACGCTCCAGCCATCGCGATACTTCCGCGTGAGCTGAGCGTTCAGCTCCGGCTTGTTCGTCACCTTGCCAGTCGCGGCATCCCATTCGATCCAATCACCCGGATTGCGCTCGGAAAGCACACCCAGGAGCACTGCCTCCGTCACTGGGCAGCCATAGGTCGGCAGATCGGTGCTGGCTTTTTCACCCTTCATGCAGGCATCGACCCAATCGGTGTAGTGATTGGCGATGCGTGTCTTCGGATAGGCGTGGCCGGTGAAATTCGCCTCGGGCACGAGCCACGGGCGCTGGCTGTGCGGTTTGAAGATGCCGCCGTTTTCGCCGATGAAGAAGATACCGCTCGGCGTGTCCTTGGTAAGCACGCTGGGTTTGATGACTCGGCTGTCATACGGATAACCGCCGTCGCTCCAGGTCATCTTGATCGTATCGCCCGCCGTGAGCGGCGTGCCGGGGAATTCGAGCTCTAAGTGGCGCTTCTGCGCATACAGATCGCCCTTGCTGCCTTCGTCGAGGCAGCGCACGCGCTTCGGTGCGGCGAGACCGAGGCAGGCGAAGACGACATCGAAGTAATGGCAGCCCATGTCGCCCATCATACCAACACCGAAATCCACCCACGAACGCCACATGGACGGATGATAAGCGCCTTCGAGAAACGGCACTTCATTCGCGACACCGAGCCACAGGTTCCAGTCGATGTGCTCCGGTGCCTGATCGGCCTGCGCTTTGCGTTCCGTGACTTTCGGCCACCAATTGGCCTTCTTGTTCTCCCAGCAGATGACTTCCTTCACTTTACCGATGGCACCGCTCTTGATGAGATCGACTGCCAGCGAAGTTTCGATGGCCGAATGGCCCTGCGTGCCCATTTGCGTCGTCACCCCGGCCTTCGCTGCCTCCACACCGAGAATACGTGCCTCATGGAGGTGATGCGTCAGCGGCTTCTGCAAATAGACATGCTTCTTCGCCCGCAACGCCGTCACCGCCTGCGCCGCGTGCATGTGATCCGGGGTGCCGATGGTGATCGCGTCCACCGTGTCGCCCAGCTTCGCGATCATCTCGCGGTAATCGCGGAACGTGGCCGTGTCTTCGAGACGCTTCGCCGCCTCTGGATCCTGATGCTCTTTCCTTCGCGAACTCATGCCCTTCGTGGCAAGAGCGAGCGTTTTGGCATCCACGTCACACATCCCCACGATCCGCACCTTCGGATGCTGGAGCACGCTCATCATCGTGTTTCCGCCCATGCCACCCACGCCGATGGAGGCGACATGGAACATCGAGTTCGGCGACTTCGCACTCAGGATGGCAGGTGCGGAGACATAGGCGGCGGTTTGCTTTAGGAAGGAGCGGCGGTTCATGATGCCTGCTTGAACGTGACAGCAAAACAAGCTCTCTCGGGGAATCACACACCTTGGTTGCGGTCAGGCGCGCTGTATGGCAGGCTCCGAACGTTATGAATGCCTTTTCCAGCCTCGAAAAGATGCTCGACCCTGCCCGTCCGTGCTTCACGTCCGAAACGGCAGCGAACATCATTCAAATCGAGCCCGACTCTGCCAAAACGGCCCGGATGGAAGAACTCGCTGCTAAGGCCAATGAAGGCAGGCTCACCCGCGATGAAGAATCCGAATACTGGAGCTACATCTACGCAGGGAAGATGATGTCGATCCTCAAACTCCAGGCTCGACTGTTTCTGAAGCGCCAAGCTGCTTGATGCATGGACCCCACGACGCGGCTTAAGGTGCAAAACCGCGCGAACCATCGCTGCGAATACTGTCGCCTGCGTCAGCAGCATGAGGAGGAGAGCCCGTTTCATGTCGAGCATGTCATTGCGCAGCAGCATGGTGGCACCCATGACCTTGAAAACCTCGCTTTGGCCTGTTCTTGGTGCAATGCAATCAAGGGGCCGAATCTCGCCAGTCTCGATCCTGACACCGGTAAGCTAACGCGTTTGTATCACCCCAGGAAAGACCACTGGGAGGACCACTTTCGTCGTGATGGCGCTTTTATCCTCGGCCACACCGATGTAGGCCGCACCACAGCTTGGCTGCTTCGCTTCAACGACTCCGACAACCTCAACCAGCGCCACCTTTTGCTTGAGCTGGGTGAGCTGGATTAATCCACTCCAGTCGCGCGTGGTTGTCACTTTGACGATGTTATACCAAGCTGACCGAATAATTGTAGTATTATGGTAAGGGATGCTGTAACGAGGGCATCATGGCACGAAGACCCATACAATTGGGGCGGCCGGAACTGGCCGCCGAGATTGCCGAGCGCTATCGCAA